>DAIRCS010000220.1:0-5679 GCA_036796555.1 Rhodoblastus sp. | reverse complement strand
AACCGCCGCGCCGACTATCTGAAGGCCTTCGTCGACCATCTCGTGAACTGGGAATACGTCGACCAGATGTTCCAGAAGACGCGCTGAGCGATACGCTCTCCAACGGAAAAGCCCGGGCGTTCGGCCCGGGCTTTTTTGTTGCGCGATCGGCGTCGCCTCAGGCGGCCGCGACCTTGCGCAAAAAATCCTCGATGGCGTCGTTGAGCCGGCGCGACTGCATCGCCATGTCGTCGGCGGCCTGATGGACCTGCGCGGCGGACTGGTCGGTCTCGCCGACCGTCATCCTCAACTGCTTCATGTTGGTCGCCGCGCTCTCGGCCCCGCGCGCGGCCTCGCTGACGCTGCGCGCGATCTCGTTGGTGGCGGCCGCCTGCTCCTCGACCGCGACCGCGATCGAGGCCGTGAAGCTTTCCGCATCCTTCATCGTCGCGGTGATCGCGCCGATCGCCTCCACGGAGGTCGACGTCGCGTGCTGGATCGCGGCGACATGCTCGGCGATGCGCTCGGTCGCATGGGCGGTCTGTCCCGCGAGCGCCTTCACCTCCTGCGCGACCACGGCGAAGCCGCGGCCGGCGCCGCCGGCGCGCGCGGCCTCGATCGTGGCGTTCAGCGCGAGCAGATTGGTCTGCGCCGCGATCGCCTGGATGAGGCCGACGATCTCGCCGATGGCGTTGGCCTTTTCGGCAAGTCCGCCGATCGCGCCGGCGGTGACCGTCGTCGTGCTGGAGGCGTCCTGCACGTGCTGGCGCGCGCGCCCGATCTGGGTCTCGATCTCGGTGATCGACTGGAACAATTCCTCCGAGGCGCGCGCGACGGTGGCGACATTGCGCGAGGCCTCGCTCGTGCCGGAGGCGGCAGCTTCCGCGCGCCCGTTGCTGTCGCGCGCGATGGTCGACAGGCTATCGGCGGCGACCGCCATCTGCTCGGCGTGGCTCGACACATGCGACAGCAGGCCGCTCACGGTCGCGCGGAAGGCGTCGATCATCGTCTCGAGCGAAAGGCGGCGCGCGCGGTCGTTCTCCAGCCGGTTGTCGGCGGCCGACTGCAGGTTCTGCCGATCCACGAGACCTTGCTTGAAGACTTCGATGGAGCGCGCGAGATCGCCGATCTCGTCCTTGCGGCGGCGGTGGGGAATCTCGACGCCGAGGTCGCCCTCCGCGAGATCGGTCATGACGCCGGAGAGCTGCGTCAACGGGGCGACGACCTTGCCGACCAGATGATGCAGGACGACCGCGACGGCGGCGACCGTGATCAGGGCTTCGGCGAGCCAGAACACGAGGTCGCGCAACGCCGCCGCGTCCGTCGGCCCGAATCCGAGCGCGACGGCGAAGCGGCCGCCCGGCTGGCCGTCGCCCCGCGTCAGCGACTGGACCAGCACCGCGCCCGAATCGAGCGTCATCGTCGACTGCCGCATGGTCGTGCCCACGCCCGAACGCAGCGAGATATCGCGCAGGGCTTCGTCCGGCGGCGCCGACAGGCGATCGCGCCGCGTCGAAGCGAAGACCTTGCCGTCGGGACCGAGCACGATGGCGGCGCCGATCGATTCGTGGTTGAGGAACCCCACGAGCAGCCGCTCGACCGCCTGCTTGTCGCCGTTCGCAACCGCGTCGGCGAGGCCCGGCGCGACGATGTTGAGCTGGCTGGCGTTGCGGTCCAGCAATTCGTGGCGCGCGCCCTGCCAGGTGTACCAATTGGCGATCAGGGCGCTGGCGAGGGCGAGTGCGGCCACGAGGCCCGAGGCGACCATGACGATGCGGTTGCGGATCGAATCCGACTTGCCGGAATCGCCCGCGATATGCGCCCGGCTCCGGTCGAAAAGCGTGCTGAAATTCATGCGCGGCTCTGGCTTGAAGCGACGGCGCAGGCGCGCGCCGGGACTCATGAGGGCGCAAGTGTGGCCCGCCGCGGTTAAGGCCGCGTTAACCACGCCGCATGACGCGCCAGGCGCGCGCCGCGCGCGGCGAGCAGGTCCGCAAATTCGTCCGAGAGGAAAAACGCGCGCTCGCGCTCGCGCGCTTCCCTGACGGGATCGAGGCGGCGCAGGGCGTCGTCGACGCGGCCGGGGTGGCACATGACGAGATGGCGCGGGCCGGGCGCCGTCAGATAGGCGCCGAACTGCCTTGCGTCGTAGCGTTCGGGCGAGAAATCCGAATAGCCGGCGAAGCCCTGGTTCAGCGTGTGGCCGGCGCGCCGCGCGGCGCCGCGAAAGCCCGCGGCCAGCGCATTCACCTTCATCGCCTTGGCCGAGAAGGCGCGCCGGCGCGCGATGCGGGCCGGCGCGTCGGAACTGTCGCGCACGGGAACGGCGAGCAGATCGCGCCGCGCGAGCGCGGCGAACAGCGCGCCGCGCACGCCCGGCAGGACATGGACATGCTGATGGCCGTCGACATGCGTGGGCGCGGCGCCGGTCGCGTCGCAGAACGCGTCGATCTGGCGGCCGATCTCGGCCTCGATTTCGTCCCGCGGCAGGCGGCGCGCGAGGGCTGCGGCCGCGAGCGCGCCGAGGCGAGGCAATTCGCCGCCGGGCGCGAGGCGCGGCATGGCGCCGAGCGGCGCGCCGACGGTGAGCGTGACGTGCAAACCTAGGTCGACAGACGGACGCGTGCGCTCCCAGTCGCGCGCCGCGCGGCGCCAGTCGGGCAGCGAGGCCATGGCGGAGGCGGCCGAAATGCGGCCGGCGGCGGCGACCTCGAGCAGGCCGCGGCTGACGGCTTCCGTCATGCCGTAATCGTCGGCGCACAGAATGAAGTCGAAGCCGGCCATGTTCTCCGTCCGGCGGGCCGAGACGGCCGCCCAGGCGATTTTCATCGCCGGTTCAGGCGGCAAGATCAACAAGCGCGGCCTCGAAAGGCGGCCCGCCAAAATCCGCCTTCCCCTTTGCCGTCGCGCGCTCTAAGCCTAGTCGCCAAGGAGCAGAGCATTTCGCCGGAGACGCCCTTGGCCCCCGAGGCCCACAAGATACCGGAACTGACCATCCTCGTGCCCGTCTACAACGAGGCCGACAACGTTCCGTTGCTGATCAAGCGGCTGACGCCCGTGCTGGAGCGCTGCGCCGCCTCGCACGAGATCATCTTCGTCGACGACGGCTCGCGCGACGGCACGATGCAGGCCGTGCGCGCCGAACATGCGCGCGACCCCCGCGTCGACGCCATTTCCTTCAGCCGCAATTTCGGCAAGGAGGTGGCCATCGCCGCCGGCCTCGACCATGCGCGCGGCCGCGCCGTCGTCATCATGGACGCCGATCTCCAGCATCCGCCGGAAGCCATCGCCGACATGGTCGCGAAATGGCGCGAGGGCTACGGTAACGTCTACGGGCTGCGCAGCGACCGCGCGAGCGACTCGGCGTTGCGGCGCGCGCTCACGCAGCGCTTCTACCGGCTGTTCGCGCGGCTGGGCGAAACGAGCCTGCCGCCCGGCGCCGGCGATTTCCGCCTGCTCGACCGCAAGGCCGTCAACGCGCTGATGCGCATGCGCGAGCGCGCGCGTTTCAACAAGGGCCTCTATTCCTGGATCGGCTTCAAGTCGACCGGCGTGCCCTACACGGCCGCCGACCGCGCGCATGGCGAATCGAAATTCACCTATCGCAAGCTGACGCGCTTCGCGCTCGACGGGCTCATGTCGTTTTCGACCGTGCCGCTGATGGTGTGGACCTTCGTGGGCATGACGGTCTCGTTCCTCTCGCTGTTCGCCGCCGTCTACATGGTCGTGTCGACGCTCCTGCATGGAACGGACGTGCCCGGCTACGCCTCGCTGATCGTGTCGATCAGCTTCCTGTCCGGCGTCCAGCTCATGTCGCTCGGCATTCTCGGCGAATATGTCGGCCGCATCTTCGCCGAGGTGAAAGGACGCCCGCTCTACATCGTCGCCGAACACCTGTCGGTCGACGAACGCGACCGCGCGATCCGCGACACCGCCACGCCGCGCGCGGCCGAATGATCCGCAACCTTCTCTCCGTCGGCGGCTTCACGCTGCTGTCGCGCATCACGGGCTTCGTGCGCGACATCGTGCTGGCGGCGACGCTCGGCGCCGGCTTCATGAACGACGCTTTCGTCGTCGCCTTCCGCCTGCCCAATCATTTCCGCGCCATCTTCGGCGAGGGCGCGTTCAACGCCGCCTTCGTGCCCTCCTACGCGCGCGTGCTGGAGACGGAAGGCGCGGCGGAGGCGAAGAAATTTTCGAGCCGCATCTTCGCGCTGCTTCTGGGCTCGCAACTGCTGCTGCTCGTGTTCGCGCTCGTGTTCACGCCGTTGATGGTCGATCTTCTCGCGCCGGGCTTCCGCAGCGATCCGGCCAAGTTCGATCTGGCCGTCGCGCTGACGCGCGTGACCTTTCCCTATCTCCTGTTCATCACGCTGGTCACGCTGCAATCGGGCGTGCTCAACGCCAACGGCAAGTTCGCGGCGGCGGCCTTCGCGCCCGTGCTGCTCAATCTCACGATGATCGCGGCGCTCGCGGTCGCCTTCCTGTTTCCGAACGCCGCCTATGCGGCCGCCGCCGGCGTGACGCTATCCGGCGTGCTGCAATATGCGCAGCTCGAGTTCGCCGCGCGTCGCGCGGGCGTCGCCCCCGGTCTCGCGCGCCCGCGCTGGGACGGCGACATCCGGCAGTTCTTCCGCGCGCTCGGCCCGGCGGTGATCGGCTCGGCCGGCGTGCAGATCGCGCTGTTCGTCGACACGATCATTTCCTCGCTGCTGCCGACGGGCGGCCCGTCGTCGATCTATTACGCCGACCGCATCTATCAATTGCCGATCGGCGTGATCGGCATCGCCGCCGGCACGGTGCTGCTGCCGGAAATGAGCCGCGCCATTTCGGCGGGCGCGCCGGAAGAAGCGCTGCGCGCGCAGAACCGCACGATGGCGCTGACGATCGCGCTGGCCGCGCCCTTCTTCGTCGCCTTCCTCGGCATTCCCGATCTCGTCATGCGCGCGGTTTTCGTGCGCGGACGCTTTACGGACGCCGACGCCGCGGCCGCCGCCGCGGTGCTTGCGGCCTACGGCGCCGGCCTGTTCGCGATCGTGCTGATCTCCTCGGCGCGCGCGAGCTTTCAGGCGCGCGGCGACACGACGACGCCGATGATCGCCTCGCTGATCGCCGTCGCGCTCAACGTCGGCCTGAAGCTCTTTCTCTACAAGCCGCTCGGCGCGCCGGGGCTGGCGCTCGCGACCGCCGTCGGCGCCTGGATCAATTTCGGCATTCTCGTCGTGCTGGCCGTGCGCGCCGACGCGCTGCAGCCGAACGTCGTGCTGATCAAGGTCGCCGCCGCGAGCCTGGCCGGCTCTGCGGCGCTGGCGGCGATCGTGATCTTCGGCGGCGCGCCGGCGCAGACCTTCGCCGTCCGTTTCGGCGGCTTTGCGGCGATCGTGGAACTCGCCCTGCTCGGCTTCGTCGGCATGATCGCCTATGTCGCCGTCTTCCTCGGCGCGGCAAGGGCGCTGCGGTTGAACCTGTCGGCGCTGAAGGGCGTTCGGCGCCGGGCGAAGCCCGCCGACGCCGCGAAGGAATCCACGCCGTGACCGAGCCCATGCTCCACGTTTTCGACGCCTACGGCACGCTGTTCGACGTGCATTCCGCAGTCGCGCGCCATCGCGCGCTGGTCGGCCCCGAGGCCGACCGCCTGTCCGACCTCTGGCGCACAAAGCAACTCGAATACACGTGGACGCGCTCGCTGATGGGCGCCTA
>DAIRCS010000219.1:0-5705 GCA_036796555.1 Rhodoblastus sp. | reverse complement strand
GACCTGCCGGACCAGCTCGTCGAGGACATCGGCAAGTTCTGCGATCCCTTCCTCAAGGTCGTCGACGATCTCGACGAATTGTTCATCGGCAACCGCATTTTCAAGCAGCGTAACGTCGACATCGGCGTGGTGACGCTGGAGGATTGCTGGAACTACGGCTTCTCCGGCGTGATGGTGCGCGGCTCCGGCGCCGCGTGGGATTTGCGCAAGTCGCAGCCCTACGAATGCTACGAGGAAATGGAATTCGACATCCCCGTCGGCAGGAACGGCGATTGCTACGACCGTGCGGTCATCCGCATGGAGGAGATGCGCCAGTCGACCGCCATCATGAAGCAATGCGTCACCAAGCTGATGAGCGAGACGGGCCGCGGCCCGGTGCAGACGCCCAACCACAAGATCGCGCAGCCCTCGCGCAAGGACATGAAGCGCTCGATGGAAGCGCTCATCCACCACTTCAAGCTGTTCACCGAAGGCTTCAAGACGCCCGAGGGCGAGGTCTATGCGGCCGTCGAGGCGCCCAAGGGCGAGTTCGGCGTCTATCTCGTGTCGGACGGCGGCGACAAGCCCTACCGCTGCAAGATCCGCGCGCCGGGCTTCGCCCATCTGCAGGCGATGGACGTCATGTGCCAGAAGCACATGCTGGCCGACGTCTCCGCCATCCTCGGCTCGCTCGACATCGTGTTCGGGGAGGTCGACCGGTGACCGTTCTCGAATCCCTGAAGAAGCGCGCGCATATCCTGATCGCCGGCGGCGTCTCCTTCGCGCTCGTCCTGTTCGTCATGCGCTGGAGCGCCGGCGAGAATCTCGTGCAGCCGCAATCCGACTTCGGCGTGCTGATCGGTCTCGCGCTGGTCGCGCTCTATTTCGTCATCACCGACACGCGCAGCGGCGGAAACGCCGATGCGCCGAAAGGCCTGAACTGATGTCCGCTCGCCGCCTCGCCGCAGACCAGCCCGCCAGCTTCGAGATGACGCCGGAGACGCAGGCCAGGCTCGACCGCGTCATCGCCAAATATCCGCAAGGCAAGCAGGCTTCCGCGGTCATTTCCGCGCTGTGGCTCGCGCAGAAGCAGAACGATTACTGGCTGCCGCGCGCCGCGATCGAGAAGGTCGCCGATATCCTGGGAATGCCTTACATCCGCGTGATGGAGGTCGCGACCTTCTACACCATGTTCAATCTCGAGCCCGTCGGCAGGTATTTCATCCAGATGTGCGGCACGACGCCGTGCCTGCTCGCCGGTTCGGACGATATCAAGGGCTATCTCGAGAGCCGCGTCGGCCCGCAGCGCAAGGTCACGGAGGACGGCATGTTCTCCTGGCTCGAGGTCGAATGCCTCGGCGCCTGCTGCAATGCGCCGATGGTGCAGATCAACGACGATTACTACGAGGATCTGACGGTCGAGAATTTCGGCAAGCTGCTCGACGATCTCGCCGCCGGCCGCCCGGTGCGCGTGGGCTCGCAGACCGGCCGCATGACCTCCGAGCCCGAAGGCGGCCTGACGACGCTGACGAGCTTCTACGGCGTCGACGGCCACAGTGGCCCGATCAGCGTGAAGAAGCCGCCATCGGCCGGCGACCCTGCCGCCGCCGCGGCCGAGAAGCGCGCGCAGGACCGCGAGCATGCGGCGCTCGAGCCCGCGCAGACGCGCGTCGAGCGCGACGCCGCGCAATCGATCGGCCATCCGCCGCACAGTCCCGACGCGCCGCCGGCGACCCGCACCGTCCCGCCGATCAACGAGCCGGCCGCGCGCGACGAAAAAGCCGTCGCCGACGCCGCGGCGAAGAAATTCGAGGGCTGACCGATGCTCGAAGACAAGGACCGCATCTTTCAGAACCTCTACGGCTACGGCGACGCAGGCTTGGCCGGCGCGCGCGCGCGCGGCGCCTGGGACAATACCAAGGGCTTGATCGACAAGGGCAAGGACTGGATCATCAACGAGATGAAGGCGTCCGGCCTGCGCGGCCGCGGCGGCGCGGGCTTTCCGACCGGTCTCAAATGGTCGTTCATGCCCAAGGCGCAGGAGGCGCGGCCGTCGTATCTCGTCGTCAACGCCGACGAATCCGAACCCGGCACCTGCAAGGACCGCGAGATCATGCGCAATGATCCGCACCTCCTGATCGAGGGCTGCCTGATCGCCTCCTTCGCGATGGAGGCGCACGCCTGCTACATCTACGTGCGCGGCGAATACATCTACGAACGCGAGGCGCTGCAGCGCGCCGTCGACGAGGCCTACGCCGCCAATCTGATCGGCAAGGACAACGTTCACGGCTGGCCGTTCGATCTCTACGTCCACCACGGCGCGGGCGCCTATATCTGCGGCGAGGAGACGGCGCTGATCGAGAGCCTCGAAGGCAAGAAGGGCATGCCGCGGATGAAGCCGCCATTCCCTGCCAACATGGGCCTCTACGGCTGCCCGACGACCGTCAACAACGTGGAATCGATCGCGGTGGCGCCGACCATCCTGCGCCGCGGCGCCGCGTGGTTCGCGGGCTTCGGCGCCAAGAACAACGCGGGCACCAAGCTCTTCTGCATCTCGGGCCATGTGAACAAGCGCTGCAACGTCGAAGAGGCCATGTCGATCCCGTTCCGCGAGCTGATCGACAGGCATTGCGGCGGCGTGCGCGGCGGCTGGGACAATCTGCTCGCCGTCATCCCCGGCGGCTCCTCGGTGCGTTGCGTGCCGGCGGACCAGATCATCGACTGCCCGATGGATTTCGACTCGTTGTCCAAGCTGCGCTCCGGCCTCGGCACGGCGGCGGTCATCGTCATGGACAAGTCGACCGACATCGTGCGCGCCATCGCGCGCCTGTCCTATTTCTACAAGCACGAGAGCTGCGGCCAGTGCACGCCCTGCCGCGAGGGCACGGGCTGGATGTGGCGCGTCATGAATCGCATGGCGGAGGGCAGGGCGCACAAGTCGGAAATCGACATGCTTCTGGAAGTCACCAAGCAGGTCGAGGGCCACACGATCTGTGCGCTCGGCGACGCCGCAGCCTGGCCGATCCAGGGCCTCATCACGCATTTCCGCCACGAGATCGAGAAGCGGATCGACGATTATTCGGCGCGCGCGCCGCATGAGCCGGTCGAGCCCATCGGCGTGGCGGCGGAGTAGGATCATGGCGAAGCTCATCGTCGACGGCATCGAGATCGACGTCCCGCCCGAGTTCACGCTGCTGCAGGCGTGCGAGGAAGCGGGCAAGGAAATTCCGCGCTTCTGCTATCACGAGCGCCTGTCGATCGCCGGCAATTGCCGCATGTGCCTGGTGGAAGTGAAGGGTGGACCGCCCAAGCCCACCGCCTCCTGCGCCATGGCCGTGAAGGACCTGCGCCCGGGTCCCAACGGCGAGCCGCCCGTCGTGCTGACCAATTCGCCGATGGTGAAGAAGGCGCGCGAAGGCGTGATGGAATTCCTGCTGATCAACCATCCGCTCGACTGTCCGATCTGCGATCAGGGCGGCGAGTGCGACCTGCAGGACCAGGCCATGGCCTATGGCGTGGATTCCTCGCGCTTCGGCGAGAACAAGCACGCGGTCACCGACAAATACATCGGTCCCCTGGTCAAGACCTCGATGAACCGCTGCATCCATTGCACGCGCTGCGTCCGCTTCACCGCGGAAGTCGCCGGCACGTCGGACATGGGCGCGATCTACCGCGGCGAGGACATGGAGATCACCACCTATCTCCAGACCGCGATGAAGTCGGAACTGTCGGGCAATATCGCCGACATCTGCCCGGTCGGCGCGCTGCTGCCCAAGCCGCAGAATTTCAAGGCGCGCCCGTGGGAACTGAACCGCACGCCGGGCGTCGACGTGATGGACGCCGTCGGCTCCGCGATCCGCATCGATACGCGCGGCCGCGAGGTCATGCGCATTCTGCCGCGCGTGAACGACGCGGTGAACGAGGAATGGATTTCCGACAAGACGCGCCAGATCGTCGACGGCCTGAAGCGCCAGCGCCTCGACCGCCCCTACGTGCGCGAGAACGGCAGGCTGCGCGCGGCTTCCTGGGGCGAGGCTTTCGCCGCCGTCGCCGCCAAGACGAAAACCGTCGCGCCTGAAAAGATCGGCGCGCTCGCCGGCGATCTCGTCAGCGTCGAAGAGATGTTCGCGTTGAAGCAGCTCGTCGAGGGCCTCGGCTCGAAGAACCTCGACTGCCGGCAGGACGGCTCGAAGCTCGATCCGGCGCTCGGCCGCGCGTCCTACATTTTCAACACGACGATCGCGGGCATCGAGGAGGCCGACGCGCTCGTCATCGTCGGCTCCAACCCGCGCAAGGAGGCGCCCGTCCTCAACGCGCGCATCCTCAAGCGCAAGCGCGCCGGCAAGTTCATGACAGGCGTGATCGGCGAGCGCGCGGACCTGACCTACGCCTATGAACATTTCGGCGCGGGCCCCGACAGCATCGCCGAATTCGTCAACAAGGCGCCGAAGGACCTGGCGAAGCCGATGATGATCGTCGGCGCGGCCGCGCTCGCGCGTCCCGATGGCAAGGCGGTCCTCGCGGCGCTCGCCAGGGCCGCCCTCGACATGGGCATGGTCAAGGACGGGTGGAACGGCTTCAACGTGCTGCACACCGCGGCTTCGCGCGTCGGCGGCCTCGATGTCGGCTTCACGCCGGGCGAGGACGGCCTCGACGCGATCGCCATGACCAATCCCGGCGGCGTCGACCTGCTGTTCAACCTCGGCGCCGACGAGATCGACGTCGCGCCCGGCGCCTTCGTCGTCTACATCGGCACGCATGGCGACCGCGGCGCGCATCGCGCCGACGTCATCCTGCCCTGCGCCGCCTATACGGAAATGTCTGGCCTTTACGCCAATACCGAAGGCCGCGTGCAGCGCTCGGACCGCGCCTGCTTCCCGCCGGGCGACGCCCGCGAGGGCTGGGCGATTCTTCGCGCGCTGTCGGACGTGCTCGGCAAGAAACTGCCCTACGACTCGCTGGCGCAGCTCCGCGCCGCGCTCGTCGCCGCGCATCCAGTCTACGGGCACGAGGACGACGTCGTCGCGGCGAACGCCGACGACGTCAAGGCGCTCGCCGGCCTCGGCGGCGCCATGGACAAGAAGGCGTTCGGTTCGGCGGTCGACGACTTCTACCTGACCAACCCGATCGCGCGCGCCTCCGCCGTCATGGCGGAATGTTCGGCCGTCGCCGCGGGCGGCTACAAACACGCGGCGGAGTGAGCCCGATGACCGAACATGCCTGGCTCTGGCCCGTCCTCTGGGGCTTTGTCAAAAGCCTGATCCTGCTGGTCTGCGTGCTGCTCTCGACGGCGGTGCTGATCTACGGCGAGCGCAAGGTCTGGGGCGCGGTGCATCTGCGGCGCGGTCCGAATGTCGTCGGCCCCTGGGGCGTGCTGCAGCCCTTCGCCGATTTCGCCAAGTTCATCCTGAAGGAGCCGGTCTTCCCCGCCGGCGCCAACAAGGTCGTCTTCATCCTGGCGCCGCTCGTCGGCGTCGTCCTCGCCATGATGGCCTGGGCGGTCATCCCGGTGAACGAGGGCTGGGTCGTCGCCGACATCAACGTCGGCATCCTCTACATTTTCGCGGTCTCCTCGCTGGGCGTCTATTCGATCATCATGGCCGGTTGGGCCTCGAACTCGAAATATCCCTTCCTCTCCGCGCTGCGCGCCGCGGCGCAGATGGTGTCCTACGAAGTCTCGATCGGCTTCGTCATCGTCACCGTGCTGCTCTGCGTCGGCTCGCTCA
>DAIRCS010000218.1:0-5910 GCA_036796555.1 Rhodoblastus sp. | reverse complement strand
CGCAATCCTGCGCCATGAGCATCACCTGGCTGCATCCGCTCGGCTCGCTCGACGACCAAGTCGAGCAGATCGTGGATGGCGAATGCACGGCGCTGCTGGTGGACGACGCGAATTTTCTCACGCGCGGCGCAGAGATTGCCGTTCGCGCGAAGGCCGCGCTGCGCGCGATATTCTCGCTCGGCAAGACGGACTATGCGCTCGACCTCCTGGCCGCCGCGGCTGCGGTCGGCGCCGCGAACGCCCGCGATATCGCGCGGCCGGACGATGTCGCCATCCTGAACTATACGGGCGGTACGACGGGCAAGTCGAAAGGCGCGCTGCGCAATCACGCGCAGAACGCCAGCTACACGACTGCGATCCTCTCGGATTTCGAAATTCCGGATTCGCCGCGCTATCTCGTCATCGCGCCGATGAGCCATGTCGCCGGCACGAAGATCCTGCCGTGCCTGATGCTGGGCGGGACGATATACTTAATGAAAGGTTTCGATCCGAAAGCCGTTCTCGACACGATCGCGCGCGAAAAGATCAACATGACGCTGCTCGTGCCGACGATGATCTACGTGCTGCTCGACCATCCCGACCTGGACCGCACGGACCTGTCCTCGCTCGAACTGCTGCTCTACGGGGCATCGCCCATGTCGCCGGCGCGGCTGGAGGAGGGGCTCAAGCGCATCGGTCCGGTCTTCTCGCAGCTTTATGGCCAGACGGAATGCTATCCGATCTCGGTGCTGCGCAAGGCCGACCACGACGCCAGGCGGCCCGAACTCTTCGCCTCCTGCGGCTTTCCGATCGCGAGTGTCGACGTCGCCATCCTCGACGATCAGGACAATCCCGTGGCGCCGGGCGGCGCCGGTGAAATCTGCGTGCGCGCGGCGCATGCCGTCGGCAGCTACTGGAAACGACCCGAACAGACCGCGGAGCTTTTCCGCAACGGCTGGCTGCACACGGGCGATATCGCGCGCACGGACGAGCGCGGCTACATGTTCATCCTCGATCGCAAGAAGGACATGATCGTGTCCGGCGGCTTCAACATCTATCCGCGCGATGTGGAAGACGCGCTCTCGGCCCATGCCGGCGTCGCCATGGCGAGCGTGATCGGCGCGCCGGATGAAAAATGGGGCGAGGCGGTCGTCGCCATGGTGGTGCGCAAGCCGGGCGAACAGCCGAGCGCCGACGAACTGATCGCGCTGGTGAAAGAGAAAAAGGGGGCGGCCCATGCGCCCAAGCGCGTGGAGTTCGTCGACGCCCTGCCGATGACGCCGGTCGGCAAGGTGGACAAGAAGGCGCTGCGGGCGAAATTCTGGGCGGGGCAGGAACGGCAGGTCGGTTAACGATTTGTCACCCGGGCTGCGAGCCTAGCGTTGCCGGGCCCAAACCGCGACATGCGCTTCGGCGGGGACGATGCTGCGCCTGCACGGTTAAGCCGATTTTAGACATATCGATTGATCGCCAATTTGAATTAACTCGTCTCTTACGCGGCGGAACCATGCTGCGACGCAAGGGAAGGAGAGGCGCGTTCGCGTCCTCCCCGGGAGCGTCGGTTCATGCGTTCGGGTCCGGTCATTCTGACGGCATTGGCGATCTTGGCGCCCGGCGTCGCGCACGCGACCGACTGGTACACGGGCGCGCAGGGCTCGCAGCCCGTCGCGCCGACCGCCTATATCGCAGCCTTCCAGCCGCAGACCGAGCCGGTCTACACCTCCTATGCGCCGGTCTCGAAATCGGCCGACTATGTCGGCGCGCCCGTGGCGAAGGAAAGCTTCGGCGCCGCGATCGACTTCGCCGTCACCGCCGACACCAAGGGCTCGCGGTTCGCAACCGCCATCGCCACGATCGCGCCGTTCACCGGGCTGGACGAATCGGGCATACGGCTGCGGCTGGGCGGGGTGGTCGGCCAGTATTCCTATACGAATTCAACGCTCGGCACGATCAAGGGCACACAGTCCGACGTGTCGTTCATGATCGGCTACGAGTGGGTGACGGCGCGCGCCTCCTTCGGCGTCTATGGCGGCGCGAACTACGACAACAACTCGATCGACAAATATGATTCGGCGAATACGTCCGTGGGCAAGGGCGCGGGGATGAAGATCGCGGTCGATTTCAACTACCGGCCGACCGACTACACGATGTTTTCGGGCGTCGCATCCTTCTCCAGCTTCCACAGTGCCTATTACGCGCGCCTGAAGGCGGGTTACGCCCTCGCGCCGCAGCTCTACGTCGGCCCGGAAGCCGTGTTCATGGGCGACGACTTCTTCCAGCAGTGGCGCGTCGGCCTGCACATGACGGGGGCGAAATTCTCGATGCTGCAGGTTGGCGCGTCGGGCGGCGTGCTGGTGGACAAGGTCCGCGGCAGCGGCATCTACGGCATTCTCGACGCGCGCCTCGGCTTCTGAGGTCCGGCGTCAATCAATTCTTAAACGGCCGACGGCTATCGCGAACGCTGCGTCACGATTGGCTGCGACGACGAGGCGGCTGGGCCTGAAAGACAGGCCGGAAGCGCTGGTTCGGGGCCGTCGGACCGGGTCCGGAAGGCACGGATTCTTAACAGAAAATGCCCTTCTCCACCTGTCTCGTTCAGCCTCCGGTTACGTTAACCGAAGGGTAAATCGTCGCGGCTAAAGTCTTGTCCTAGCGTCAGGGAGTTGCGTTGGATGTCGGCGACAATGCGCGCCATAGCGTGGGGAGTGTCCGGGCTTCTGGCCCTGGTTCTGCTTACGCAGCCGGTCAGCGTGCACAGCCAGCTCGCGCTGAGCGCGACGGTCATCGTCGGCCTCGTCGTCATCTGGATCTTCGGCCGCGGTCTCGTCGCGCGCCAGTTCTTCCTCGCGCTCGCGAGCTTCGTCGTCATTCGCTACATGTACTGGCGCTGGACGAGCACGCTGCCGCCGGCGAGCGATCCGCTCGCCTTCGGCATCGGCATGGTGCTGATCATCGCGGAAATGTATTGCACGCTGATCCTGTCGATCAGCCTGGTCATCAACGCCGATCCGCTGGTCCGCCCGCGCCTGCCGCGCGAGGACGACGACAAGCTGCCGGTCGTCGACGTCTTCATCCCTACGTATAACGAGGACGAATATATCCTCGCCACCACGGTGGCGGCGGCCAAGTCCATGGACTATCCGGCCGACAAGCTGAACGTCTGGCTGCTCGACGACGGCGGCACCGACCAGAAGTGCAACGACAAGGATCCCGCCAAGGCCGAAGCCGCCCGCCAGCGGCGCATTTCGTTGCAGGCCCTGTGCGCGCGGCTCGGCGCCATCTATCTCACGCGCAAGCGCAACGAGCACGCCAAGGCCGGCAACATGAACAATGCGCTCGGCCACGTGAAGGGCGACATCGTCGTCGTCTTCGACGCCGATCACGCGCCTTTCCGCGCCTTCCTGCGCGAGACGGTCGGCTATTTCGCGAAGGACCCCAAGACCTTCCTCGTCCAGACGCCGCACGTCTTCCTCAATCCGGACCCGATCGAGAAGAACCTGCGCACCTTCCACGAAATGCCGTCGGAGAACGAGATGTTCTACGGCGTCACGCAGCGCGGCCTCGACAAGTGGGACGGCTCCTTCTTCTGCGGCTCGGCGGCGCTGCTGCGCCGCGCGGCGCTGGAGACGACGGGCGGCTTCTCGGGCATCACCATCACCGAGGATTGCGAGACCGCGTTCGAACTGCATTCCAAAGGCTGGAACAGCGTCTACGTCGACAAGCCGTTGATCGCCGGCCTGCAGCCGGAGACCTTCACGTCCTTCATCGGCCAGAGATCGCGCTGGTGCCAGGGCATGTTCCAGATCCTGATGCTGAAGAACCCGGCCCTCAAGAAGGGCTTGAAGCTCATTCAGCGCGTCGCCTATCTGTCGAGCATGACCTTCTGGTTCTTCCCCGTGCCGCGCATGATCTTCATGTTCGCGCCGCTGACGCACATCTTCTTCGACATCAAGATTTTCGTCTCGAACCTGGACGAGGCGATCGCCTATACGGCGACCTACATGATCGTCAACATCATGCTCCAGAACTACCTCTACGGCCGCGTGCGCTGGCCGTGGGTGTCCGAGCTCTACGAATACGTGCAGGGCGTGTTCCTGGCGAAGGCGATCGTGTCCGTCGTCATGAGCCCTCGCAAGCCGACGTTCAACGTGACGGCGAAAGGCCTCACGCTGGACGAGGACCATCTGTCGGAACTCGCTTGGCCGTTTTTCGCAATTTACGGGCTACTCTTCGCTGCGGGTCTCGTCGCCCTCTACCGCTACCTGTTCGAGCCGGGCGTCGACAATCTGATGCTTGTCGTCGGCCTCTGGAACCTGTTCAACATGATGATCGCCGGCGCCGCGCTCGGCGCGGTGGCCGAACGCAAGCAGCCGGACCGCCATCCCCGCCTCGCCGTCACGCGCGAGGGCACGCTGGCTGTCGGCGACACGAACATCCGCGTGAAGATCAAGGACGTTTCGGCAGGCGGGGTCTCGCTCGCCGGCTCCCCCGAATTGTCCGCGCTGACTTTCGAGAAAGGCGCCACGACCGGTCGACTGGCGATCGATCCGCTCGGCGAGATCGTGAAGGACGAGACCCTGCCATTGACCTTCGTGCATCAGACGGGCGCTGGCGACCAGGCCGTCTACGGCTTCGAGTTCTCGGCCATGGAGCCCGACGAATATTACGTGCTCGCCGACCTCATGTACGCCGATTCCGAGGCGTTGCCTTCGTTCCTCGCGACGCGGCGCAAGCACAAGAACGTCTTTGTAGGTTCCGGCCGCTTTATCTGGTGGGGGCTGACGGAGCCGATCCGCGCCGTTTCCTACCTGCTCAAGCGCGAGAAGGAGAAGAAGGAAGCAGCCGCGCCCGAAGCGCCGCCGCAGACGTCGATTTCCTGGCTGCGCCGGTTCGCGGCCATGGGCAAGGCGCCGCAACCCGCCGCCGCCGAGGCCAATACACAAATGAAGCAATCCGCCTGACAGGGATCCGTTCGAGCACGCATGCGTAGAAGCGTCCAATTCCTCATTCTGACGACCGCCTTGCTGGCGGCGCAGGCGGACGCGTGTCTCGCGCAGGCGATCTTCACGACCGCGCCGCCGAGCCTGTCGCGCGTTGTGCCCTACAGCTCGCAGCCGTCGCCGGCGCCGGCTCAGCCGCAACCCGCGCCGCTCGCCGAGCGCGCTGCGCCTGCGCCGCCGGCCGCGCCCGTCTTGCGCGCGCCGGCGCCGATGCAGTCCGCTGCGCCCGCCCAGACGCCGGTCGCAGCGCCCGCGCCCGCCGCGACCTTCGCCCAGCAGCCTCAGCCGGCTGTCCCGACGCCCGCTCCGGCGTTTGCTCCGACGCCTGCGCCAGCGCTTGCGCCCGCGCCCGCGCCTGTCTATGCGCAGCCCGCGCCGAGCCTTGCCGCTCCGATCGCGGCCGCCAGCATCGCCTCGGCCAGCGGTTCGACGCTTCGGCACCTCACGAACAACATCCAGGGCTTCCGCCTCGCGGGCGAAATCGCATCGTCCGAATGGCCGGTCTACGTCACCGGCGACCAAGCGCGTCTGCCGATCAAGTTCCAGGTCGGCTATCTCTCGGCCGTTTCGGTCATGCCCGAGGCGTCGTATCTGACGCTCTCGATCAACGACGTGGTGGTCGGGCGCGCCAATATCCGCGCCACCCATTCGGTCAAGACGTTCACCTTCGACATTCCGCCCAATGCGCTGCAGGCCGGCTTCAATTCCATCCGCCTGACCGCCGAGCAGCGGCATCGCGTCGACTGCTCGCTGCAGGCGACCTACGAATTGTGGACACAGATCGATCCCTCGCAGACGGGCCTGCTGATCCCGCGCTCGACGCCGGTGTCGCGCCTGTCCGACCTGCCGGCGCTCTCGCCGGACGCCCAGGGAGCGCTGCCGATCCGCGCCGTCGTGCCCGGCCGCACCAATCTCGCCAATGTCGAGCGCA
>DAIRCS010000217.1:0-5996 GCA_036796555.1 Rhodoblastus sp. | reverse complement strand
TATCGCGAGATGGACGCGCACGCCTTCAACGCGCTGCTGCGCCGGGCCGGAATGAAGCCCGGCCTGCCCGCGCGCCACCCCGGCCAGAACCTGGTCAAGGCCTATGCCTGGCGCGCGCTCAACAAGCTCAAGGCCCGCACCGCCGAATGACCGCGCATTTCGCCCGGATCGAAGCGACCAGCGACGCGCGAATGCTCGATTCGCTCGGCGCGGTCGCGCGCGACGACGCGAGTCCGGCCGGCAAGCTCTACCAGATGCTCTACGGCGCGATCGGCATGCGCATCGCCGGCGGCACGGACGAAGTCATGCGCAACATCATCGCCGAGCGCGTGCTCGGCCTGCCGGGCGACATCCGCGTCGACAAGGATGCGCCGTTCAACCAGATCCCGACCAAGGGGCGGTGAGAGGTCTGTCATCCCCGCGCAAGCGGGGATCCAGAGCCACAACGACAATCATTGTTCTGGATCCCCGATCGCGCTGCGCGCGTCGGGGATGACATCCGGGGTTTACATGAACTTCGACGACACCCCCTCCGAAGCCGCCTTCCGCGCCGAAGCGCGCGCGTGGATCGAGGCCAACGCGCCCCGCGAATACGAGGCCGATCTGCGCGCCTCGCCCTTCGGCCGCGTCGTGCTGAAATCCGGCGACATCGTCGCGGCCTCAAAAGCGTGGCAGAAGAAGAAGGCCGACGCCGGCTGGGCCTGCCTGCACTGGCCGAAAGAATACGGCGGGCGCGGCGCGAGCCCGATCGAGCGCGTGATCTGGGGGCAGGAGGAAGGCGTCTTCGGCAAGCTGTCGGGCCTGTTCATCATCGGCCACGGCATGTGCGGGCCGACCGTCATGGCCTTCGCCAACGAGGACCACAAGAAGGCGCGCCTGCCGCCGCTCGCGTCCGGCGCGGAAATCTGGTGCCAGCTCTTCTCCGAGCCCGCCGGCGGCTCCGATCTCGCGGGGCTTCGCACGCGCGCGGAAAAGGACGGCGACGACTGGGTGATCAACGGCCAGAAGATCTGGACCTCGGGCGCGCATCATTCGGACTGGGGCCTGCTGATCGCGCGCACCGATCCCGATGTCCCGAAGCACAAGGGCCTCACCATGTTCTTCCTGGACATGAAAAGCCCGGGCGTCGAGATTCGCCCGATCCGGCAGGCGAATGGCCAGTCGGAGTTCAACGAGGTCTTTTTTAACGACGTCCGCATTCCCGACCACCAGCGGCTGGGCAAGGTCGGCGAAGGCTGGACCGTCTCGCTCACCACGCTGATGAACGAGCGCCTGTCGATCGGCTCGGGCATGCCCACGGGCTTCCCGGAACTCTTCGATCTCTGCGCGCGGCTGCCGATGGGCGAGAGCGCGGCCATCGACAATCGCGCGGTGCGCGCGAAGCTCGCAAACTGGGCGACGAAGGCGAACGGCCTCAAATACACCGCCTACCGCGCCATCTCGGCGCTGTCGCGCGGCGAGCGGCCCGGGCCGGAAAATTCGATCGGCAAGCTGGTCGCGGGCGCGACCATGCAGGATATCGCGCAATTCGCGCTCGAGCTCGAGGGGCCGATGGGCGCGCTGCGCACGCAGCCCGGCGTCGACGAAGCCGGCCTGTTCATGGCCATGCTGCTGCGCTCGCCGGCCACCCGCATCGAGGGCGGGACTGATGAAATCCTGCGCAACATCATCGCCGAGCGCGTATTGGGCCTGCCCGGCGATATCCGGGTGGACAAGGACGCGCCCTTCAATAAGATTCCGGGCAAGGGGCGATAGCTCACTCTCCATTCGGGAGGGGGCGAGAGCGGATGCAATGCGCGCGTTTGCTTGTCGTCCCTCAATCCGGCCGCGCCCTCACCGGCGCGCGTCCCCGCTGGCAGGAGCGGGCTGAAGGAGAGCGACCCCCACATGACCTCCCACAATCCACGTAAGGCGGACCACGCCGTCTCGCCGCAGTTTCTCGAACGATGGTCGCCGCGCGCCTTTACCGGCGACGCGATTCCCGATGCGATTCTCATGCGCATTTTCGAGGCGGCGCGCTGGGCGCCGTCGGCGAGCAACCTGCAGCCGTGGATTTTCCTCTACGCGAAACGCGGCGGGCCGGATTTCGACAAGTTCCACGCGCTGCTCGCCGAGGGCAATCGTCCCTGGGTGAAAAACGCGGCGGCGATCGTCTTTCTGGTGTCGCGCAAGACGCGGCAGGCCGCGGATGGCGCGCACGTTCCCTCGCGCTCGCATTCGCTCGACGCCGGCGCCGCCTGGGCCTATCTCGCGCTCGAGGCGTCGGCGGTCGGCTGGCCCGCGCACGGCATGATCGGCGTCGATTTCGATCACGCGCGCGACGAATTGCACGTCCCCGACGATTGCCACATCGAAATGGCGATCGCGATCGGCAAGCGCGGCGACAGGACGAGCCTGCCGGAAAAACTGCAGGGGATCGAAGCGCCCAACGCGCGCAAGCCGGTCAGCGAAATCGTGATCGCGGGGCCGTTCCCGAAGCGGTGAGGCGAAATTCTTCCCTCTCCCGTGAAACGGGAGAGGGTGGCCCGGCGAAGCCGGGGCGGGTGAGAGCGCCGCGATTGCGACGGGCGTGCGGGCAGCGGCGCGCCCCTCATGCGTCGCGCTCTCGCGCGACACCTTCTCCCGCTTAAGCGGGAGAAGGGAGCGATAACCTCAGCGATTCGTCACTTCGTTGCGGCCCACCACCATCCAGTGCACTTCGTCCGGACCGTCGGCGAAGCGCAGGTGACGCACGTCGGTGTACATTTCGGCGAGCGGCGTCCAGTTGGAAATGCCGGTCGCGCCGTGCATCTGGATCGCCTGGTCGATGATCTTGCAGGCGCGCTCCGGCACCATGGCCTTCACCATCGACACCCATACGCGCGCTTCCTTGTTGCCGAGCACGTCCATCGCCTTGGCCGCCTTCAGCACCATGAGGCGCATGGCCTCGATCTCGCAGCGCGCCTGCGCGATGATCTGCAGGTTGCCGCCGAGATGCGCGAGCTTCTTGCCGAAGGCTTCGCGCGTCAGCCCGCGCTCCACCATCAGGTCGAGCGCCTTTTCCGCCTTCCCGATCGTGCGCATGCAATGGTGGATACGGCCGGGGCCGAGGCGGAGCTGCGAGATTTCGAAGCCCCTGCCCTCGCCGAGCAGAACGTTGGCTTTCGGCACGCGCACATTGTTGAAGCGCATGTGCATGTGCCCGCGCGGCGCATGATCGTGGCCAAACACGTGCATCGGCCCGATCACCTCGACGCCGGGCGTGTCGCGGGCCACGAGGATCTGCGAGAACTGCTTGGAAGCCGGCGCGTCCGGATTGGTCTTCACCATCACGATGAGAATCTTGCAGCGCGGGTCGCCGAGGCCGGAAATGTAATATTTCTCGCCGTTGATGACCCATTCGTCGCCGTCGAGCTTCGCCGTCGTCGAAATGTTCTTGGCGTCCGACGAAGCGACGTTCGGCTCCGTCATCACATAGGCCGAGCGGATTTCGCCATTGAGCAGCGGCTTCAGCCACTTGTCCTTCTGCTCCTTGGTGCCGCAGCGCTCCAGCACTTCCATATTGCCGGTGTCGGGCGCCGAGCAGTTCATCGCTTCCGAGCCGAGCGGATATTTGCCGAGTTCGGCGGCGATGAAGGCGTAGTCGAGATTGCTCAGGCCCTCGCCCGTCTCGGCGTCCGGCAGGAAGAAGTTCCAAAGGCCCTCCGCCTTCGCCTTGTCCTTGGCCTTCTGCAGGCATTCGAGCTGCCCCGGCGCAAAGCTCCAGCGATCCGTCTTGCCCTTGCCGAGCGCGTCATATTCGACCTGCATCGGCGCGACCGTCTCCTTCAGAAACTTGCGCACGTGGTCGTAGAGCGGCTTGGCCTTCTCGGACATGCGGAGATCGTTGAGTTCGTCAGCGGGGTTGAGCCCGAAGCCCGATGATTTCACGCTCATGTCGTTCATGGATGTTCCTCCCGTGGATTATGGCTGCGCACTTGCGTCCGCGCGCGACTTGTCCGAAAATCGCCCTACAAAATTATGATACGAAAATGCGGCCGAGCCAATCGCTAATGTCGGCTGCTGACGGGACGGAGACATGGCCGGAGGTTTTCAAGCCGACCTGCTGAAGGGCAAGCGCGCGCTCGTCACGGGCGGCGGCACGGGCCTCGGCAAGGCGATCGGCGCGCGATTCATGCAATTGGGCGCGGACCTCGTCATCTGCGGCCGACGCCGCGAGGTTCTTCAGGACACGGCGCAGGAATTCGCGCAGAAATTCGGCCGCTTCGTCGAAATCGAGCAATGCGATATTCGCGACGCAGCCTCCGTCGAAACGATGATCGATCATGTCGCGCAAAAGAGGCTCGACATTCTCGTCAACAACGCCGCGGGCAATTTCCTCGCGCAATCGCACAAGCTGTCTTCGCGCGCGATCGACGCCGTGCTCGACACCTGCCTGCACGGAACCGCCTATTGCACCGTGGCGGCCGGCAGGCGCTGGATCGAGAACGGGCAGCCTGGCGTCGTTCTCTCCATTCTCACGTTGTCGGCCCTGCACGGCGCGGCCTTCACCCTGCCGAGCGCGATGGCGAAGGCCGGCGTCGACGCGATGACCAAATCGCTCGCGGTCGAATGGGGCCCGCAGGGCGTCCGCCTCGTCGCGGTCGCGCCCGGCAATTTCCCGACGCAGGGCGCCGGCGCGCGGCTGACGCCGACCGGCGGCGCGAACGAGATCGACCCGGGCGTGCCGTTGCGCCGCGACGGCGAACATGACGAACTTGCCGATCTCTGCGCCTTCCTCGTGTCGGATATGGCGGGTTACATAACCGGCGAGACCATCGTGATCGACGGCGGCAAGCGCTGGCTCGCGGGTTCCCGCGCCGGCGTGTCGCAAATGCTGGACTGGTCCGACGAAGACTGGGCGCGGCAGCGCGCAAATCAACCGGCAAGCCAGCCGACCGCGAAGAAATAGAGAAAGCACATGAGCGAGACGACCGACCTGATCCGCGACATGGCCGAAAAGCTGTTCGGCGCAGCCTGCGACAAATCCGTTCTGGCTGCGGCGGAGAACGGCGAATTCCAGACTGCGCTGTGGACGGAAATCGCGGACGCGGGCCTCGCCGGCGCGCTGCTGCCGGAAAGCGCCGGCGGCTCCGGCCTCGCCATCGAGGACGCGCTCCTGAGCTTGCGCATCGCCGCAAGCCGCGCCGCGCCCGCGCCGCTCGCCGAAACCATGCTCGCGGGCTGGCTCGCGGGCTCGGCTCTCGCCGTGCCCGAGGGACCGCTGACGATTGCGCCGGCCAGCAACGGCTCGACGCTCGCGCTGACGAAGACAGGCGCCGGCTGGCGTCTCGAAGGCAAAGCCAAACGCGTGCCCTTCGCGCGCGACGCGGCCGCGATTCTCGTGCTCGCCGAAGTCGACGGCGCAAGCATGGTCGCGCGCGTCGACCCGAAAATTTGCGAGATCGCGCAGGGTCGCAATCTGGCGATGGAGCCGCGCGACGACGTGACCTTCGCCTGCGATCTCGGCGGCGGCGACGTCGCGCCGGCAGACAATGGCGTCAACGCCGAGACGCTGCGCGCCTTCGGCGCCGCCATGCGCGCCAACCAGATCGCCGGCGCCCTGTCGCGCGCGCTGGAGATCACGCTGCAATACGCCGGCGAGCGCGTGCAGTTCGGCAAGCCCATCGCCAAATTCCAGGCGATCCAGCACAATCTCGCCATGCTCGCCGCCCATTCCGCCGCCGCCAACGCCGCCGCCGACATGGCCGCCGAAGCCGCCGCCGACGGCATGAATCTGCTGCCCATCGCCGCCGCAAAGGCGCGCTGCGGCGAGGCCGCCAGCATCGGCGCCGGCATCGCCCACCAGACGCACGGCGCCATCGGTTTCACGCGCGAACATATGCTGCACTATTTCACCAAGCGGCTGTGGTCGTGGCGCGACGAATTCGGCAAGGAAAGCGACTGGGCGCTGATCATCGGCCGCGCCGCCGCCAAGGCCGGCCCGAAGAAAATCTGGTCCGACATCGTGACGGCGT
>DAIRCS010000216.1:0-6016 GCA_036796555.1 Rhodoblastus sp. | reverse complement strand
GGGGGGGGCGCCCCCCCCCCCCCCCCGGGGGGGGGGGGGGGGGGGGGGGGGGGGGCCCAAGCGACCTGAACGCATGTATCGGCGCGGCCCCTCATCCGGCGCGTCGCGCCACCTTCTCCCCGCTTGCGGGGAGAAGGGACAAACGTCGCCCATTGCCGTATTCCAATTGCGAGCCTGAAGGCTCGCGGTCCATTTTCCCAATCCGCGCCTTCTCCCGCGCCGCGGGAGAAGCAGAGCCGTGATCACACGATCCGGCTCGTCTTGTCGCCCCAGTAGCGGTCACGCAGCAGGCGCTTGTAGAGCTTGCCCGTGGGCAGGCGCGGCAGTTCCTCGGCGAAGTCGATGGAGCGTGGAACTTTCTGGCGCGACAGGTGTTGGCCGCAGAAGTCGATCAGCTCCTTCTCGAAATCCGGCCCGATTTCGACGCCCGGCATCGGCTGCACGACCGCCTTCACCTCTTCGCCGAGATCGGCGTTGGGCACGCCGAAGACGGCGGCGTCGGCGACCTTGGGGTGGGTGATCAGCAGGTTCTCGCATTCCTGCGGATAGATGTTCACGCCGCCGGAAATGATCATGAAAGTCGCGCGGTCGGTGAGGTAGAGATAGCCGTCGTCGTCGACATAGCCGACGTCGCCGACCGTGCTCATCGAGCCGTCCGGCGAGCGCGTCTCCTTCGTCTTTTCGGGATCGTTGAAATATTCGAACGGCGTCGCGCTCTTGAACCAGAGCGTGCCGGACTGCCCCTTTTCGACAGGCTTCATCTCGTCGTCCAGCACGTGCAGGTCGCCAAGCATGAGCTTGCCGACCGTGCCACGATGCGCCAGCCATTGCGGCGTATCGCAGGCGGTGAATCCCATGCCTTCGGTCGCGCCGTAATATTCGTGGATGATCGGTCCCCACCATCCGATCATCTGCTCCTTGACCTGCACGGGGCAGGGGGCCGCGGCGTGAACGGCGATCTCGAGCGACGAGATATCGTATTTCCCGCGCACGTCGTCGGGCAGTTTCAGCATGCGCGAGAACATGGTCGGCACGAGCTGGGTGTGCGTGACCTTGTGTTTCTCCACGAGCTGCAAATAGTGCTCGGGATCGAAGCGCTCCATCACGATCACTTTCGCGCCCTTGGAGATCGCGAGATTGACCGCGGCCTGCGGCGCGGAATGATAAAGCGGCGCCGGCGAGAGATAGATCATGTCCTCGCGATAGCCCCAGAGCTTATCGAGGAAGTCGAACAGCGGCAGGCGCTGTTCCGGCGGCTGGTCGGGCAGGGGGCGCAGGATGCCCTTGGGCCGGCCCGTCGTGCCGGAGGAATAGAGCATGGCCGTGCCGAGGCGCTGGTCGGGAATCGGCGTGGGCGGGAAGCCTTTGGTCGCCTCGTCGAGGTTCAGCACCTTGTCGCCGTCGCCCGGTCCGTCGACGATCAATGTCAGCTCGACTTTCGGGCAGCTCTTCAGCGCCTCCATCGCGACGTCGCGCTTGGCCTGCGAGGTGACGAGAATCCGCGCCTCGCAATTGTTGACGATGTAGGCGAGCTCTTCCGGCGTGAGGAAGGAATTGACGCAGGTGAAATAATAGCCCGAGCGCTCGCCGACGCCGCAGCATTCGACGTAGCGGGAATTGTTCTCCATGAAGATGGCGTAATGGTCGAGCCGCTTCATGCCGCGCGCGCGGAAGAGATGCGCGAGACGGTTCTGCCGCGCCTCCAGTTCGCCGTAAGTGATCGTTTCGCCGGACGCGGCCATGATGATCGCCGGCTGGTCGGCCTTCGACCTGGCGTAGACGCCTGGATACATTCTCCCCTCCCGCTTTGTTGTTGAGCGCAGTCTATGTGGGAACCGGCTGGAGCGGAAGTCGTCGGACAATTCCGTCTGGTGAAAATCCCGCGCCGCGACGGAGCCGGCCGACACGCCGCGCGGCTTTGACTTGAGGGGCGCAAAAGCCTAGGCAGGCGTCACAAAATCGTCACGTTACGGTCACGCAGAGGATTGCGATGCTCGGCTGGTTCCAGAAGCTGATGCCCCGCGAAGACAATTTCTTCGACATGTATACGCGCCATGCGGCGACGGTGACGGCGGGGGCCGTGGAATTGCGCGGCCTGCTGCGCGGGGAGGGCGATTTTTCCACCCATGCCGCCGAAATCTTCCGGCAGGAAAATCTCGCCGACGAAATCATGCGCGAATTGCTGCTGGCGGTGCGCCGCACCTTCATCACGCCGTTCGACCGGTCCGACGTCGCGGGCCTGGGCACGGCGATCGACGACGCGATCGACCAGATGCAGCGCTGCGCCAAGAAGATGGACCTGTTCGACATGCGCGCCTTCGAGCCCAAGATGGTCGAGATGGGCGACGTGATCGTCGAGGCTTCGGAAGTCGTCAGCCGCATGGTCGGCATGCTGCCCGAGATGCGCTCGAACAATTCGCGCATTTCGGCGCTGAACGTGCAGATGGCCAGGCTCGAGGAAAAGGCCGACGAACTGCACGACCAGGGCGTGAAGGCGCTCTATCTGGCGCATCGCACGTCGGACACGATGGCCTATGTCGTCGGCAGCGAAATCTACGATCATCTGGAGAAGGTGGTGGACCGGCTGGAGGACGTCGCCAACCGCATCGTCGACATCGTGATCGAACATATGTGAGCCGGCCGCCTTGTCCGCTGCACTCGCCGTCCTCGTCTTCCTCATCGCCGTCGCGCTGGTCTTCGACCTGCTGAACGGCCTGCACGACGCCGCCAATTCCATCGCCACCATCGTGTCGACGCGCGTGCTGCGGCCGCAATTCGCGGTGGCCTGGGCGGCGTTCTTCAACTTCATCGCCTTCGCCTTCTTCGGCCTGCATGTCGCGCAGACCGTGGGCACGGGCATCGTCTCGCCGGGAATCGTCGACGATCACCTGATCTTCGGCGCGCTGATGGGCGCGATCTCCTGGAACCTCATCACCTGGTGGGGCGGCATTCCCTCCAGCTCCTCGCATGCGCTGATCGGCGGGCTGGTGGGGGCGGGGCTGGCCAAGGGCGGGCTCTCGGCGATCGTCTGGTCCGGCCTCAGCAAGACGGCGGCCGCCATCGCCGGCTCGCCGCCGGTCGGCTTCATCCTGGCGCTGTTCCTCGTGCTCGCCGTCTCCTGGATATTCGTGAAGGCCTCGCCGGTCGCGGTCGACCGCTATTTCCGGAGCCTGCAATTCCTCTCGGCCTCGCTCTATTCGCTCGGCCACGGCGGCAACGACGCGCAGAAGACGATGGGCATCATCGCCGTTCTGCTGTTCACGCACGGGCAGACGGGGGGCGAGTTCCATGTGCCGCTGTGGGTCGTGCTCTCGTGCCAGGCGGCGATGGGAATCGGCACATTGTTCGGCGGCTGGCGCATCGTGCACACGATGGGCTCGCGCATCACGCGGCTGCAGCCGGTGCAGGGTTTTTGCGCGGAAACCGGCGGCGCGCTGACGCTGTTCGGGGCGACCGCGCTCGGCATTCCCGTCTCGACGACGCATACGATCACCGGCGCGATCATCGGCGTCGGCGCGGCGCGGCGTGTCTCGGCGGTGCGCTGGAGCGTGGCGCAGAACATCGTGGTCGCCTGGGTCGTCACCCTGCCTGCGGCGGCGCTGATCGGCGCGCTGTTCTACTGGCTGGCGACGCTGGTTTTCTGAAGCGACGACCTGTCATTCCCGCGAAAGCGGGAATCCAGACTCTCGGCTGCTGCCCTGGATTCCCGCTTTCGCGGGAATGACATTTTTGTTTCGCCTTGCGAAATCGTACGCCCGCATGACCGCCATGCGGGCGGGGCCTTTCGCATTTCGATTTTTGGCGTATTGTGGCCCCCGATTTAAGCGGGCGATTAAATCGCGATCCGCTCAGGGAGGCATGGAATGAAGCTCGACAACACCATTTCCGCCGTCGTCACGGGCGGCGCCTCGGGGCTCGGCGCGGCGACGGCGCGGATGCTCGCGCACCATGGCGTGAAGGTGGCGATCTTCGATCTCAACGAGGACCTCGGCGAGAAGCTCGCCAAGGAGATCGGCGGCGTTTTCTGCAAGGTCAACGTCGGCTCGACGGAGGACGTGGACGCCGGCTTCGCCAAGGCGCGCGCGGCCAACGGGCAGGAGCGCATCCTGGTGAATTGCGCGGGCGTCGGGGGCGGCGCGGCCAAGACGGCCTCGATGGACCGCGAGACCAAGAAGCCGAAGGAATATCCGCTCGACAATTTCGAGCGCATCATCAACATCAACCTCGTCGGCACCTTCCGCTGCATCACCAAGAGCGCGGCCGGCATGTTGAATCTGCCGGTGCTGCCCGACGGCGACCGCGGCGCCATCGTCAACACGGCGTCGGTCGCGGCCGAGGACGGCCAGATCGGCCAGGTCGCCTACACCGCCTCCAAGGCCGGCGTCGTCGGCATCACGCTGGTGGTGGCGCGCGACCTCTCGGATTCCAACATCCGCTGCAACACGATCCTGCCGGGCATTTTCGACACGCCGCTGCTGGCGCGCGCGCCGGAGAACGTGAAGGCCGGGCTCGCCGCCATGGTGCCGCACCCCAAGCGCCTCGGCCGCGCACAGGAATATGCGCAGCTTGCGCACACCATGATCACCTGCGGCTATTTCAACGGCGAGGACGTGCGCCTCGACGGCGCGATCCGCATGGCGCCGCGGTAAGCAGACACGAAACCGGCCGTCATTGCGAGGAGCGAAGCGACGCGGCAATCCATCCCCGAATCTGGATCAAGCCCCGGTGGATGGATTGCTTCGCTTTCAGACGAAATCGGCAACAGCCGATTTCTGTCGAGCTCGCAATGACGGCGTCCTGAAAGCAACGAAAGGAAACACCCAATGAACGAAGCCTGGATCATCGACGCGTGCCGCACGCCCCGCGGCGTCGGCAAGGCCGGCAAGGGCGCGCTGTGGGACGTGCATCCCCAGCAGCTCGGCGCGACCGTGCTGAAGGCGCTCGCCGAGCGCAACAAGCTCGACACGAAGGAAGTCGGCGACATCATCTGGGGCACGTCCTCGCAAGTCGGCCCGCAGGGCGGCGATCTCGGCCGCATGTCGGCGCTCGACGCCGGCTATGACGTGAAATCGTCGGGCGTCACCATCGACCGCTTCTGCGGCTCGGGCATTTCGGCGGTGAATTTCGCCGCGGCCTGCATCATGTCGGGCATGGAAGACCTCGTCATCGGCGGCGGCACGGAAATGATGTCGATGGGCGGGCGCCGCGGCGACGGCCCGATGGTCATGGACAACGGCAATATGCGCCTGCGCCTGCATCATCCGCAGACGCACCAGGGCGTGTGCGCCGACGCGATCGCGACGATGGAAGGCATCTCGCGCGAAGCTCTCGACGAGGCCGGCTACGTCTCGCAGCAGCGCGCCGACGTCGCGATCAAGGAAGGCCGCTTCAAGAAGTCGCTCGTGCCCGTCTACAAGGAAGACGGCACGCTCGCGCTCGACCATGACGAATATCCGCGCCCGCAGACGACGCGCGAGGGTCTCGCCGCGCTGAAGGCCGCCTTCCCGGCGCTCGCCAACGCGCCGCTCGACGACAAGGGCACGACCTATCTGTCGCTGATCCTGCAGGCCTATCCGGACCTGAAGATCGACTACCGCCATCACGCCGGCAATTCGTCGGGCGTGGTCGACGGCTCCGGCGCCGTGCTGCTGGCTTCCGCCGATTACGCCAAGGCGCACGGCATGAAGCCCCGCGCGAAAATCCGCGCGATGGCGAACATGGGCGACAGCCCGGAGCTGATGCTCAACGCGCCGGTGCCGGCCGCGAAGAAAGTGCTGGAGAAGGCCGGTCTCAAGAAGGAGGACATCGACCTCTGGGAGATCAACGAGGCCTTTGCCGTCGTGTCGGAGAAGTTCCAGCGCGATCTCGATCTCGACCGCGACAAGGTCAACGTCAACGGCGGCTCGATCGCGCTCGGCCATCCGATCGGCGCGACCGGCGCGATCCTGATCGGCACGGTGCTCGACGAACTCGAGCGCCGCGGCCAGCAGTTCGGCCTCGTCACGATGTGCGCGGC
>DAIRCS010000215.1:0-6035 GCA_036796555.1 Rhodoblastus sp. | reverse complement strand
AGAAGCAGCCCGGCATCTACGCCGGCATGATCAACAAGGCGCTGGAGTCGAAGCCGAAGGGCATGACCGTCTCCATGCATCTCTGCCGCGGCAATTTCCGCTCGACCTTCGTCGCTTCCGGCGGCTACGAGCCGATCGCGGACCTTCTGTTCAATCAGGTCGGCGTCGACGCCTATTTCATGGAATGGGACACCGATCGCGCCGGCGGCTTCGAGCCGCTGCGCTTCCTGCCCAAGGGCAAGGCCGTCGTGCTCGGCCTCGTCACGTCGAAGACCGGCGTTCTGGAAAAGAAGGACGACATCAAGCGCCGCATCGACGAGGCCGCGAAATTCGCACCCCTCGACCAGCTCTGCCTGTCGGCCCAGTGCGGCTTCGCCTCGACCGAGGAGGGCAACACGCTCGCCGAGGACGAGCAGTGGAAGAAGCTGGAGCTGATCGTCGACATCGCCCGCGAGGTCTGGGGCAAGGTTTGATCCACTGGACCGCGAGCCTTCAGGCTCGCAGTGGATAAGCGAGCCTGAAGGCTCGCGGTCCAATTCACGCGAAAAACGCCGGAGGCCGATGGGCCTCCGGCGATTGCAGGGAAGGCGCTGCGTCAGGCGCCCTCAGCGCACAGTTTGGCGCTTGAAAGTCAGGGGCTCGCCCAAAACGCCGGCCGCGGCCGATGTGGCGTCTTCAAATGAAGACGCGGGCTGCGATGCGCGCCCCGACACCGACCAGCGCCATTCGCCGTCGAGTCCCCAGACGATGCCGATACGGTCGCCGCCGCCATCCTTGATCCAGAAAAGACTTTGCGCATCGAGCGCCCGTTCGAGCCGTGCCATGATCCGCTCCTTTCGGTCGCCGACCTCTCGCGGGCCGCGACGATTTACATGTATCCATAACGCCGGCGGAGGCTTGGCGTTCCCATTGCTCCATTGCGCTGCGGGATGAATGCGGATGATGATGGCCGCATGATCCTCATCGGCCAGTTCGACTCTCCCTTCGTCCGCCGCGTCGCCATCGCGCTGCGTCTCTATGGCAGGCCGTTCGAGCATCGTCCGTGGTCGACCTTCGGCGACGCCGACAGGCTCGCCGCCTATAACCCGCTGCGCCGCGTGCCGACGCTGGTGCGCGACGACGGCGCCGTGCTGATCGAAAGTTCGGCGATTCTCGATTGGCTCGACGAGGAGGCCGGCGAGGCGGCGCTCCTGCCGCGCGCGGGAGAGGCGCGTCGCGCGCAATTGCATGTTTGCGCCCTGGGGCAGGGGCTCGCCGAAAAGGCGGTCGCGCTGCTCTACGAACGCGTGCTGCACGAACAGACGTCGGACGTCTGGACGCAGCGTTGCCGCGCGCAGATTTCGGACACGCTGGCCGTGCTGGAAAAATCCCGCGCAAAAAGCGGCGGCGATTTCTGGTTCGGCGCGACGATGGGCCATGCCGACATCATGGTCGCCTGCGCGCTGCGCTTCCTGAAGGAGGCGCATGCCGGCCTGTTCGATGCCGCCGCATGTCCGCAGCTTGCCGCGCTCGCCGAACGCTGCGAGGCGACGGCGCCGTTCCGCGAGATCGTGCAGCCGCTGATCCCGCCGAAATAGCCCGGTGTCAGGCGGCTCGCGCGGCCCGCTGGCGCACGCGCGCCTTTTCGCCGAGCGCGGCTTCGACGGCGGCCTGGGCGCCCTCGAACGATTCCGCCTCTTCGGACGCCGCATGGCCCACCGTCCAGCGCCAGCAGCCGTCGAGACCCCACACGATGCCGATGCGGTCGCCGTCCTCGTCCTTCACCCAGTAGAGGCTGTGCGCATTGAGCGCGCGTTCGATCGTCGCCATGGGACCTCCGCAAGCGGGCTCGTCTGGACCGGAACGCCGGCCGCCCGCTAATGTCCCAGCGAGGCTAGGCGCGAGCCATTACGGCGCGCTTTGCGGAAAACGAGCAAAGCGCCTTAACGCGCATTGAGGTTGATGCGGCCTTTCCGGCCGCCTGTCGCACAAGGAGAGGCAGTGAAGATCGCGGATATTTTCGGGGCCGACATTCCGTTCGTCGGCTATTGCGGCATCGAGCCGATCGAGAGCGGCGGCGGCTGCTCGCGGCTGGAGGTGACGGTCGAGCGCCATCACGGCAATCAGATGGGCGTCGCGCATGGCGGCCTACTGATGACGCTCCTCGACGTCTGCATGGGCTCGGCGGCGCGCTCGGCCGTCGGCTCGAACGTCATCACCGTGGACATGCAGACGGCGTTTCTCGCGCCGGCCTCGGGCCGCCTCGTGGGGCAGGGCCGGGTGGTGCGCGCGGGCAAGTCGCTGGTCTTCGTGGAGGCGGAGATTTCGAACGCCGAGGGCGACCTCGTCTGCCGCGGAACGGCGGTGTTCAAGACGGCCAAGCCGCCGCCGCAATAGACTCGTTTCGCAACTGCGAGACGATCCGCTATATAGCGGGGCATGACTCCCGCCGCCTTGCGCGTCGCCGCGCCCCCCGTCGAGGAACTGGCCGAACGCGTGCTTGCCGGCGACCGCGCCTCGCTGGCGCGCGCCATCACGCTCATCGAGAGCCGCCGGCCCGACCATCGCGCGCAGGCGGGCGCGCTGCTGCAGCGCCTGCTGCCGCATACCGGCGGCGCGATCCGCGTCGGCGTCACCGGCGTGCCGGGCGTCGGCAAATCGACGACCATCGACACGCTCGGCTCCAATCTCACCGCGGCTGGCCGCAAGGTCGCGGTCCTCGCCGTCGATCCGTCCTCCTCGCGCACCGGCGGCTCGATCCTCGGCGACAAGACGCGCATGGCGCGGCTCGCGGTCGACCGCAACGCCTTCATCCGGCCGTCGCCCTCGTCCGGCACGCTCGGCGGCGTCGCCGCGCGCACGCGCGAGACGATGCTGGTCTGCGAGGCCGCCGGCTTCGACGTCGTTCTGGTCGAGACCGTCGGCATCGGCCAGTCGGAGACGGTCGTCGCCGACATGACGGATTTCTTCCTCGTGCTGATGCTGCCGGGCGCCGGCGACGAATTGCAGGGCATCAAGAAAGGCGTGCTCGAAATCGCCGACATGATCGCCGTCAACAAGTCGGACGGCGCCAACCGCGCGCGCGCGAAAGCGGCGGCGGCCGAATATCTCGCCGCGCTCCACATCCTCCAGCCCTCCTCGTCCGTCTGGCGGCCGCCGGTCGTGCTGGTCTCCGGCCTCGCCAACGAGGGGCTCGACGACATGTGGGCGCGCATCGAGGACCATCGCCGCAAGACGCAGGCCGCCGGCGAGTTCGACGCGCGCCGCCGCGCTCAGCAGGTCAAGTGGATGTGGTCCATGCTGGAGGAGCGGCTGCTCTCGCGCCTGCGCACGGATTCGGCCGTCAAGGCGCGTCTGCCGAAGCTGGAGCGCGCGGTGGCCGATGGCGAACTCGCCCCGACGCTGGCGGTCGAGGAGATCGCCGCGCTGATGGGCGTATGATGACGACATTGCTCGTCACCGCCTTCGGCGCCTTTCCCGGCGCGCCGGACAATCCCAGCGCGGACATCGTCGCGGAGCTCGAGCGCCATTGGCGCGGCCGGTTTTCGCGCATGGGCGTCAGGCTCGCCACGGCCGTGCTGCCGGTGGTCCATGCCATCGGCCCGCTGATCGACGCGCTCGTCGCGCGCGAAAAACCGGACGCGATCGTGCATCTTGGTCTTGCGGGCAGGCGCCGCAACGTGACTGTCGAATCGCGCGCCCGCAACATCGTCACGACGCTGAAGCCCGATGCGCGCGGCGCCTTCGCCGCGCGGCGCGCCCACGGCGGGAAATCCGCCGCCAGCCTGCCCGCCGGCTGGGATACGACGCAGCTTGTCGCGCGTCTACGCTGCGCCAGCGTCGACGCTGCGCCGTCGAACGACGCCGGCGACTACGTCTGCAACGCAGTCCTCTGGCGTTCGCTGGAGGCGGGCGCCGCGCCGGCCGTCTTCATCCACGTGCCGAAAAAAAGCCGCGTGCCGCCCGCAGATATGGCGCGCGCGCTCGCCGGCGTCCTGCCGTCGCTGACCCTGCGCATTGCGCGCCGACGCCGGCCGGAACGCGAAACCACGGACCCCAGATGATCGACTCGCTTCCCTATTTCGCCTTCCAGGTCCTGCAGATCGTCTGGCTCGATCTGCTGCTGTCCGGCGACAACGCCGTCGTGATCGCGCTCGCCTGCCGCAACCTGCCGGAGGACAAGCGCAAGCTCGGCATCGCGCTCGGCGCCGGCATGGCGGTGGCGCTGCGCATTCTCTTCACCCTTCTCGTCGTCTGGCTGCTGAAGCTGCCGTTCCTCAAGCTGATCGGCGGCGTTCTCCTGCTCTACATCGCCGTGCGTCTCGTCTTCGACAATCACGAGCACGGCGAGGTGAAGGCCGAGCCCAACGTCTGGGGCGCCGTCACCACCATCATGATCGCCGACGGCGTCATGTCGCTCGACAACGTGCTGGCCATTGTCGGCGTCTCCGAAGGCCATTTCGGCCTCATCGTCTTCGGTCTTCTCCTGTCGATCCCGCTCGTGGTCTTCGGCGCGGGCTTCGTGCTCAAGCTGGTCGACCGCTGGCCGGTCATCGTCTGGGCGGGCGCGGCGCTGCTCGGCTGGGTCGCGGGCGAGATGATCTCGGAAGATCCGTGGGTGGCTAACTGGCTCGACCGCCACGGCGATCCGCCTGATGTCGTCGCGGCGATCACGGGCGCGGTCGTGGTCCTCGCCATCGCCGGAGCGATCAAGCTCGCGCGGAAGAGGAAGGCCTGACGCCCGGGTCCGTTTCTATCTGGCGGTGAAAGACTCCAGCGCGCGCGGGCGCGAGATCGCCTGCCGTCGCTGCGCCGGGCGGCGTCTCTTTCCTCGCGTCATCGCTGCACGCCCTGCGCGACGGGCGGCGTGGGAATGGCGAAGCAATCGCGCCGGCCGGAATCGACGCAGCGCTGCATCCGGCGCTGCTCGTCGAGCATGTTGACCGCCACGACGAGAATGATCGCGAGCGCCAGCACCGCGATCGCCGCGACGAGATTGACGGTTCTGCGGTGCGCGTAATCCGTGTCGTCGGGCGTCGTCATCGCTACGCCCGCGGCGCGTCGATCGTCGCGAAGGGCCGCGCCTGCTCGAAGGCGCGCGCAGCCTGCAGCACGAGCGCGTCTTCGCGCATGGCGCCCACGATCTGCAGCCCGATCGGCAATCCGTCGCGCGTGAGGCCGCAGGGAACGCTGGCGGCCGGCTGCTGCGTGACGTTGAACGGATAGGTGAAGGGCGACCACTCGATCCAGTGCCTGAACGGCGAGCCCTTCGGCACGTCCGCGCCGATGGGAATGGCGCCGGTCGGCATCTGCGGCGTCAGCAGGAGATCGTAGGTCTCGTGGAAGACCGCCATCTTGTGAGCCAATGCGCCGCGCGCCAGAAAGGCGTCGAGATAATCGACGGCGGTGAGGGCGCGGCCCGACTTCACCTCCGCGAGCAGGCCGGGATCGAGCAAGGACTCGTCGCCTGCGCCGACATGTTTCATCGCGACCGCCGCGCCCGTGTGCCAGAGAACGTCGGCGATGGCGCGCGGATCGGAAACCGGCGGGTCGACCTGCTCGACCGTCGCGCCCAGTTCTTCAAAAACCTTCGCGGCCTTCTCGGTCGCAGCCGCCACGTCCGGCTCGACGCAATCGACATAGCCCATGCGCGGCGACCAGGCGACGCGCAGCCCGCGCACGCCCTTGTCGAGACCTTGCGTGTAGTCGGGGCAGGGCGTGTTCCAGGCGGTATTGTCGCGGCTGTCGGGCCGGCCGATCAGCGACAGCATGAAGGCTGCATCCTCCACGCGCCGCGTCAGGGGCCCGAGATGAGCGAGCACGGCCATGGTGGACAGCGGATAGGCCGGCACGCGGCCGAAACTGGGTTTCAGGCCGAACACGCCGGTGAAGGCGGCGGGGATACGGATCGAGCCGAGCCCGTCGGTGCCGAGGTGAAAATGCCCGAGCCCGAGCGCTGCGGCCGCCGCCGCGCCCGCCGACGAGCCGCCGGTCGTATGCCCCATCTTCCAGGGATTGCGCGTGACGCCGTAGAGCGGGCTGTCGCCGAGGCCCTT
>DAIRCS010000214.1:0-6082 GCA_036796555.1 Rhodoblastus sp. | reverse complement strand
GCACGCCGCATGGCGTAGAGCAGCGCGTGCATCCGACCATGGTGCGCAAGACGACGTCGATCGCGCAGGTGATGGGCGTGACCAACGCCGTCACCATCGACGCCGACGCCGTTCACGAACTGACATTGGTGGGGCCGGGCGCCGGCGGCAATGCGACTGCGTCGGCCGTGGTGGCCGATATCGCCGACATCGCCCGCGGCGTTCGGTCGCGTCCGCTCGGCCTGCCGCGCGCCGCGCTGACCAAGGTCCGGCGCGTCGAGATGCAGCGCCACGAGGGCGGCTATTACATTCGCCTGTCGGTCTACGACAAGCCCGGCGCTTTCGCCGGCATCGCGACCCGCATGGCCGAGCGCGGAATCTCGCTCGAGAGCATCGTCCAGCGCGGCCGCGCCGGAGCCGGCGGCGACAAGACCGGCGCGCCCGTGCCGGTCGTTCTCATCACTTACGCCACGACCGAGAAACTCGTGCGCGAAGCCCTCGACGCCATCGTGGCGGACGGATATGTCGCGGAACGGCCGCAATCCATCCGGATCGAGCGGGAATAGGTAAGGAAAGTGCGGTAGGAGCCGCGCGATGGAGTAGGGGCGCCTCCCCTCCCCCTTGTGGGGAGGTGCGGGGGAGGGGGTCGAGGAATCTCGCGAGATTGGCGCTTGGAAGCCTGGCGAGATTCCCCGACCCCCCACCCTAGCCCTCCCCCACAAGGGGGGAGGGAATCCGATCCGAAACAATTGCAAGAATTTACCCCGGGAAAGAAGAAAATGACCGATCTCATCGTCAAGGAAGACAAAATCATCGAGCGTATTCTCTCGACCGAGCTGGTGCGCGTCACCGAGCGCGCGGCGGTGTCTTCCGCGCGCCTGCGCGGGCGCGGCGACGAGAAGGCTGCCGACCAGGCCGCCGTCGACGCCATGCGCCGCGAGCTGAACCGCCTGCCGATCCACGGCAAGGTCGTCATCGGCGAGGGCGAGCGCGACGAGGCGCCGATGCTGTTCATCGGCGAGGAGGTCGGCACCAAGACCGGCCCGCGCGTCGACATCGCCGTCGATCCGCTCGAAGGCACGACGCTCTGCGCCAAGGACATGCCGGGCTCGATCGCCGTCATGGCCATGGCGGAAGCCGGCACGCTGCTCAACGCGCCCGACGTCTACATGGACAAGATCGCCATCGGACCCGGCTATCCGACCGGCGTCGTCGACCTCGACGCCAAGCCGGAAGACAACATCAACGCGCTCGCCAAGGCCAAGGGCGTGCCGGCGGGCGAGATCACCGTCGTCATTCTCGACCGTCCGCGCCACGCCGACCTCATCGCCGCCTGCCGCCGGGCCGGCGCGGCCATCCGCCTCATCACCGACGGCGACGTGGCGGGCGTCATCCACTGCGCGCAGCCGGAAGAGACGGGCTGCGATCTCTATCTCGGCACCGGCGGCGCGCCGGAAGGCGTGCTGGCGGCGGGCGCGCTGCGCTGCGTCGGCGGCCAGATGCAGGGCCGCCTGATCCTCGACACCCAGGCCAAGGTCGACCGCGCCGCCAAGATGGGCGTGAAGGACCCGAAGAAGAAATACGACATGAAGGAACTGGCCTCGGGCGACGTCATCGTTTGCGCGACGGGCGTGACCGACGGCGCGCTGCTGAAGGGCGTGAAGTTCCACCCGAAGCTGATCACGACCGAGACGATCATCTACCGCTCGGTCACGGGCACCGTGCGCCGGATTTTTGCGGAGCACCGCCAGTTCGAGAAGTTCAAGCTCGATTGATGCGCGCCCTGGCCGGCCGCGTTTCCGGTTTGTGGGTCTATCCCGTCAAGTCGATGCGCGGTCAGGCGCTCGACGCCGTGCAGGTCGAGACGCGCGGCCTTGTCGGCGACCGGATGTATGCGGTGCGCGACGAAGCGGGCAAGTTCGGCTCGGGCAAGAACACCCGGCGCTTCGCGCGCATGGACCGGTTGGCGTTCTGGTCCGCGCGCCGCAGTGGCGACGGCGTCGAGGTGCTGCCGCCGGATGGCGACTGGCTTGACGGCGCAAGCGAGACGGCCGCCGCGCTGCTCTCCGCCCGGATCGGCCGCCGGATCCAGATCACGCGCGAAGCCGACGTTTCGCATTTCGACGCCGCGCCCGTTCACATCCTGACGGCAGGCGATCTCGCGTTTCTGGAAACCCTGTCCGGCGTTCGGCCGCGTTGCGAGTCCTTTCGCCCAAACGTCCTGATCGAGACGGACGAGCGCTCATCGGACTGGCTCGGCGAGAGGTTGAGGATGGGCGGCGTCGAACTTGAGATCGTCGCCCCGACCGAACGTTGCCTCATGGTCAACTTCGCGCCGGATGGCCGACCCGGACCGGAGTTTCTTCGCCCGCTCGCGCAGAATGCGGAGGCCTGCTTCGGCGTCTATGCGGCGGTTCTGCGCGCTGGCGAACTCGCCCTTGGCGAAGCGGTGGCGCGCGGCGCCTGAGGCGAACGCGGCGCTCCCGTGTCTTTCGCCAAAAAAATTGGCCGGAACATCCGGCCAATCCTTGTCGTTTCCCTTGAGAGCTCGCGCCTCTATTTCCAGCCGGCCTCCGCGTCGCAAGCCTTGCGCTCGGTTGCGTGGGTTTTTTCCCACTGGCTGATCGATTGCGTCTCGTTGTCGCCCATCTTGTTGTTCATGCAGGTGCAATATTTGAGCACGACCTCGGGCTTCGCCCCTTCGTTCTTGTTGTCGGACACGCACTGGTTGATCCACTTCACGTCGTCCGTCGTTGCGGCGAGGGCCGCATTGGCGCAGACGAGAAGGGCGAACGGCAAGATGTAGCGGGCCGGATTCTTCATGACGCTTCTCCTGTCCGAGCTTGGTCTTAGCCCGGATCGGCAAATTGAGACCTTCGGCGACAATTTAGTCAATTGCCTGAATTCAAGTCTCCGAGCACCGGGCGCGTCCGCAGGTCCAGCCGCACCGTCAGGAGCCGCACGCAGAAGTAGAAGGCCACCGCGCCCCACGCCACCGGCGCGGGCGGCAGCGAAAAGCCGATCGTCAGGATCATGTAGAGCGCGCAGGCGAGCGCCACGAGGATCGCGAGATAGCGGCCGGGCTGCATGATCTCCGGGATTTCGCGCACGAGAATGTCGCGCAGCACGCCGCCGCCGACGCCGCCCACGCAGCCGACCAGCAGCACGCCGGGCAGCGGCAGGTTGGCGCGGCGCGCGAATTCGACGCTGACGACGGCGAAGGCCGGCGTGCCGACGGCGTCGACGAGTTCGATGATCGTCTCGATCTTGCGCGCATTGTGCAGGCGCTGGGCCAGCGCGATCGCGAGGATCGTGGTGGCCGCGATCAGCGGCAGGTAGAAGGGGTTTGTCACCACGGGCGGAATGGCGCGCAGAAGCAGGCCGTCGCGGATCAGCCCGCCGCCGATCGCTGCGGTCAGCGCCGTCATGAAGACGCCGACCACATCGAAACGCTTGCGCAGGCCGACGAGCGCGCCGGACAGCGCCCAGGCGGCGATGGCGACATAGTCGAGCAGCGGCGGCAACTGAAAGTCGGCGGGCATCTTGGGCTCCGGGCGTTTCCTGCGGTCGAGTTTTCGCGCGCGACGGCGGGGAGGGCAATCAGGCCGATCCCTTCTCCCCGCGTGAGCGGGGAGAAGGTGGCGCGAAGCGCCGGATGAGGGGTCGCGCCGCAACATTTCCCCCGGTCGTTTGGCCCCTCACCCCAGCCCTCTCCCCGTTCTCACGGGGAGAGGGAGCGAGACTCGCGCCTTCCCCTTCCGCCCACTACATACGCCCCATGCCCCGCGTCTATCTCGACCACAACGCCACATCCCCGCTGCGCGGGCCGGCACGCGCGAAAATGCTGGACGCGTTGCGGGCGGCCGGCAATCCGTCCTCGATCCACGCCGAGGGTCGGGCGGCGCGCGCGCTCGTGGAAGCGGCGCGCGAAAAGGTCGCCGCGCTGGTCGGCGGCCGGGCGCGCAACGTGATCTTCGCCTCGGGCGCGACCGAGGCGCTGAACCTCGCGTTGTCGGGGCGCTGGCGTGGTCCGCAGGGCGCAGCGACAAAACTGCTGCTGTCGGCCACGGAACATGTCGCCGCTCTCGACGGCCACGGTTTCGGTGAAAACGCCGAAATCCTTCCGGTCGATGGCGCCGGCGTTCTCGACCTTGCGGCGCTCGACGCCGCGCTCGCGCGCGCCGAGGGTCCGGTCCTGCTCTGCCTGCAGGCCGCCAACAACGAGACCGGCGTGCTGCAACCCGTCGCCGCTGCGGCCGAAAAGGTTCGTGCGGCCGGAGGTCTCGTCGTCTGCGACGCCGTGCAGGCGGCGGGCCGCATAGCCTGCGCGTTCGACACGACCGGCGCCGACATGCTGGTCGTCTCCTCCCACAAGATCGGCGGCCCGCAGGGGGCGGGCGCGCTCGTCCTGCGCGACGCCGCGCTGCACTGCGACCGCCCGCTGATTCGCGGCGGCGGGCAGGAGCGGGGGTTTCGCGCCGGCACGGAAAATGTGGCGGCCCTCGCCGGTTTCGGCGCTGCGGCCGAGGATGCGGCGGCCCACGCCGGCGAAGAGGCCGTCCGCCTTTCCAGCCTGCGCGAAAAGCTGGAAACGGAGCTCGCGCGCCTCGCGCCCGGCGCGACCGTTTTTTCCGCCGGCGCGCCGCGCCTGCCCAACACCACGGCCTTCGCCATTCCCGGCCTGTCGGCGGAAACCGCCCTCATGGCCCTCGACCTTGCCGGCGTCGCGCTCTCGTCCGGCTCGGCCTGCTCGTCCGGCAAGGTGAAACGCTCGCATGTCCTTGCCGCCATGGGGATTCCCGACGATCTCGCCCGGGGCGCCCTGCGCGCCAGCCTCGGCTGGACCACGACGGAGCAGGATGTCGCCGCGTTTTCCGCCGCCCTGGGCGGCATATTGGCGCGGATCGGCAGGAAAACAGCCGTTTAGGCGGCAAAAGGACCGGCTTTGGCTTGAACCGGGGCGCCCCGCGGTCCATTATATGAGTTCCGACTGGCGGCCCTTGAAACCGCGCAGGGGAGAGGATTATGGCGGCTGTAAAAGAGACCGTCGATCGCGTGAAGGCGATCGACGTGGATGCCTACAAGTATGGGTTCGTCACCGATATCGAATCCGAAAAGGCGCCCAAGGGGCTGAACGAGGATATCGTTCGCTTCATTTCCGCGAAGAAGAACGAGCCGGAATGGCTGACCGAATGGCGTCTCGACGCCTATCGGCGCTGGCTGACCATGGAAGAGCCGATCTGGGCGCGGGTGGATTATCCCAAGATCGACTACCAGGACCTCTACTATTATTCCGCGCCCAAGAGTACGGCTGGCCCCAAGTCGCTCGACGAGGTCGATCCCGAGCTGCTGCGCACCTACGAGAAGCTCGGCATTCCGCTGCGCGAGCAGGAAATCCTCGCGGGCGTGCAAACTTCCAAGGTCGCGGTCGACGCCGTCTTCGATTCCGTCTCGGTGGCGACGACTTTTCGCGCCGAGTTGGCGAAGGCCGGCGTCATCTTCTGCCCGATCTCGGAAGCGGTGCATTCGCATCCCGAGCTGGTGAAGAAATATCTCGGCTCGGTCGTGCCGGTGACCGACAATTATTTCGCGACTCTGAATTCGGCGGTCTTCTCGGACGGCTCCTTCGTCTACATCCCGCCGGGCGTCCGCTGCCCGATGGAATTGTCGACCTATTTCCGCATCAACGAGAAGAACACCGGCCAGTTCGAGCGCACGCTGATCATCGCCGACGCCGGCTCCTACGTCTCCTACCTCGAGGGCTGCACGGCGCCGCAGCGCGACGAGAACCAGTTGCACGCCGCCGTCGTCGAGCTGATCGCGCACGAGGACGCCGAGATCAAATATTCGACAGTGCAGAACTGGTATCCCGGCGACAGCGAGGGCAAGGGCGGCATCTACAATTTCGTCACCAAGCGCGGCGACTGCCGTGGCGACCGCTCGAAGATTTCGTGGACGCAGGTCGAGACCGGCTCGGCCATCACCTGGAAATATCCGTCCTGCATCCTGCGCGGCGACGAGAGCCGCGGCGAGTTCTATTCCATCGCCATCTCCAACGGCCGCCAGCAGGTCGACAGCGGCACCAAGATGATCCATCTCGGCA
>DAIRCS010000213.1:0-6127 GCA_036796555.1 Rhodoblastus sp. | reverse complement strand
CCCGCAACTTCCAGGTGCGCAACAAGGACGTCCTCTACGTCGCCGCCTCGCCCTCCACCGAGTTCTACCAGGCGATGAAGCTCTTCGGCACTATCTCCCAGCCCACAATCGCGGGCACGGCGATTGCAACCCGAAAGTAGCGCGCAAGATGGCGTTAAGATTGCGAAAAGCAGTTTGACGGAATAGTCGGCGGAGCGTATTGGTCCGGGATCACTGAGGGGAAGTGGTTGTCTTGACAATCAATGGCGATCAACCGGTACGGCGCAACCGTAGCTTTCTCGCGGAGGGCGAGCAGAAGCTGATACGCTGGATCCTGCCGAGAATACCCGCAAACGTCACTTCGCTGCATCTGACGGCGATCGGCATGGCCGGATCGGTTGTCACCGCGATCGCCCTTGTCGGCTGCAACTGGTCGTCCGATTTCCTCCCGGTCGTGATTTTCGGCGTCCTGCTCAACTGGTTCGGCGATTCGCTCGATGGCTCGCTGGCGCGCTACCGGCATACGGAGCGGCCGCGCTTCGGCTTTCTCGTCGACCACACCTGCGACCTGTTCTCCCAGATCCTGATCATCGTCGCCTTTGCCCTGTCGCCATTCCTGACGCTGGTCTCGGCGCTGGTGATCCTGCTGTGCTACCTGCTCTATTCCGCCTACACCTACATCCGCGCCGCCGTGCACCGCGTGCACCAGATGTCCTATATCGGCGTCGGCGCCACTGAATTCCGCATCCTGATGATCGTCTGGGCCTGCATCGGCGAAGCCTTCGATCTCGACGAAGGCCTCGCCGGTCCGCTCACCAACATCGACATCGCCATCGTCAGCATGGGGGCCATGGCCGTCGTCGGCCTCGGCTTCAAAGCCTGGCGGGACGCCCGTGAGGTCGCCTTGAGCGAACCGCCGGTCGAAGTCCGCGCCGCCGCGCCCGAGAGCTCGGGCAAGCGCGCCCGCAACGCCTGACCGCGAGCGAATCGCAGCTTCGTCTTTTGAATTGCGCGCGCCGAATTTTGAATAGGCTCGCCGCCTCGTCTGCGATTTCGCCCGCCGCCTGCCTGCACTAATGTCGCCTCCGGTAAGCGCGCCGACCGAGCGCGCGCGGGGAAGCGCAATGTCCAAACGCACGCAGGTCGTCATCATCGGCTCCGGTCCCGCGGGGCTTCTCCTCGGTCAATTGCTGCACAAGGCTGGGATCGACACGCTCATCCTCGAGCAGAAATCCAAGGCTTATGTGCTCGGCCGCATTCGCGCCGGCGTGCTGGAACAGGGCGCGGTCGGCCTGATCGAGGACGCCGGCGCCGGCGCGCGGATGCGCCGCGAAGGCCTGCCGCATGACGGAACCGAGATCTGCTTCGGCGGCGTCCGGCATCGCATCGACTTCAAGGACCTGACCGGCAAGACGGTGATGGTCTACGGCCAGACCGAGGTGACGCACGACCTGATGGACGCGCGCGAGGCCTGCGGCGCGCCGACGGTCTACGAGGCGGCGGATGTCGCGATCCACGACATCGCGACCGACAGCCCACGCGTGACCTGGACGAAGGACGGCGCGGTCCACGAGATCGCCTGCGACTTCGTCGCCGGCTGCGACGGCTTTCATGGCGTGAGCCGCAAGACGATGCCCGCGGACATCCTGCGCACGTTCGAGCGCGTCTATCCCTTCGGCTGGCTCGGCGTGCTGGTCGACAAGCCGCCGGTTTCGGACGAACTCATCTACGTCAACAACGACCGCGGCTTCGCATTGTGCTCGATGCGCTCGCAGACGCGCAGCCGCTACTATCTGCAATGCCAGCTCGACGAGAAGGTCGAGGAATGGCCGGACGAGCGCTTCTGGGACGAATTAAGGCGCCGGCTCGACGCGCGCGCCGCCGCCGACCTGCAGACCGGCGCCTCGATCGAGAAGAGCATCGCGCCGCTGCGCAGCTTCGTCGCCGAGCCGATGCGGCACGGCCGGCTGTTCCTGGCAGGCGACGCCGCGCATATCGTGCCGCCGACCGGCGCGAAGGGGCTGAACCTCGCGGCGAGCGACGTCGCCTATCTCTCGCGCGCCCTGATCGAGCATTATCGCAACGCCAGCGACGCCGGCCTCGACGCCTATTCGCAGCGCGCGCTTGCGCGCATCTGGAAAGCCGAGCGCTTCTCCTGGTGGATGACGCAACTCCTGCACAATTTCCCAGAATCGTCGGGCTTCGACCGCAAGATACAGAATGCGGAGCTGGAATATCTGTTCAGTTCGAAAGCCGCGCAGACGGCGCTCGCGGAGAATTATGTAGGGCTGCCGTATTGAGAGCTGGGCCATAAGGATATCGATCTCGGGCGCCGATTTCCCTCCCCGCTTGCGGGGAGGGTGGCGCGCGAAGCGCGACGGGTGGGGATCGCCGGCGTTGTCCCGCACTTGGCCGAACCTGCCCGGCCTGCCCCACTCGCAATGCTTGCGCATTGCGACCTCCCCGCGAGCGGGGAGGTAAGCGCTCGCCGAATCGTCTCGAAACATGTTCCGCAGTTTCGCGTTTCCGCCGCACGGCGCAGTCGAATGTCGTCTTCGGCCCTGAACTTCAGGCCGCGTCTTCCGCGGCGAAGCGGCCGGCGAACAGCGATTGCACGCTTTCGCCCGCCGCGCGCAGCGGCCCATCCGGCGTTTCCAGCGTCGCCGTCAGATGCGCCTCGCCGCCACGCCAGCAGGCGGCGTAGATTTCACGGCAGAGCGCGCGCGCCGTGTCGCCCGGCCATTCGGCCGGCAGCAACTGGCGCGGCAGCAGCGGGTCGCGCAATTGCACGCGGCGGAATTCGTGCATCAGCAGCGTGCGCGCGATGAAACATTGCTCGGCGTCGGCATCCGCGCCGCCGCGCATCGCGCGCGCCACCGGACGGAACGCGTCGACGAAATCCTGATAGGCGCCCGCGACGTCGTTCAAGCGCCAGCATTGATCGACGATGTCCTTCAAAGGCCGGCTCGACAGCGCGCCGAGCGTGCGCGCCTGCAAGGCGACGACCTTGTCGTGCGCGCCGGCCGTCTGGAGCAGGTCCATCAATTCTTCCGTGCGCGCCGAGGGGTGCGCGAAGACGCCGGGTGCGATCGCGCCATAGCCCTCCCACAGCAATTCCTTGCGCAACGCCTCCTTGCCGGCGCCGCCGAGGCCATCGCCCGACAGCAGCACGATGCGCCATTCGCCGTCCCACGAATCGCGCGCGTCCTCGTAGATGCGGCGGTAGGCGTGCTCGAAGCGGCGCCGTCCCGTTTCGGTCAGGCTGTAGAAGGAGCGCCGTCCAATCTGCTCGGACACCAACCATTTTTCGCGCGACAGGCGAAAGACGGAGGTGCGCACGAGGCGCGCGTTGAGGCCGAGCGGCTCGACCAGCCGGATGAAGCCGCCGAGCCAGACGGCGCCTCCGCGCGGCGCGATCATGTCGCCGTAGATCGTGACGATCACCGATTTCGCGCGGGGCGGGCGTTCGCCCAGCCGCTTCTCGATCCACTGCCCGATCTGCCGGTTCGCCATTATTTCGGCCGCTTGTCGATCACCCGTTTCGCCTTGCCGACGACGACGCGCTCGATGGAATCGGGATCGACGACATGGATGCGCGCGCTGACGCCGACGAATGTCTTGATGTGATGCGCGACGTCGCGTGCGACGCCGTCGCGCCGGCCTGCGTCAAGCTGCGGCGCGACGTCGGGCATGAGTTCGACGAAGACGTCGAGTTCGTCGAGATTGCGGTCGCGCGAGACGACGATCTGGTAGTGGCCGCACAAATGTTCGTTGCGCAGCAGGATTTCCTCGATCTGCGTCGGGAACATGTTGACGCCGCGGATGATCAGCATGTCGTCGGAGCGGCCGACGATCTTGCCCATGCGGCGCATCGGGCGGGTGGTCCCGGGCAGCAGTCGGGTGAGATCGCGCGTGCGATAGCGGACGATCGGCAGCGCCTCTTTCGTCAGCGAGGTGAAGACGAGTTCGCCGTCCTGCCCGTCGGCCACGGGCTCGCCCGTCTGCGGATCGATGATTTCCGGGTAGAAGTGATCTTCCCAGATATACGGGCCGTCTTTCGTCTCCACGCTTTCGCAGGCGACGCCGGGGCCCATGACCTCGGAGAGGCCGTAGATATCGACCGCGTCGACGCCGAGCTTCGTCTCGATCTCGCGGCGCATCTCGTTGGTCCATGGCTCGGCGCCGAAAACGCCGACGCGCAGGCTGGTGTCGCTGGCCTTGACGCCCTGCCGCGCGAGTTCGTCGGCGATGGTCAGCGCATAGGACGGCGTGCAGAGCAAAACCGTCGGCTTGAAATCCTGGATGAGCTGCGCCTGCCTCTCGGTCTGGCCGCCCGACATGGGAATGACCGCCGCGCCGAGGCGTTCGCCGCCGTAATGGGCGCCGAGGCCGCCGGTGAACAGGCCGTAGCCGTAGGAATTGAGGATGATGTCGTCCGACCCGACGCCCGCGGCGCGAAACGAACGCGCCATGAGATCGGCCCAGGTGTCGACATCCTTCTGCGTATAGCCGACGACGGTCGGCTTGCCGGTGGTGCCGGAAGACGCATGCAGGCGCACGATGTCGCGCATCGGCGACGCGAAGAGGCCGTAGGGATAGGTGTCCCGCAGGTCGGCCTTGGTCGTGAAGGGAAATCTGGCGAGATCGGCGAGCGATTTCAGATCGTCCGGCCTCACGCCGGCGGCGTCGAATTTCGCGCGGTAGTGCGGGACATTGTCATAGGCGCGCCTGAGCGACCATTGCAGGCGCTCGAGCTGCAACGCCTGCAGTTCCGCGCGGCTCGCGCGCTCGATCGGCTCCATGACGACGCCGCTCATGCGCGCCTCCCGCTCGTCCGCAACAGGCGCGCAGCCCCCTGCCCCCGTCTCATCGGCTTCCTCCCTTGTGGCCGGCCTCGTTGTTCTCGTCGCCGGCTTCTCGCGTCAATTCGCCTGCGGCGGCTCCCAGCCCGGCTGCAGGCCGGGCCCCGGCTTGCTGCGCCCGCGCGCGGGCGTGCGCGGCAGGGAAAAACCCTGCGTGAAGGCCGCGCGGCAGACGAGCGTGTATTTGAACAGGGCGCCGCCGACCGCGGCGAAGGCGCCGCCGAGCGCAAGCGCCGCGGGATAGTGGCCGACCGCGCCGATCAGCGCGAAGATCGCGGCCGCCGCATGGCCGAGGATCAGGAAGCGCGGCGCGAAGACGTCGAAGGCCTCGAGCGTGCCCTTGGGCGCGCCGGTCCTGCGGAGATCGGCGATGTAGTTCGTCCAGGCGATGTAGCGCGCGACGATCAGCGCCGCGAGCAGAAAGCCGAGCGGCGCGAGCGAGGGCCAGACGGGCGCGGCAAAGGCGACGACGCCGACGCCTTCGACCACCGCGGTGACGACGATCAGCGCCACGCAGGACCAGCGCCGCCAGGCGGAAATGCCGATGTTGGCCTTGAGGATGCGCCCCTGCGCATAGGCGTAGAGCGCGCCCAGCAGCGCCGCGATCAGCACGAACACCGGCGCGCCGGTGGCGACGCCGAGCGCGCCGGCGACAAAGAGGAACGGCGCGATCAACGCCTCGCGCGTCATCCACGATGTCGAGGGACGGCGCACCACATGGAGGGCGCGCCACGGCCGGCCGATCTTCAGCCAGACGGAGAACAGGCCGCCCGCGACCAGCGCCATGCCCAGCGCGACGAAGGGGCGCGGATCGGCGCGCAACATCCCCGCGAAGGGGCTCGCCACGAGAAGACCCGCGCCCGCGCCGCCGAGGATGAAATTCAGCGCGCCCTTGATGTCCCATTCCTTCTGCTGGCGCGGGACGATTCGATCGAGAACCCTGTCGTCGCTCATGCCTCCTCCCCGTCGAGGATGTAATAGACGGACGGGTCGGTGCCGAGTTCCTCGTGCATGCGGAAATGCTCGGTCATGGCGAGCAGTTTCGACACGTTGCTGCCCTTGTCCTTGATGTCGCCGAAATGCATCGCGCCGGAAATGCAGGAATTGACGCAGGCCGGCGTCACCTCGGGATCGACGCCCGGCGTCTGGCCAGTTTTCGCGGCGAGATCGATGCGGTCCTGACAGAAGGTGCACTTGGTCGCGACGCCGAGGCGCTCAGGCTCGAAGCGCGCTTCTTCCGATTTCATCGGCGTTCCATAGGCGTATTTCGCCATGTGCTGGATCGA
>DAIRCS010000212.1:0-6217 GCA_036796555.1 Rhodoblastus sp. | reverse complement strand
GCTGGCGGAAAGCCTGCGCGCCACCTACGCGCTCTCGATCATCGGCGTGCCGATCGGCAATGCGGACGCCGCCGCCTCGATCGAGAACGGCGCCTACAAGGTCGATATCGGCCTGCGGCTGTCGGGCCTCGCGGCCATGGTCACCAAGGCCAAGGGCGCGGCGACCGCGAACGGCGCCATCGCCAATGCGACCGTGCTGCCGAACGCCTACGCCAATACGACGGCCAATGCGAACGAGACCCGCACGGTCCGCATGGGGCTGAACGCCGGCACGGTGCGCGCGGTGGAAATCTCGCCGCCCTTCCTCGACATGGACGAGCGCGTGCCGGTCACGCAGGCCCACAAGACCAGCGTACTCGACCCCGTGAGCGCGCTCGTCATGAGCGTGCCGCCCGGACAGCCGCTGGTCGGCCAGGCCGCCTGCGACCGGACGATACCGGTCTATGACGGGCTGGTGCGGTTCAACGTCTCGCTGTTCTTCAAGGGCGTTCGCAACGTGCAGGCCAAGGGCTATTCCGGCCCGGTGTCGGTCTGCTCGGCGCGCTACACGCCGATTTCCGGCTACAAACTCGACAGCCAGTCGACCCGGTACATGGCGGAGAACCGCGACCTCGAAGTCTGGCTCGCGCCGCTCGAACAGGCGCATGTGGTGGCGCCCTATTACATCAAGGTCGGCACGAAGCAGGGGTCGCTCATCATCCAGGCCGTCGATTTCTTCCTGGCCGAACGGCGCGCGCAGAACAATTGACCCAAAGCGGACTGCGCCGGTCCATGTCGTTAACTTTCGCCGCTGCTCACGAGTCGCATATCCACAGGGCTTTGTGGCGTCGCGGCGTCCTCGCCCCATATATTGCGTGAACGGAGCGCGAATTCCGCCAATTCAGCGATTCGTGCCCGCTCCGTTCGCGGTTCGGCCTGAAAGTTAACGCGGTGGCCCTTTTGAATTCTTTTCCGCGCGCGCTTGACAAAAGAAGCCCGCGGAGTCCGTCCGCGAGTCGAATTTCGGCGGCCGGATTCCCGTTCGGAGTCGTTTCGATTCACAATACTTGGCGCCCACGCCTATGGATTCGGCGATATCTTGCGGAGAACGAAAGAGGACTCTGGCGGAGTCAGCGATTCGGCCGCGATTCGTTCGCGCCACGTTCGAATGCTGAATTTTCCCGCCGCCCGCCGGGTCAAAACGGCACATGCGGGCTTGGCGGCGAAGCGGAAGCGACGCCATGAATTACCCGGGCGCGTTGCCGTCCTCTGAAGCCAGGCCGCGCCGAACTGCAGGCGTGACCGCGGTTCTGGGGCCGACCAACACCGGCAAGACGCATTTCGCCATCGAGCGGATGCTCGCCCATCCCACCGGCATGATCGGCCTGCCGTTGCGGCTGCTGGCGCGCGAAGTTTACCAGAAGCTCAGCGATCGGGCGGGGACCAATGCGGTCGCGCTCGTCACCGGCGAGGAGAAGATCAAGCCGCCGAACCCGCGCTACTGGGTCTCCACGGTCGAGGCCATGCCGCGCGACCTGCCCGTTTCCTTCGTCGCGGTGGACGAGATCCAGCTCGCCGCCGATTTCGACCGCGGCCATGTCTTCACCGACCGCATCCTCAACCGGCGCGGGGCGGACGAGACGCTGCTGATCGGATCGGGCGTGATGGCGCCGGTCATCCGCACGCTGCTGCCGGGCGTTCCGATCGTGGAGAGGCCGCGGCTTTCCCAACTCGCCTTCGCCGGCGAGCGCAAGATTTCGCGGCTGCCGCGGCGCAGCGCCATCGTCGCCTTCTCGGCGGAAGAGGTCTACGCCATTGCAGAATTCCTGCGCCGCCAGCGCGGCGGCGCAGCGGTCGTTCTGGGCGCGCTCTCGCCGCGCACGAGAAATGCGCAGATCGACATGTTCCAGAACGGCGACGTCGATTACGTCGTCGCCACCGACGCGATCGGCATGGGGCTCAATCTCGACGTCGACCACATCGCCTTCGCCTCCGACCGCAAGTTCGACGGCCGCCAGTTCCGGCGGCTGACGCCGGCCGAATTCGGCCAGATCGCCGGCCGCGCCGGGCGGCACACGCGCGACGGAACCTTCGGCACGTCGGGCCGCTGTCCGCCGTTCGACGAGGATCTGGTCGAGGCGCTGGAGGACCATCGCTTCGATCCGCTGACCTTGTTGCAATGGCGTAACGCCAATCTCGATTTTTCCTCGATTCGCGCGCTCACCGCGTCGCTCGACCGGCTGCCCGGCGAGCCGGCGCTGACGCGCGCGCCGATCGCGGAGGACCAGATGGTGCTCGACGTGCTCTCGCACGACGAGGACGTGCGCCGGCAGGCTGCGACGCCGGCCGATGTCGCGCGTCTGTGGGACGCCTGCCAGATTCCCGATTATCGCAAGGTTTCGCCGGCCGCCCATGCGGAGCTCGCCCGCACGGTCTTCTTCTTCATCGTGCGGCGCGGGCGCATTCCCGACGAGTGGTTTTCGCGGCGGCTGGCGGAGGTCGACCGCACGGACGGCGACATCGACACGCTGTCGCAGCGCATCGCGCAGGTGCGGGCCTGGAGCTTCATCGCCAACCGGGGCGACTGGCTCGGCGATCCCGAGCATTGGCAGGGCGAGGCGCGTCGGGTAGAGGACAGTCTGTCGGACGCCCTGCACGAGAGGCTCGCGCAGCGCTTCGTCGACCGCCGCACCAGCCTCCTCATGCGGCGCCTCAGAGAGAACCGAATGCTGGACGCCGAGATCACTTCCGATGGCGACGTGCTGGTCGAGGGCCAGCATGTCGGGCAATTGCGCGGATTCCGCTTCACGGCCGATCCACAGGCGGAAGGCGAGGCGGCCAGGGCGCTGAACGCCGCGGCCCAGAAGGCGCTCGCCGCCGAGATCGAGAGCCGCGCGACGCGCGTGAGCGACGCCGTCGATACGGCCTTCGCGCTTTCGAACGACGGCGCGATCCGCTGGCTCGGCGAGCCGATCGCGAAAATCGTGGCGGGCGACAAGATTCTCGGGCCGCGCGCGGTTCTGACCGCCGACGACAGTCTGGCGGGCGAGGCGCTCGAAAAAGTGCAGCGGCGCGTCGATCTCTGGCTCGCCCAGCATGTGACGAAACTGCTGGGGCCGCTGGCGCAGCTCGAATCCGGCGAAGGGCTGGAAGGCCTGGCGCGGGGCGTGGCGTTCCGGGTGGCGGAAGACCTCGGCGTCGTCGATCGCGCCAAGATCGCGGGCGACGTGAAGGGCCTGTCGCAGGAAGCGCGCGGTTCGCTCCGCAAGGCGGGCATCCGGTTCGGCGCCTATCATCTCTACGCGCCCGCCCTGCTCAAGCCCGCGCCGCGCGCGCTCGCCGCGCAATTGTGGTCGCTGAAGCATGGCGGCATCGAAGGCGCGGTCGGGCTCGAGGAAGTCGCGCATCTCGCGTCGTCCGGGCGCACGTCGTTTGCGGCGAATCCCGAGATTTCCAAGGACCTCTATCGCGTCGCCGGTTTCCGCGTGTCGGGCGAGCGCGCGGTGCGCGTCGATATTCTGGAGCGGCTCGCCGATCTCATCCGTCCCGCCGTCGCCTATCGGCCGGGAACGACGCCCGGCGACCCGCCGGCAGGCGCCGCCGATGGGAACGGTTTCGTCGTCACGGTCGGCATGACGTCGCTTGCGGGTTGCTCGGGCGAGGCCTTCGCCTCGATCCTGAAGTCGCTCGGCTTCCATATGGAGACGCGGCAGGGCCCGGCGATCACCGTGCCGCTCGTGCCCAAGGCCCCGACGGAGCCCGTGCAGGCGAAGGCGGCGGCGGAGGCAGAGCCGGGAACGCCGGCCTCCGGCGGCCAAGAGGATTCAGACGGCGACGAAGCCGGCCAGAGGCCGGCGGTCCCGGATGAGGCCGCAGAAACGGAGCTGCTTCACGAAGCGGAGGGGCAGGCTTCGGACGAGGCCGTTTTGACGGCCGAGCAGGCCGGCGAAGAGCCGCCGGCCGCGCCAGAGGAAATAGAAATCGAGACGGCCGCCGCCGAAGCGCAGCCCGACGCGGCGGACGAGGAGCCGGCCGTCGCCGCCACGCCGGATGAGCCGCCGAGCGACGAGGCGATCCTCGCCGAATCCGCCCTGCGGGCGGCGGGCGAAGAGGCGGTCGAACCCGCTGGCGTCGAGGGCGCGCCCGCGGAAACGCCCGCCGGCGACGAAGCTCCGGCGGCGGAGGCGGCCGAGCTTGCGATGATCGAGGTCTGGACGCCCGGGCGTCCGCAGCAGCGCCGCGAGGGCGGGCGTCCGCAGGGCCGCCGGCCGGAAAAGCGGGCGCCGCGCGAATGGATCATCCCGCAGCGCCCCGAGCGGCCGAAGCCGGCCGAAGGCCAGGGGCCGACCGACGGCGAAAAACGCGAGGGCGGCCGCAGGTTCGAGGGCAAGCCGCGCTTCGAGGGACGCCCGCGTTTCGACAAGCCGCGGGGCGACCGGCCGCGCGACAACCGGCAGGATTCGCGCAATGAACGGGCCTTCGCCTCGTCCGAGCGGCGCGAGCGCGACAAGCAGCCGGATCCGAACTCGCCCTTCGCCAAGCTGCTGGCGCTGAAGGCCGAGCTGGAAAAGAAGAAGTAAATCGCGGTGCCCCTCCCTTTCCCTCCCCCGTATCTAATGAAGTCGGCAACAGCCGACTTTGTGGCGGCGGGAGAGGGGACGGCGGGCGCCCGGGATCAGGAAACTAGCCGCGCTGCGAGTCTTCCCCCTCTCCCGCGGAGCGGGGGAGGGTCAGGGAGGGGGCCTCGCCATCCCACCCGCACCGCTCCAGCATCGCCTGCATATGCGTAGGAATGGGCGCCGTCGCCTTTGTCGGCGGGCCGTTCTTCGCCATCGGCACCACGATTTCGCGCGCATGCAGATGGAGCGGCATGGCGCCGCCCGAGCCGTAGATCGGGTCGCCGAGGATCGGGAAGCCCGAGGTCGCGCAATGCACACGCAACTGGTGGGTGCGGCCGGTCAGCGGCTCCAGCGCCAGCCAGGCGAGCGGCTTGCCGGCTTCGTCCGCGCCCCGCCCGAGCACGCGCCAGCGCGTCTGTGACGGCAGGCCGGCGGGATCGTGCTTCATCCACCAGCCGCGCGTGGCGTCGAGGCGGCCGAGGGGCATGTCGATCAGGCCGTCGTCCGCCTCGGGGCCGCCCTCCACGACCGCCCAGTAGGTCTTGTCGATCGCGCCCGCCTTGAACAGTTTCATCAGCCGTTCCAGCGCCTTGCGGTGGCGGCCGAGCACCAGGCAGCCCGACGTGTCGCGGTCGAGCCTGTGGGCGAGCGCGGGCCGGCGCGGCAGGCCGAACTTCAGATGCTCGAAACTCTCCTCCAGATTTTCGCCGCCTTTGGGGCCTTTGTGGACGGGCAGCCCGGCGGGCTTGTCGAGGATCAGCATCATGCCGTCGCGGTGCAGCAGGCGGGAAATGATCTCTTCCGGGTTCATGCGTTAGAGGCTATCTGAGGCGCGCGGCGCGGCGTCAAGCGCGATGCGCCGGAAAGGGAATGCGAATTCATGGCCGACGGGGACGGCGAGACGAAAAAGCCGGGATTGTTCGGCAGGATGTTCGGCCGGAAGGCGGAGGCGGACCGCGAGCCTTCAGGCTCGCAGCCCGATGCGGCCCCCGCCGCCGCGCCGTCAGGGACGCAGAGCGAGCCTGAAGGCTCGCGGCCCAATCCTCCCGCCGAAAAAACGTCGTGGTGGAAGCGCCTGAAGTCGGGCCTCGCGCGCTCGTCCTCCTCGATCGGGCAGGGCATTACCGACGTCTTCACCAAGCGCAAGCTCGATTCCGCCGCGCTCGAAGATCTCGAGGACATTCTCGTGCGCGCCGATCTCGGGGTGGGCGCGGCGACCCGCATCGTCGAGGCGGTCGGCAAGGGGCGCTACGACAAGGAAGTGTCGGCCGACGAAGTGCGCACGATCCTCGCTTCCGAAGTCGAGAAATCGCTGACGCCGGTGGCGAAGCCGCTCGTCATCGACGCCGCGCGCAAGCCGTTCGTCGTGCTGGTCGTCGGCGTCAACGGCTCCGGCAAGACGACCACCATCGCCAAGCTGACGCAGCGCTTGCGCGGCGAGGGCAAGTCCGTCGTGCTGGCGGCCGGCGATACGTTTCGCGCCGCCGCGATCGAGCAGTTGAAAGTCTGGGGCGACCGGCTCGGCGCGCCGGTCATTTCGGGCGCGCCGGGCGCGGACGCCGCAGGCCTCGCCTTCGATGCGCTGACGCAGGCGCGCGAAAAACAGGCCGACGTCGTGC
>DAIRCS010000211.1:0-6236 GCA_036796555.1 Rhodoblastus sp. | reverse complement strand
TCGACGGCGCCTTCGCCGCCTTCGACGTCTGCGAGAACGAGCACGAGAACCACATTCTGGCGGTGACGCGCGCGCCGGCCCGCATGGCGCCGGAAACGGCGGCGCGGGCGTTCGACATCTGCCACAGGATACTGGATGCGCTGGATTATGTCGGCGTGATCGCGGTCGAGATGTTTCTGGTCGCCGAGACCGGCGCCGACGGCGCGCGCCGCGAAAAGGTCGTCGTCAACGAAATCGCGCCGCGCGTCCACAATTCCGGCCACTGGACGATCGAGGGCGCGGAAACCTCCCAGTTCCAGCAGCACGTCCGCGCCATCTGCGGCTGGCCGCTCGGCGCGCCGAAAATCCGCGGCGCGGTGGAGATGCGCAACCTGATCGGCGATCAGGCCGACCGCTGGCGCGAGATCGCGGCCGAGCCGGGCGCGCATCTGCATCTCTACGGCAAGGCCGAGGCCCGGCCGGGCCGCAAGATGGGGCATGTGACGCGGGTGTTTTTGCCGTCCACGCGATAGACAAGCCTCCCGGATTCTGTTAATCGCCACGCCACTATCGCCTCGTCCCTGCGGACGGGGGCGGTTCTCTGTTTCTCGAAATTCATGGGCAAGGCCGGGAAGGCGCTTGCCCGAACGGGCCGAAACGGCCCGCACAGGAGGTCCGGTGCAAGTTCTCGTTCGCGACAACAACGTCGACCAGGCGCTCAAGGCGCTCAAGAAGAAGATGCAGCGCGAAGGCATTTTCCGTGAAATGAAGCTGCGCGGCCATTACGAGAAGCCGTCCGAGAAGCGCGCCCGCGAGAAGGCCGAGGCCGTCCGCCGCGCCCGCAAGCTCGCCCGCAAGAAGATGCAGCGCGAAGGCCTCCTGCCCTCGAAGCCCAAGCCCGCTTTCGGCGCGGCCCGCTGATCCTTTTTGCGTTTCGTTTGCCGCGGCGGTCGACTGGCTCGGCCGCCGTGTCTTTTTTGCACCGGTTAACGATTTCTTGACCGTTTTTTTCGACTTTGCCGGAATCGTCCCGCAAGTCGCCCGAATGCGGGCCGATAGGGGCGGCATTCTGAAACGGCAGGACACGTGAAGGGACCGTCATGGTCGCAATAGCTGATATCGGCCATCCTTCGGGTCTTGCGGCGGCGACGCGCCTGCGCGGCGGCCTCGCGGCGATCGCGCTTTTCGGCCTCGGCGCGGCGCTCGCGGGCTGCGACACCGTCGGCGCGGGACGCGGCCTCTCCGGCTCGGCGCCCCAGATCGCCGAAGTCGCGCCCGACGATCCGGCGGCCGCCTCCGCCAACATCGCCTCGCTGACCGAGGTCATCAACCGCAATCCCAATAGCGCCGAAGCCTATCTCACGCGCGGCAACGCCTATGCGCGCAACGGCCGGATGGGCGAGGCGATCGCGGATTTCGGCCAGACGGTCAAGATCGACCCGAACAACGCCACCGCCTACAACAATCGCGGCCTCGCCGAGCGTCAGCTCGGCCGCAACGACGCCGCGCTTGCCGATTTCAACCGCGCCATCGAGGTCAATCCCCGGTACGCCTCGGCCTATCTCGGCCGCGCCAATCTGTTGCGCGCGCAAGGCAATCTCGATCAGGCCATGTCGGACCTCGATCAGGCGATCCGCCTCAATCCCGAAGGCGCGCAGGCGTTTCACGCGCGCGGGCTGATCTACCAGAAGCGCGGCGAGCACCAGCGCGCCGTCACCGACTTCGACAACGCCATCGACCGCGATCCTTTCGCGGGAGCGCCCTACCAGGCGCGCGGCGAAAGCCTGATCGCGCTCGGCAAGTACGACAAGGCGATCGAGGATTTCAACGCGTCGCTCAACGTCGACAACAAGAACGCCAACGGCTGGGCGGGCCTCGGCATGGCCTACGAAAAGCAGGGCAACCGCGTGAAGGCGTCCGAATCCTACCAGCGCGCGCTGGTGATCGACCCCAACAATCCGGTCGCCCGCTCCGGCGCGAGCCGCATCCGCGTCTGATCGGGGCCGCGGGCCCGTCTGGACCGCGAGCCTTCAGGCTCGCTGAAACAGATGCGAGCCTGAAGGCTCGCGGTCCTATTTCGCCACCTCCGCGATCCAGGCGTTCGCCTTCGGCAGGATATCCGGCCGGCCGAGCACGACATGTCCGGCGCCGGGGATTTCGATGAAGGTCCTGGGCGCCGATATCGCCGCCATCAGTTTTCGCGCGTAGCGGACGGGGATCGTCCGGTCTTCGTCGCCCGCGACGGCGAAGACCGGAACTTGCACTTTCGCCGCCCATTCCGCCGCCGGAAACGGATCGCGCGCGATCAGCCGCACCGGAAACATCCAGTATGTGTCGGCGCCGACGTCAACGATCGCCGAATAGGGCGAGTCGAGCACGACGCCGGCGACCTTGCGCGCGCCGGCGAGCCAGAGCGCCGGCCCGGTTCCGAGCGATTCCCCGACGACGACGATGCGGCTCGCCGCCGCGCCCGCGCCGATCGCGTAATCATAGGCCGCTCGCGCATCGCTCAGCAGGCCGTCCTGCGAAGGCGATCCCGTCGAACCGCCGTAGCCGCGCCATTCGATCGCGAGCAGGCCCGCCCCGTCGTCCGTCATTCGTTGCAGCCGCACGGCGCGCTTTTCCAGCGTGCCGGCGTTGCCGTGCAGGTAGATGAGGAACGGCTTGCCCTGCGCCGGCGGAATGAACCAGCCGACGAGCGTCTCGCCGTCAGCCGTCCTCACCGCGACTTCCCTTGCCCGCGAAAAGCCGGCCTCGTCCGGCGTCGCGCGCAGCGTGGAAACATGAAAGAGGAGGTCGCGCTGCCTGAACGCGAGCCACGCGATCGGCGCGCCATAGGCGAGGAGCGCGCATGCGGCGAGACCGATCGCAATCCATGCGCCGAAACCCGTCTTCGCTCTGCTTTCGGAAATCGGCCTGTCCTCCAAAGTCTGGCTCCTGACTCAAACCATCAGCCTGAGAGTCTGGACGCGGGGCGAGACTCCGGATCATGCTTCGAGACGCCTGCTGCGCAGGCTCCTCAACACGCAGGATAAGGGTCGTGGACGCATTTCGGGTCGGACTCTCCGGGACGCTTCCGCATTCTACGATCTCCACCCACCCGGCGGATTGGTCGGCCCCCCAAAATCGCGAGCGAAAGCGCGGGCCTGTGGCTTTCCCTGCCCGCAAGCGCCGTTCTATGGTGCGGCTTCGGATTGATGTATGAAGCCTGCCCCGGGCTTCAGACGCCCCAGGACGGTCGCCGCCAGAGGACGCTAAGGAGAACCGAGCCGATGCCGCAGGTCATTGGAATTCCCAAGGAAATATTCCCCGGCGAGAAGCGCGTGGCGATCGCGCCGGATGTCGCGCAGAAACTGGTCGGCCTCGGCTTTTCCGTTCTCGTCGAAAAAGGCGCCGGCGACGCCGCCGACATCTACGACGACGCCCTGACGGCGGCCGGCGCGAAGATCGCGGATACGGCGGCGCAAGTCTGGGCGGACGCCGACATCATCTTCAAGGTGCGCGCGCCGACCGACGGCGAAGTGGCGCAGATGAAGGAAGGCCAGACGCTGATCTCCTTCATCTGGCCGGCGCAGAACCCGGAACTGATGGAGAAGCTGAAGGCGCGCAAGGTCACGGTTCTGGCGATGGATGCGGTTCCCCGCCTGCTGTCGCGCGCGCAAAAGATGGACGCGCTGACCTCGCAGGCCGGCGTCACCGGCTATCGCGCGGTCATCGAGGCGGCCAACGCCTTCGGCCGCTATTTCGCGGGCCAGATCACGGCGGCCGGCAAGATCCCGCCGGCGCAGGTCTTCGTCGCCGGCGCGGGCGTCGCGGGCCTCGCCGCCATCGGCACGGCCGTCGGCCTCGGCGCCATCGTGCGCGCCAACGACACGCGCGCGGAAGTCGCCGATCAGGTGAAGTCGATGGGCGCCGAATTCGTCAAGGTCGATTACGACGAGGACGGCGGCGGCGGCGGCGGCTACGCCAAGGTGATGAGCGAGGGCTTCCAGGCGGCGCAGCGCGCCATGTACGCCAAGCAGGCCAAGGACTCCGACATCATCATCACGACCGCGCTCATTCCGGGCAAGCCGGCGCCGAAACTCATCACCGCCGACATGGTGAAGTCGATGAAGCCCGGCAGCGTGATCGTCGATCTCGCCGCCGAGCAGGGCGGCAATTGCGAGCTGACCGTGCCCGGCCAGTCGGTGGTCCGCGACGGCGTGACCATCATCGGCTACACCGACCTGCACAGCCGTCTCGCCAAGCAATCCTCGACGCTCTACGCCACCAACCTGCTGCGCCTCACCGAGGAGCTGTGCAAGGCCAAGGACGGCCAGATCGTCGTCAACATGGACGACGACGCCATCCGCGGCTTCACGGTGATCAAGGACGGCGAGATCACCTGGCCGGCGCCGCCGCTGAAGCTCCCCGCCCCGCCTCCGCCCAAGCCGGCCGCGGCTGCGGCCGCCGCCGCGCCTGCGCCTGCCGCGAAGAAATCGTCCGGCCACGGCCACGGCGCGCCGAGCGAGCCCATGGCGCTCAAGACGCTGCTGATCGCCTTCGGAATCGGCGCGCTTCTCTTCCTGCTCGTCGGCGCCTATGCGCCGCCCGCCTTCCTCAGCCACTTCACCGTCTTCGTGCTGGCGATCTTCGTCGGCTACATGGTGGTGTGGAACGTGACGCCGGCGCTGCACACGCCGCTGATGAGCGTCACCAACGCCATCTCGTCCATCATCGCGATCGGCGCGCTGCTGCAGATCTGGCCGCCGGGCTCGCCCGACCGGCCGGATATCTGGATCCTCATCATCGCATTCGTCGGGCTCACGCTCACCACCATCAACATGTTCGGCGGCTTCGCCGTGACGCGCCGCATGCTGGCGATGTTCCAGAAGTAAGGGGACGGGAAACATGTCCAGCAGCATCGTCACGGCCGCCTATATCGGCGCCACCATTCTCTTCGTCCTCTCGCTCGGCGGCCTCTCGAATCCCGAGACCGCCAAGCGCGGCAACTGGTACGGCATAACAGGCATGGCGATCGCCGTGCTCGCCACCGTGTTCGGCTGGCGCGTCGTCGGCAATGTCGAAATTCCGATCGTCGTCGGCTGGGGGCTGATCTTCATCCTGCTCGCCATGGCGATCGGCGGCGCGGTCGGCCTCTACGCCGCCAAGACCGTGCAGATGACGCAGATGCCCGAGCTCGTCGCGATCATGCATTCGCTGGTCGGCTTCGCCGCCTGCGCGATCGGCTTCGCGAGCTATATCGACACATCGACGGTGTTCGCGAGCCACGCCGAGCACACGATCCATCTGGTTGAAATCTACGTCGGCATATTGATCGGCGCGGTGACCTTCACCGGCTCGGTCATCGCCTTCGGCAAGCTGTCGGGCCGCATCGACGGCAAGCCGCTGCTCTTGCCGGCGCGCCACTGGATCAATCTCGCGGGCCTGATCCTCGTCGTCATCCTCGGCCGGTTCTTCCTCGGCGCGGAGACGATCGCGGGCGGCATGTTCCCGCTGATCGTGATGACGCTCATCGCGCTCGCCTTCGGCGTGCACATGGTGATGGCGATTGGCGGCGCGGACATGCCGGTCGTGATCTCGATGCTGAACTCCTATTCCGGCTGGGCGGCGGCGGCGACGGGCTTCATGCTGTCGAACGACCTGCTGATCGTCGTCGGCGCGCTGGTCGGCTCGTCCGGCGCGATCCTCAGCTACATCATGTGCCGCGCGATGAATCGCAATTTCATCTCGGTGATCGCCGGCGGCTTCGGCACGACGGCGACGTCGTCGTCGAGCGCCGCCGCAGCGCCAGCCGGCGAGGTCAAGTCGATCAGCGCCGCCGAGACGGCGGACATGCTGTCGGAGGCCAAGAGCGTCATCATCGTGCCAGGCTACGGCATGGCGGTCGCGCAGGCCCAGCACGCGGTCTACGAAATGACCAAGCTGCTGCGCGACAGGGGCGTCAACGTGCGCTTCGGCATCCATCCGGTCGCCGGTCGCATGCCCGGCCACATGAACGTGCTGCTGGCCGAGGCGAAAGTGCCCTACGATATCGTCTGCGAGATGGACGAGCTGAACGACGACTTCCCGAATACGGACGTCGCCATGGTGATCGGCGCCAACGACATCGTGAACCCGGCGGCGCAGGACGATCCGGGCAGCCCGATCGCCGGCATGCCGGTGCTCGAGGTCTGGAAGGCCAAGCACTCGATCGTGATGAAGCGCTCGATGGCGTCCGGCTACGCCGGCATCGACAATCCGCTCTTCTACAAGGA
>DAIRCS010000210.1:0-6318 GCA_036796555.1 Rhodoblastus sp. | reverse complement strand
GTGTGCTCGCCGACGATCATGCCGCGATAGACCTTCCAGCCGGGCTCGATCATCATCGGGCCGCGATCTTCGAGCTTCCACATGGCGTAGGCGACGGCCTCGCCCTGGTCGTTCGAGATCAGGACGCCGTTGCGGCGACCCTGAATGTCGCCCTTGTAGGACGCATATTCATGGAACAGGCGGTTCATGATCGCCGTGCCGCGCGTGTCGGTCAGCAATTCGCCCTGATAGCCGATCAGGCCGCGCGTCGGCGCGTAGAAGACGAGGCGCAGGCGATTGCCGCCCGACGGGCGCATTTCGATCATCTCGCCCTTGCGCTCGGACATTTTCTGCACGACGACGCCGGAATGCTCTTCGTCGACGTCGATCACGACCTCCTCGATCGGCTCCAGTATCTCGCCGTCGTCGCCTTTCTGGAACACGACCTTCGGCCGCGAGATCGACAGTTCGAATCCTTCGCGACGCATGGTCTCGATCAGGATGGCGAGCTGTAATTCGCCGCGACCCGAGACGACGTAGGCGTCGGAATTGGGCGCGGGCTCGACGCGTAGCGCCACATTGCCTTCGGCTTCCTTGAACAGGCGATCGCGGATGACGCGGCTCGTCACCTTGTCGCCTTCCGTGCCGGCGAGCGGCGAGTCGTTCACCGAAAAGGTCATCGACAGCGTCGGCGGATCGATCGGTTGCGCTTGCAGCGGCTCGGAAATTTCGAGCGCACAGAGCGTGTCGGCGACGTTGAATTTCTCGAGGCCCGCGATGGCGACGATGTCACCGGCTTCAGCTTCCTCGATCGGCTGACGCTCGATCCCGCGGAAGGCGAGGATTTTCGAGACGCGGCCCTGCTCGACGACATTGCCCGCGCGGTCGAGCACTTTCACCGGCTGGTTCGGCTTCACCGAGCCCGAAAAAACGCGGCCGGTGATGATGCGGCCGAGATAGGGATTGGCCTCGAGCAATGTGCCGAGCATGCGGAAGCCGCCCTCGCCCACGACCGGCTCGTGCACGTGCTTGAGCACCAGGTCGAACAGCGGCGCCATGCCCTGATCCTTCGGGCCGTCGGCGGCGTCTGCCATCCAGCCCTGCTTGGCGGAACCGTAGATGATCGGGAAGTCGAGCTGCTCGTCGGTGGCGTCCAGCGCTGCGAACAGGTCGAAAACCTCGTTGATGACCTCGTTGGCGCGCGCGTCGGGCTTGTCGACCTTGTTGATGCAGACGATCGGTTTCAGGCCGATCTTCAACGCCTTGCCGACCACGAACTTGGTCTGCGGCATCGGACCTTCGGCCGCGTCGACCAGCACGATCGCGCCATCCACCATCGACAGAATGCGCTCCACCTCGCCGCCGAAATCAGCGTGGCCGGGCGTGTCGACGATATTGACGCGCACGTCTTTCCAGACGACCGAGGTCGCCTTGGCCAGGATCGTGATGCCGCGCTCCTTCTCCAGGTCGTTGGAATCCATCACGCGTTCGGCCACGCGCTGGTTTTCGCGGAAGGCGCCGGATTGCTGGAGCAGACGATCGACCAACGTGGTCTTGCCATGGTCGACGTGCGCGATGATCGCGATGTTGCGGAGTTTCATGAATCTGCCGTGTGAAAATGGGTCGCGGGCGCCGAAACTCGGGCCTTGCTGCGCTGCGGCGCCTTCTACCCTAAACCGGCAGGAAAGGAAACCTCATTCGCCCAGCGCGATTCGCGAGGCCTCGACCGGCCGCAGCGACTGTTTCCGAAGCACGCCGCGACGCTCGCGTATCGCGTCGCGCACTTGTTCGAGAGCAAGCCCCATGGCGGTCATCGCGTGACTGTCGAGGCCCGTCAGATGCCGGCTGGCGAAACTGGAGACGAGAATTTCGTCAGCTTCCCGCTCCATCTCGTCGAGATCGTCGACGCGGCCGGCGGTGCGCGCCGACTTCAGGATCTCCAGCAACCGTTCGAGCAGACGGTCGAATTCCGTATGCCGCGTGTGGGAAATCCGTGTCGCGACCGCCGCGAAAGCCGAGCCGATGACGCTCAGCGCCATGGCGCCGAGATAGATGAAATCGCTGTATTTATCGAAGAAACTCTCTTCCTCGTCGTCGAGATAGGCGGCGGCGCCGGGATGCACCGGCATGGCTGCGCCCTTGTCCGTCGCGGGCGCCTCGATCTGATTGGCGAGCTTTTCGAGCCTCGCGATGGACGGGCGTTCGGCGAACAGCCGTCGGGTGATTTCCGCAGCGATGGAGTCTTGCAGGCTCGCGCGGGCCATCAGCCGGACCGAGACGCCGATGGTCTCGAACGCATCGGCTGGTCGGGGCGGATCGCCGCCGAAGGCGCCGCGGACGATTTCCGTCGATTCCAGCGCGCTGAAGCGCTGCGCGATCGCCTTGGATTCGGCGATCGGAATGAATTTCGCCGAACCCGAGGCCCTGACGACCGCCGCGACCGCCTCCCCGGAAATGTTGGCGGTTGCGGGACCAACGACGAACAGCGCGTCCACCTGCCGCGACTTGATTGCATCGGCCATGCCGTCGCGGCCGAGGACTTCATGGCGCACGAGCTGCGGATCGATCTCGTAGTGCGCCAGAATCGTATCGAACAAGGTCACATTGCCGACGCCGCTCGCCACACCCCGCACGATCCCGACCGTTTTACCCTTCAGGTCGGACACGGAGCCGATAGCGTCGTCGCCGCGCGCGATCAGGAGTGCGGGATTGCGGTGGAGAATCACCAGCGTCTGCCCGTTCGACGGAACGGCGATATCCGAGCGGACGACGGCCAGATCGACGCTTTCGGACTGCAGCGCCGCAGAACTCGCGCTGGCGGTTCCGACCGGCACGACGCGCAGCCGCACCCCATCGCGATGAACCGCGAACGCCCGCCCGATCGCGTCGACCAGCCTGTGATCGTCCGTTCCCTGCGCCACGGCAACGCGCAGGACCGCGGGACGAAGGAACACATAGTTCACAGCGACCGCTGCGCCCGCCAGCGCCAACCCGACGGCGGATGCGATGTATAGACCCCGAAGCATGCCTCTCCTCTGCGAAGCAGCCCGCAGAATATAGGCGATTCAGCTTGAAATGCGACGCTCGCGCGTTGCTCGTTCATGTCGGGCGCATCAGTCGTCGCATGAAAAGCGTCAGCGCGAGCACGAATAGCGCTGAGAAAGCTACATCCGACAGGAAATGGGCGCCGAGCGCCATGCGCGTCGCCGATACGATTGCGCCCAATCCCAGCGCGGCCGCCGTCGCCGCCAGCCGGTAAGCAGGAGGCGCGAGCAGTGCGGGCCCGGTCGTCCAGAATGCGCCCGCCGCCTCGCCTGACGAAAAGGAGCAATTCGAGCGGCATGCGCCGTCGAAACGGAAGAATGGGCGGAACGACATGTCGCCGCCGCCTGCCTCCATGGTCTGCACGGGACGTGGGCGATGCGAATAGGCCTTGAGCCCGGCGTTGACCATGAGGCCAGGGCCGAGCGCAAGCGTCAGCGAAACGAAGGTCAGTCTTCGCCATGCGACATTTGCGGGGAGACGTTCACGCAACGTCTGAACGGCCAATACGATCGCCGTTCCGCACAGCAGGAGGTAGGGCATGCCCCGGAAGACCTCGCGCAACGCCAATAGCGCAGGCCGGGCGGCCGAACTCGCGGGGACAAGCGCCGCGCGCGCCAACGCGAGGTCGACGGCGGGCCAGACCGCCGTGACGACCAGCGCCGCAGCCGCTGCGAAACCGGCAGCGCCCATCAGCAGCGTTTCCTGACCGTGCGATAGGCTTTTCGAGCGTCCTGCGACAGGATGCCGGGTCGATGAGGCGTCCAAGATGGCTTCCCTGAATTTCTGGTTCGATTTCGCCAGCACCTATTCCTACCCTGCCGCCATGCGGATCGAGGAATGGGCCGGCGACGTTGAGATCGCATGGCGGCCGATTCTGCTCGGCCCCATTTTCGCCGGGCAGGGCTGGCGCGATTCGCCGTTCAACATCTACCCGGCCAAGGGCCGCTACATGTGGCGCGATCTCGAGCGGATTTGCGCTGCCGAAAACCTGACGTTCGTCCGCCCTGACCCCTTCCCTCAGCATTCGCTTCGCGCAGCCCGCGTCGCAAGCGCGCTTGAAGGCGCGGATTGCGCCCGGTTCTGCCGGGCCGTTTTCGCCGCAGAATTCGGACGCGGCCGCTCGATCGACGGCGAAGATTTCATCGCCGGTCTCCTGCGGCAGGAAAACCTTCCCGCAGAAACGTTGGCGCGCGCCGGATCGGACGAGGTAAAGATGGCATTGAAGGCGAGCGTCGAGGAAGCGCGCTCTCTCGGCGTTTTCGGCGCGCCATCCTTTACCGCCGCCGACGGCGAATTGTTCTGGGGGTTCGATCGCCTTGAGGCGGCGCTGGATTGGGCGCGCGCCCGGTCGTAAATAGTTCGCATGTCGCTCGGAACATCGGAAATCGAACGCTACGCGCGCCACATCGTCCTGCGCGACGTCGGCGGCCCGGGTCAGCTCAAACTGAAGGCCGCGCGCGTGCTCGTGATTGGCGCGGGGGGTCTTGGCGCGCCGCTGATCCAATACCTCGCCGCGGCGGGCGTCGGGACGATCGGGATCGCGGACGACGACAGTGTCTCGCTCTCGAACCTGCAAAGACAGGTTCTTCACGGCGAGGCCGATGTCGGCCGGCCGAAGGTCGAAAGCGCGGCGGAGGCCGTGGCGCGTCTCAATCCGCATGTCGTCGTCGAGCGTCATGCCCTGAGGGTCACGATCGACAACGCCCGCGAGCTCGTCGTCGGCTACGACCTCGTCGCCGACGGGTCCGACAATTTCGCCACGCGCTACCTGATGTCGGACGCCTGTTTCCACGAAGCCAAGCCGCTGGTGACCGCCGCCGTGGGTCCTTTCGACGCCTCGCTGACAACGCTGCGGCCGTTCGAAAGGGGTGCGGATGGAACGCCGAACCCGACCTACCGCTGTCTCTTCCCGGAACCGCCGGCCCCTGGGACCGTGCCGACCTGCGAGGAGGCCGGCGTGCTCGGTGCGCTGACCGGCGTGGTCGGCTCGATGATGGCGCTGGAAGTAATTCGTGAAATCGTCGGCTTCGGAGAGGGCCTCGTCGGCCGCCTCCTGCTGTTCGACGCGCGTGCGATGCGCTTCGAGACGCTTCGCTACGGCTGGGACGCGGACAATCCGCTAAATGGCGTCACTTCGCGGCGATGACCGCGATCTCGACCTTATAGGGCGGCGCGGCGAGCTTGGCCTCGACCGTGGCGCGCGCCGGCGTGTGGCCGGCCACGACCCAGGCGTCCCAAACCTTGTTCATGTCCGGGAAGGAGCCCATGTCGACGAGATAGATCGTCGCCGACAGGATCTTCGTTTTGTCGGAACCCGCCTGCGCCAACAGCGAATCGATCGTATCAAGGATTTCGCGGGTCTGCGCCTCGACGGACTCGCCGGCCGTCTTGTTGGCGACCTGACCCGCCAGATAGACGGTGTCGCCATGAACGACGGCCTGGCTCATGCGCGGGCCGACGGCGATGCGGGTGATGCTCATGCTGCGCCTCTTCCTGTTCGGCCCGTCAGCCGCCGGACCGCTCGCGCGGCCGCCACGCCTCGAACCCCTTGAAATCGCTGGCGGAGGGAGCGGGATTCGAACCCGCGATACGGTTTCCCGTATACACACTTTCCAGGCGTGCGCCTTCAACCACTCGGCCACCCCTCCGGTGCGCGTGGGCGTATAACAGGTTGGTGGCGGGCGCAAGTTCCGGCGCGGGAGATGTGTCAGATGGAAAAGATCGACGTGGCCGTGGTCGGCGCCGGCGTGATCGGCCTGGCCGTCGCCCGTTCGCTTGCGCGTCAGGGCCGGGAGGTTCTGCTTCTCGAAGCCGCCGGTGCGATCGGAACGGAGACGAGCTCCCGCAATTCCGAGGTGATCCACGCCGGCATCTATTATCCGCCCGGCAGCCTGAAAGCGCGCCTGTGCGTCGAGGGGCGCGAGAAACTCTACCGCTATTGCGAAGAGCATGGCGTTCCGCACAAGCGGCTCGGCAAGCTCATCGTCGCGACCGAAGAGGGCCAGCAGGTTCGTCTTTCCAGGATCGCGGAAGGCGCCCGCGCCTGCGGGGTCGATGATCTTCGTGAACTGCCGCAGACCGAGGCGGCGGCGCTCGAGCCGGAATTGTCCTGCGTCGCCGCGCTACTCTCGCCGTCGACCGGCATCGTCGATTCGCATGCCTTGATGCTGGCTCTGCAGGGCGACGTGGAGACGCACGGAGCGCAGATCGCGTTCCGGTCGCGCGTGCTGTCCGGCCGGATCGAGGGCGATGGCGTTGCTCTGGCGACCCGAACCGAGGATGGCGAGGAACTAG
>DAIRCS010000209.1:0-6345 GCA_036796555.1 Rhodoblastus sp. | reverse complement strand
ATCTTCTCGACCGAGCGGGCGCAGCCGCCGCAGGTCATGCCGGACACGTCGAGCTGGAGTTTGGACATTTCGCGTTCCCTTGGTGGCGCAGGATACATTCGGTGTTCAATATATGTGGTCGGCGCCGCCTTGGAAATGGCGGCGCAGAGTCGCAGCGTCGCCGCCAGGGGACGGCGCGCTATATGCGAAGCGGGATACGGGAGCGGCGAATGACCGGCATGCGCAGGGAAACAGACAGTATCGGCGAGATCGACGTGCCCGCCGACAAGCTCTGGGGCGCGCAGACGCAGCGCTCGCTCGAATATTTCTCGATCGGCCGCGACCTGATGCCGCCCGAGATGATCCGCGCCTACGCCGTGCTGAAAAAGGCGGTCGCCAACGTCAATCGCGCGCAGGGCCGCCTCGGGGCGGAGGCGCATCGCCTGATCGTCGAGGCCTGCGACGAGATTTTCGCCGGCCGCTACGACGACATGTTCCCGCTGCGCGTCTGGATGACCGGCTCGGGCACGCAATTCAACATGAACGTCAACGAGGTGATCTCGAACCGCTGCTGCCAGCTCGCCGGAACGCCCCTGGGAAGCAAGCGCCCGGTGCATCCCAACGATCACGTCAACATGCAGCAATCGTCCAACGACAATTTCCCCTCCGCCATGTATATCGCCGCCGCCGTCGGCGCGCGCCAGCGGCTGATCCCCGCGGTGGCGGCGTTGCGCGACGCGATCGCGGCCAAGGCGGAGGAATGGGTCGACATCGTCAAGATCGGCCGCACGCATCTGCAGGACGCGACGCCCCTGACGCTCGGCCAGGAATTTTCGGGCTATGCGGCGATGCTTTCGGACAATATCGAGCGCCTGGAGGCCGCGCTCGGCGGCGTCTTTCGCCTCGCGCTCGGCGGCACGGCGGTCGGCACCGGCGTCAATGCGGCGCCGGGCTTCGCGGAGGCCGCGGCGGAAGAGATCGCGACGCTAACGGGTCTGCCCTTCGTCACCGCGCCGAACAAATTCGCGGCGCAGGGCGCGCATGACGCGCTCGTGCATTTCTCCGGCGCGCTGCGCACGCTGGCGGGCTCGCTCTACAAGATCGCCAACGACATTCGCCTTCTCGCCTGCGGTCCTCGCGCGGGGCTCGCCGAACTCGTCCTGCCCGCCAACGAGCCCGGCTCCTCCATCATGCCCGGCAAGGTCAACCCGACGCAGGCGGAAGCCCTGACCATGATCGCCGTGCAGGTCATGGCCAGCGACGTGGCGGTCGGTTTCGGCGGCGCCGGCGGCCATCTGGAAATGAACGTCTACAAGCCGCTCATCATCCAGAACGTCATGCAGTCGATCGCGATTCTTTCGGACGGCGCCACGAATTTCCGCAAGTTCCTGATCGAGGGGACCGAGCCGAACCGCAAGCGCATCGCGCGCTATGTCGCGGATTCGCTGATGCTGGTGACGGCGCTCGCGCCGACCATCGGCTACGACAAGGCCTCTGAGATCGCCCATCTCGCCCTGCACGACGATCTCACGTTGAAAGAAGCTGCGCTGCGCCTCGGCTATGTCTCGGAAGCCGAGTTCGACCGGCTCGTCGATCCCGCCAAAATGCTCGGGCCCAACCTGCCGCCGGCTTGACTTGGGGCGGCCAGCCCCGTAGCGCGCGGCCATGAGCTTCAATTCCGTCTCGAAACCGATCGCCGGCCTCTCCGAACTCGCCGCCGATTACGACGTCATCCTCTCCGATGTCTGGGGCGTCGTGCACGACGGCCGCACGCATACGCCCGCCGCCGCCGATGCGTTGACGCGCTTCCGCGAGAAGGGCGGAACTGTCGTGCTCATCACCAACGCGCCGCGCCCGCGCGCGCCCATCGTGCAGATGCTCGACGCTTTCGGCCTGCCGCGCGCCGCCTACGATTCCATCGTCTCGTCCGGCGACGTGACGGTCGATCTCGTCTGCGAACGCGGCCTCGCGCCGCTGCATCACATCGGCCCGCCGAAGGATCTGTCGCTGTTCGACACGGTCGCGGAGCGTCTCGGCGAAAAGCCGCCGCTGCTGCCGCTGGCCGACGCCGATTACGTCGTCTGCACCGGCCTGTTCGACGACTACGGCGATCCCGAGCCCTATCAGCCCTCGCTCGTCGCGATGAAGGAGCGCGACCTCGCCATGATCTGCGCCAATCCCGACATCGTCGTCCACGTCGGCGACGATCTCCTGTGGTGCGCCGGCGCGCTCGCCGAGCGCTACGCGGGCCTGGGCGGCCGCGTCATCATGGCCGGCAAGCCGCACGCCATCATCTACGAGGCCGCGCTGAAGGAAGCCGCGCGCGTCCGCGGAAAGGACTTCGACCGCGCCCGCGTGCTCGCCGTAGGCGACGGCCTGTTCACCGATATCAGGGGCGCGGCGGCGCAGGGGTTCGACGCGCTGTTCGTGACCTCCGGGATTCATCGCGACGCGCTGCATCCCGCCAATGGCGGCGACGACTGGAGCGTGGACGAAGCCGCCTACCGCAACCTGCTGGCCGAAGCGGGCGCGGCGCCGGCGGCGCATCTGCGGGAGCTGGTGTGGTGAAGGCGTGCGCGCGATAAGTCGCCCCATGCCCCGCCGCTTCCTCACCCCCGCAACCGTTGTTCTCCTCTGCGGCTTCGTCGTCCTGTTCATCGGCGGCGGCGCGCGGTTCGCCGTCGGGCTGACGCTCAAGCCCATCGTCGAGGAATTCGGTTGGCCGCGCAGCGCCCTCGGGCTCGCGGTCGCCGTGTTTCAGGTCGTCTCGGCGGTCGCCATGTTCTGGGCGGGCCGGCTCGCGGACCGCAGGAGCCCGCGCCTCGTGCTGGTGCTGGGCCTCGCGCTGGGCGGGATCGGCATCGGGCTGATGGGGCTGATCGCGCAGCCCTGGCACGCCGTGCTGCTCTATGGCGTGGTCTACGGCCTCGGCAATGGCGCGGCCTCGCTCATTCCCGTCGGCGTCATGGTCACGCGCGCCTTTCCCGTGCGCACCGGCATGGTCAATGCGGTCGTCACCTCCGGCATGAGCGTCGGCCAGCTCGTGATGATCGCGGGGCTTGCCGCGCTGTTGGCGACGCTGAGCTGGCGCTCGATGTTCCTCGGCCTCGGCGTCGCGCATCTGGCGCTCGCCGTCGTCATCATGGCGGCGCTCCCCAGGGTCGAGGCCGGCGCGGCGCGCGCCGCGCAGCCGGCGGACGGAATCGGCGTGGGCGCGGCGCTGCGCACCGGCCGCATGTGGCTGCTGCTCGCCATCTACGCCATCTGCGGCTTCGACGATTTTTTCGTCGCCACCCATGTCGTCGCCTTTGCGCAGGACCACGGCGTCGACGCGATGCTGGCCGGCAACTTGCTGGCGATGATGGGGCTGACGGGGCTCATCGGCGTGGTCGCGGGCGGCATCATGAGCGACCGTTTCGGCCCGGTCTGGCCGACGGCCTTGTCCTTCCTGGCGCGCGTGCTGGTCTTCGGCCTCGTCATGGTCGACCAGTCGCCGCTGTCGGTGGCGGTCTTCGCGCTCGTCTTCGGCTCCACCTTCATGGTCACGGCGCCGCTGACAGTCGTCTTCGCCACGCGCTTCTTCGGGCCGCGCCACCTCGGCGCGCTCACCGGCCTGATCACCATGGTGCACCAGATCGCCGGCGGGCTCGGCGCATGGCTCGGCGCGGCGATCTTCGACGCCTCGGGCGGCTACGGCCCGGCCTTCGCCGTCATGTTCGCGGTCTCCGCGCTGGCGCTCGCGCTCTGCCTTCCGCTGGCCCGTCTTCGCCCTAGGTAGGAAGGCGCAAACCAAGCGAGGCCGGAATGACCAAAAACACGATCTGCGTCTGGTATGACAAGGAGGCCGAAGCGGCGGCCAATTTCTACGCCGAAACTTTCCCCGACAGCCGCGTGGAGGCCATCCACCTGGCGCCCGCCGACTATCCGAGCGGGAAGAAGGGCGACGTCATCACCGTCCAATTCACCGTGGTCGGCGTCCCCTGCGTCGGCCTCAACGGCGGCCCGATGTTCAGGCACACCGAGGCCTTCTCGTTCCAGATCCAGACACAGGATCAGGCCGAGACCGACCGCTATTGGAACGCCATCGTCGGCAATGGCGGCGCCGAAAGCGCCTGCGGCTGGTGCAAGGACAGATGGGGCGTCAACTGGCAGATCACGCCGAAGGTTTTGACCGACGCGATAGCGACCGGCGGCGCGGTCGCGAAAGCCGCCTTCGAGGCGATGATGCCGATGAAGAAGATCGACGTGGCGGCGATCGAGGCGGCGGTGCGCAGGGCGAAGTAGGCCCGGACCGCGAGCCTTCAGGCTCGCATTGTCTCAGCGAGCCTGAAGGCTCGCGGTCCAGACGCAGACGGCCGCCCGGAGGCGGCCGCTTCGAAGGCGTAACGCCTGCTTTCTCCCGCCGTCAGAAGCGCCCGCGGCGGCCCGGCGCAGGCCGGAACGCCGGACGCGCCATCATCGGACGGGGGCGCGCGGTCATGGCCGGCCGGAAGCGTGGCGCCGCCTGCCGGAACGCCGGCCGGTTCGCCATCGGCCGCGGCCCGACGCCGGGCTGCTGTCCGGCGGGCGCGACGGCGTTGTGCTGCTGCCCGGCCGGGCCGTGGCCCCTGGAAATCGCATGGGCCGCCCCGACGGCCGCAGCCGCGCCCGCAGCGCCGACCGCGGCTGCCGCCCCGGGGTGGACGCCGGCAGACGCCCCCGCGCCGGGGTGGGCGCCGACGGCCGCCGGCGCGTCGCCGGGATGGGCGATCGCCGCGTTCGGCGGAGCGCCGTGATTGACCGACGCGAGAGCGCCGTGGTCATGGCTCGCCGCTTCCCGACGCTCGATCTGCGCGGCGGTCGGCCGCGCTTTGGGGGGGCTGCGCGCGGCGGTGTCGGCGGGAGTCGGCCTGACCGTCGTGCCGCCGGCGCCGCCGTTGAAGCTGGCGCGCGTCGCGCCGGGCGGCGACGGGACTGGCCGCGAATAGACGTTCGTGATGTTGACGACCGTGATGTTGGTGACCGCGCGGTTGTAGAAGAACGCGCCGCCGCGCCAGTAGCCGCCGGCGAAACCGACGCCGGGATATCCGAAACCGTAGTTCACGCCGCCGTAGAAGCCGACGACGGGACCCCAATAGCCGGCGCGGAATACATAAACCCCGTTGTTCCAGCCCCAATAGCCGGGCGTCCAGAGCAGGCCGACCCGCGGCGGAAGCACCCAGGCCCCGGGAACCCAGAAATAATCCGACCCGTTCCATGACCAATATCCCGGCGTCCAGATATAGCCGGGCCCGGGAATGGGCGGCTGCACATAGACCGGCAGCGGCGGAGGCGCGACGCCGGCCTGCAGGTCGACCATCTGCGCTTGCGCCGCGACGGTTGAAACCGCGGGCAGCGAAACGCCGAGGCACAGGGCGAGCGCGAGATGTTTCAGTAAACGCATGATCTTTCCCCCGGGGAGCGGCCGGTTCTCGCGTCCGTCTCGACGTGGCGCGACCGATGGGGCGATAGTCAAGCTGCAGGCATGAACAGCGGCTCAACGTTGCGCAGGCCCCGAAACGACGACGGCCGCCCCGAGAGGCGGCCGTCGTAAATGTCCGGGGATGGGAACGTCAGGCCGCGCGCGCCGTGAACACCGCGTCGATCTTGGCCTTCAGCGTCGCCGCATTGAACGGCTTGACGATATAGCTCGAAACGCCCGCCTTGCGGGCGGCGATCACATTGTCGGTCTTGGATTCGGCGGTGACCATGATGAAGGGAATGTCGGCGGTGGCCGCGTCGGCCTTCAGCTTCACCAGAAGCTCGAAGCCCGTCATCGGCTGCATGTTCCAGTCGGAGATGATGAGCCCGTACCGCTTCTCGGCGATGCGCTCCAGCGCCTGCGCGCCGTTGCTCGCCGTGTCGACGTTCTCGTAGCCGATCTGCTTCAGCAGATTGCAGATGATGCGGACCATCGTCTGATAATCGTCGACGACCAGAATGGGCATCGTGGAATCGGCGGTCATATTCGTCTCCCAGAGGCGCGCGCCGGTCGGAACCGATGGCGCCTGCGATAACAGCATTAGCAGCGCGGGGCTTTCACTTGTGTAAACGCGATCGCACACGGTCCGGGATTGCCCAATAAAGTTTGAGCTTTGACCTTGCGTCGGCTTGCGGCAGGGTTGCCGAAAGGTTACTCGGGTCTCCCTCCGGAGGGGATGACATGTCCGCGCCCTACAAGACCCATTATTTCGAGGACCTGACGGTCGGCCAGCGCGAGACGCTGATGAAGACCGTGATGGACGACGACGTCATCGCCTTCGCCGACCTCTCCGGCGACCGCAACCCGGTCCACCTGTCCGATCACTTCGCCCGCAAGACCCGGTTCGGCGAGCGCATCGTCCACGG
>DAIRCS010000208.1:0-6389 GCA_036796555.1 Rhodoblastus sp. | reverse complement strand
CCTATTTCGACGGCTGCCTGCCGATCGAGGTCATGGCCGAGCGCGGGCCGGAGACTTTGCGGCACGGGCCGATGAAGCCCATGGGCCTGACCAATGCCCACAATCCGACGGTCAAGCCCTACGCGGTCGTGCAGCTCCGGCAGGACAACGCGCTGGGCACGCTCTACAACATGGTGGGCTTCCAGACGAAGCTGAAGCACGGCGCGCAGGTCGAGATTTTCCGGACCATTCCGGGGCTGGAGAAGGCCGAATTCGCCCGGCTCGGCGGCATTCACCGCAACACCTACCTGAATTCGCCGGCCCTGCTCGATCCGCACTTGCGGCTGAAGGCCGACCCGCGGCTGCGCTTCGCCGGGCAGATCACGGGCTGCGAGGGCTATGTGGAAAGCGCGGCCGTCGGGCTGATCGCCGGCCGGATGGCGGCCGCCGAGCGGCTCGGCGCGTCGCTTGGCGTTCCGCCGCCGACAACGGCCATCGGCGCGTTGATCGCGCATATCACAGGCGGCCATATCGAAAAGATCGACGCCGGTCCCCGCTCGTTCCAACCCATGAACGTCAATTTCGGCCTGTTCCCGCCGCTCCCAGATGCGATCAAAAGTCCCGACGGCAAGAGATTGCGCGGGCCGGAGAAAGCGCGCGCGAAAAAGATGGCGCTGTCGGCGCGGGCGGAACGGGATCTGGCGGAATGGCTAGAGACGACCCGTTTTTAAGCGGCTCGGGTTTTGCCGAGAGACAGGTCGCCGCGACCGGCCAGAAGGCCGTCGACAGAAATGTCTTCGTCGAGTTCTTCCCAGTGCAGGCCCTTCTTTGAAATCTCGAACCGGAGGCGCTGCGCGGGCGTCGCATGCAGCAGACGTGGGAACCAGGCGAGCGGAACGCCGAGCGTGCGGCCGTCGGACAGTTCGACCCACATGAGATCGTCGTCGAAGCGCAGCGAACTAGCCGAAATGCTCATGCCAGGCTCTCAGGATCAGGGCGCATGCAGCGGCTCCCGAGGAGCGCCTTCATTCGAAAAGAAGAAAAAACGGAACCCGTCTCGACGAAAGCCAACCGGCATGGCGCGAGGTCGAACATTGTTGCGGGACCCAGCCTATGCCATCACCTTACGATTGGAAATGTCGCCGCGCGCAAGAAAAGTCCGGTATTTGTCGCCCGCGTGGCCCGGAATTGAGCCCCATGCCGTCGCGCCTTCCCCTGCTGTTCATCGCCGTCCTCGCTCTGGTGGCGCAGGCGCTCCCGGCTGTTTCCGCGGCAGAGAAACGCGAGCACCACATCGTCTTTCAGCTCACCGATAACGATCCCGCGCGCATGACGATGGTTCTCGACAATATCGCCAATGTTTCCCGCTTCTACAGCGACAAGGGCGATCAGGTGGAATTCGAGGTCGTGGCCTACGGGCCCGGCGTGCACATGCTGCGGGCCGACACGTCGCCGGTGAAGGAGCGGGTGAAGTCGATCAAGCTGAGCATTCCGGACGTGACCTTCACGGCGTGCGGCAACACGGTCGAGAGCATGGAAAGGGCCGAGGGGAAGAAGATCGACCTGCTGCCGCAGGCCGGAATCGTCCCTGCCGGCGTTGCACGGCTCGCGGAATTGCAGGAACAGGGGTGGTCCTACGTCCGGCCCTGACCGGCGCCGACCGCGTGCGAAACGGCGCCGCGCCGGGGCGGGGCCGCCCCTATTCGACAGGCGCGCAGCTTCCCGCATGCCGTGCGGAGGCAGGGACCGACAGCCATGACCATTCAGGACGAGACGCAGCCGACCCGAATTCCGGCCGCCACGCTGCGGGCGCTGACCTCCATCGGCGCGGCCGGCTTGTTCGCCTTCGGCGTCTTTTGCTGGATCGCGGCCAACTGGTCGTCGTTCCACCGGCTCACCAAGCTGGAGCTGATCGCCGGCCTGCTCGCCGTCTCCGCGCTCGCCGCCGGCCTGCTGCCCCGCGTCCGCGCCCCGGCGCTGCTGGTCGCGACAACGGCGGTCGGCGGCCTGTTCGCGTTGATCGGCCAGACCTATCCGAGCGGCGCCGACGCCTGGCAGCTTTTCGCGCTCTGGGCGGCGCTCGCCCTGCCCTTCGCGCTTGCCGCGCGGCATGACGTCGTCTGGGTCCTGTGGACGATGGTCGCGGACGCCGCCATCGGCCTGTGGCGGATGCAGGAAAGCAGCGGCGTCCATCTCCAGGATTTCGCGCCGGCCTGGGCGATGGCGGCGGCGGTCGCCGCTTTTCTCAGTCCCTATGCCGGGCTGCGCCGTTTCATCGGCGACACGACATGGGCGTTCCGGCTGGCGAGCCTCGGCGCGATCGCGCTGATCGCCGCCACGGGCTTCGAGGGCCTGTTCCGCTTCGACAATTCCGGCGACGCCGCGTTCGTTGCGGCCGCCTTCGTTCTCTGCCTGGCGACGGGCGGCCTCGCGCTGGCCCGGCCGCTCGAATTCGGCGTGACGACGCTCGCCTTCGCGGGCGTCGACGCAGTGGTCATCGCGCGGCTGTATAAAGTGTTTTTCGACGGCAAGTTCGAGATCGGCGGCGCATTGCTGCTGGCGATCCTGTCGACGGCGATCGTGTTCGGCAGCGTGACCGCGCTGCGCAAAATTCACGCGTGGGCGGAGAGCAAAAAAGGCGAAGCGACCGACCTCGACCGCAAATTGTCCTGGCCTCTGGCCGCCCTCAGCGGCTTCGGCGCGCTGCTCGCCGCCCTGCCCGTCCTGAGCGTCTACGCCCTCTTGTTCGCATCCTTCATCGAGAGACCTCCGGGCGCGGCCATGGTCGGCGTGCTGACGTTGATCCCGGCCGTCTTCATCATGCGCGGCGGCGCGCCCTTCAGCTTCCGCCAGATGTTCGGACTGATCATGGCCGCCGTCTCCACCGCGCTGCTGATCTATGCGTTGACGAGCTGGTTCAGGCCCGACGCCGGTTTCGTGCTGGCGGCGCTCGCCATCGCCGTCGGTTTCGCGGTCAAGGCGCGGTGGATGCGGGCGCTGTTCGGCTTCTGGGCTCTGTGGGCGATCGTCGCCTCGCTGCTCGCCCGCCTCGGCTGGCATCACATGGAAGCCGCCGTCGCACTCGCCTCGCTCGCCGCCGTCGCGGGCGCCGTCGGTCTGGCGGGTCCGGCCCTCGGCCTGAAACTACCGGAGGAAACGCGGCCGTTTTTCGCCGGCTGGACGGCGGGCGGTCTCGTCGCCCTCATCCTCATGGCCGGCCAACCGTTCCTCGTCGGCGCGGGCTCGGGCTTGATCGGCGAACTGGCCTCGCTTATCCGCGCGCCCTGGGCCGGGCCGGCGCAGATCGTCTCGATCGCGCTCGGCCTCGCCGGCGCCGGCCTTCTGCTGGCGCGGCGCGCGGATTTGCGCACGCCGCTCGGCTTCGCGGTCGCCGCCGTGATGGCGGCGCTCACCTTCCGCTCGCCGGCGCTCGGCGGCGCGATCGCGATCTTCGCGGCCGCCATGCTGGCGCCGTCGCGCGGGCTCGCCGGCGCCGCCGCGCTCGCTGCGGTGTGGATCGTCAGCGCCTTCTATTACGCGCTGAGCTGGCCGCTGACGCAAAAGGCCTATGTGCTGATGGCGCTCGGCGTGGCGCTGGGGATCGTCGTGTTCCTGACGCGGTCGCGGGCGGGCGGCCCGGCCCTGCCGAAAGCGCTCGGCGGCGCGGCGCTGGCGCTCATCGCGCTCGGCGCGGTCGCGACCGGCGCCATCGGCGGCGCGGCCGTGCGCAGCGCGGAAGACGTGCTCGCCAACGGCCGGATCGTCTATATCGCGCTGCGGCCGGTCGATCCGCGCTCGCTCATCCAGGGCGACTACATGGCGGTCGCCTTCGACGTCGACAAACTACCCGCCCCCCGCGAGATCACTGGCGAAGTCATTGCGCTCGCCGATGTCGATGCGCGCGGAATCGCGAAGATCGAAAGCCTCGCCGCGCCCGGCGTCAAACCGCAGGACAACCAGATCGCGGTGAAGCTGCGGCGGAAATCGAATCGCTGGTTCGTCGGCACGGACGCCTGGTTCTTCGAGGAAGGCCGCGCCGACGATTTCGCCAAGGCGAAATTCGGCCGATTCCGCGTGGGGTCGGACGGGCGGCTGCTGCTCATCGCGATGACCGACGAGAACCTGAAAATCCTGCCCTGACGGTCAGCGATACTTGCGCGAGAATCGCCAGATCGCCCATTGCCGGCGCCATTGCGGCGCGTCGATCCGGCTGGAAAACGGCTGGTAGTCGGGCCGCTCCATGGCGGCCAGATAGAGCGGCGCGCAGGCGAGCGGCGCGAGGGCGGCGCGCGCCTTCGGGGCGACGGCGGGCAGCGCCGCAAGGGCCTCGCCGTGACGGCGGCGCGCGAGGCCCCTGAGTTCGGCCAGCGCCGCGATCAGTCCGGGCTTGGCCGGCCGCACGAGCGCAGCGGCGGGCGTGACGCCGTGGCGCTCCAGCATTTCCGCGGGAACGTAGATCTGGCCGCGCGCCGCCAGCCAGGGGAAGGAACGCAGCAGGCCCGTGAGCGCATAGGCGACGCCGGCGTAGCCCGCCGCATCCGCGCCGCCGGGTTCGCCGCCTTCCGCAAGGATGATCGAGGCCAGCCGAAACAGGGCCGAGGCCGTGCGGCCGCAATAGGTCTCGAGTTCCTTCTCGTCGGCCATCGGCTCGTCATAAAGATCGAACCGGCGGGCCTCGACGAGGTCGGTGAAGGCCGTGCGCGGCAGGCTGAAGGCGCGGATCGTGTCGATGAGGGCGGCGGCGACGGGGTGCCCGCGCACGTCGCCGCGCGCCTCCCCCTCGATGGCGTCGACCCACCATTGCATGCGGATTTCGCCGGGCATGGGATCGGACACGGTCTCGCGGACGCGCGCGACCTCCAGGCTGAAGGCGTAGAGCGCGTGCAGCCGCGGCCGCAAGGCGGCCGGCGCGAACATGCAGGCGAGCCACCGGTCGCGGTCGTGCTGGCGCAGGAGCTGTTCGCAATGACGGTAATTCTCCGTCATCTTCCGCACGCGATCGTCGGCTGCGGCGCTTTCGGCGCGGGTCTCGGCGGCGGTCTCGGTCATGGTCCCGTCGTTCGGCGCGTCACACGGCGACGAGCGCGGCGGCGACCCGCCGGCCCTCGCCCATCAGTATGTTGTATGTACGCGCCGCCGCGCCGGTGGCCATAGGCTCGGCGACGATTTTCAGCGCCCGCAGGCGCTGGACCAGCGCCGGCTTCAGCGGCGCGAGATCGAGGCCCGTGCCGACGAGCAGGTGCTCGACCGTATCTGGCGCCTCCGCAAAAAGGCGCGACAGCGCGGCCTCGTCGATCTCGCCCGCGCTCGCGACCTCCCACGCGTAGAGGCCGGACGGGAGGGCGAGCAGCGAGCCGCGATGCGACATGCCGCCGAACTTGAACCCGCCTTCGCCATAGGCGTCGATGGGATGGCGGCCGGGCAGGAAGCCGGCGGGATTTTCGTCGGACATGGATCCGGAGCTCAGGCCGCCTTCACGCCGGCGGCGTTATCGACGACGACAGGGCAGTCGAGGAACTCCACCTGCGGCTGCGAGCCATAGAGCTTGGCGACGCGCTCGCGCCATTCGCCGTTGTAGGCGGCTTCCGCCGCCGCCCGGCTCTCCCAGAGATAGACGCCGCCGGCCGAGCGGCCGTCCTCGGCGCGAACGTAGTATTTGCGGACGAGGCCGGGGAGGTTCCGATACTTCGGCGCGCTGGATTCGAACATGCGGGCGGCTTCGTCCAGCGAAACCGGCGCAGGCAGCGCGAAACGGACGATGGCTAAGATCATGGGCGTCTCCTTTCGGTTTGCTGCCGAACCTTCAGCTCGCGCGAGCGCGGTCGATCGGCAGCGCAACCGTCTCCAGCGATGTGAGGTCCAGCTTGCGGGAGGCATGGTCGATGTCGATGCCGACGACATCGCCGGCCGCGTCGAAATCGACGTTCAGACCCGCAGCAATTTCGCGCGTTTCCGCGCCGGGCCGCTTCTTCAGCTCGATGTAGAGGCTGTCGGTCTCGGGGTAGTAATGCAGCTTCATCTGTTTCCCCGCGGAAAATCCCGATCGAAGAACGCATTGTGGAGCGTCACGCCGTCTTCGAGCGTCACGACCCGCAATATACGCTCTTTTCCGTCGCGGGTATCGCGCACCGCCGCCCAGAAACGGATGCGCCCATCGTCCTGCGTCTCGCGCCGCAATGGCGCCGCCAGAACCTCCGCGCACATGCCTCGATCTATATATAGGGGCGCTTGCGAAGCACCTGCTCATCGAAATAGCGCGTGGTCTTCAATCGACTGATCCCCGCGCCTCTCCGCCCCTATCGCGCAGCCTCCGCGGCCGCCGCGGCCGCCCCGTCCTTCTCCGCCGCCGCGTCGGCGCGCGCGCCGCCTTCGGTGCGCAGGCCGAGGTAGATCATCATCGGCGAGCAGAT
>DAIRCS010000207.1:0-6444 GCA_036796555.1 Rhodoblastus sp. | reverse complement strand
ACATAGGCCGACACGATGTCGGCAGCCAGCTCGATGTAGGGGGCTTGAGCTGTAGTTTCTGCCATCTCAGCTTTCTTTCCACGTAATCCGCTTCTGCGGCGGATTATCGACAGGTTGTGCAAGACGAACAGATTTCAAAGGACACATCTTCAAAACCGAATCCGATTTGCGGGCACGATTTCTACGCTACAAAATCGAATCGATCAAGTTGCGCAAACATTCGCGGCGCCTAGAAATAGATCAGACAAGATTCTGCAGTATTCTATTTGCATTCTGGAAAACAACGACAAACGAGTGCGGCGAGATCAAGGCGAACACGAATTCTTGATTGCCGCCGTTCCCGGCTCTCCCTTGCCGAGGTCCGCGCCAGCGCTTAGCTAGCGAAAAACAAAGGAGGCGGCCACATGGGCAGCGACACGACCCGCGAAAAGATCAGCAAGCCGGACAGCGCGTGGCGCGCGGAACTGACGCCGGAGCAGTACCGCGTCACGCGCGAACACGGAACGGAGCGCGCCTTCACCGGCCCGCATTGGGACGAGAAGGCTGCAGGCGCCTATAGCTGCGTATGTTGCGGCGCGCCGCTGTTCGATTCGGAAACGAAGTTCGATTCGGGCACGGGCTGGCCGAGCTTCTTCGCGCCGGTCTCCAGCGGCGCGGTCAGCGAGCACGAGGATCGCAGCCTGTTCATGCGCCGCACCGAAGTGCGCTGCGCGCGTTGCGACGCGCATCTCGGCCACGTATTTCCCGACGGGCCGGCGCCGACCGGACAGCGCTATTGCATGAACGGCGCCGCGCTGAACTTCGAGCCCAAGAAATAGAACCACAAGCAGGACAGACATGACCAACCAGATTGCGCCCGCGACGGCCCGCCCGCCGCGGGCCGAACGACGTCCGCACGTCACCAGGATCCACGGCGTCGAGCTCGTCGACGAATACGCCTGGCTGCGCGCGGAAAACTGGCAGGAGGTTCTCGCCGATCCCTCGAAGACGCCGGCCGACATCCGCGCGCATCTGGAAGCGGAGAACGCCTATTGCGACGCGTTGATGGCGCCGACGAAGGCGCTGCAGGCCGAGCTGGCGAAGGAGCTGCGCGGGCGGATCAAGGAAGACGATTCCGACGTTCCCTGGCCGGACGGCGCGTTCGACTATTACACGCGCTTCCGCGAGGGCGGGCAGCACGAACTCATCTGCCGCAAGCTGCGCGGCGGCGAGGAGCAATTGCTGATCGACGGCGATGCGGAGGCGGAAGGCAAGCCGTTCTTCGATATGCGCGCGGCCGAACATTCGCCCGACCACCGGCTCGTCGCGTGGAGTAGCGACGACAAGGGCTCAGAACTCTACACGATCCGCGTGCGCGACGTCGCCACGGGCCGCGATCTCGACGACCGCGTGACGCATTGCGACGGAACATTGGTGTGGGCCAGCGATGCGCGCTCCTTCCTCTACGTGCGCGTCGACGACAATCACCGCACCGCGCAGGTGGCCCGCCACAGGCTCGGCGCGGACGAGAAGGACGACGTTCTCGTCGTCGAGGATCTCGATCCCGCCTGGTTCGTGCATCTGCATCGCAGCCATTCGCGCCGTTTCGGCGTGGCGACGATGAGCGGACACGACGCCACCGAAATCTGGCTGATCGACCTCGACGACGCGAACGCGCCGGCAAGACTGGTCACGCCGCGCGAGGCGAAGCATCGCTACGAGGTCGAGCATCACGGCGAGACGCTCTACATCCGCACCAACGCCGACGGCGCGGAAGACTTCAAGCTGATGGAAACGCCGCTGTCGGCGCCCGGCCGCGCCAACTGGCGCGATCTCACGCCCTACGTCCAGGGCCGCATGATCGTCGCCGTGACGGCCTATCAGCGCCATCTCGTGCGGCTCGAACGCGAGAACGGCCTGCCGCGCATCGTCGTGCGCGAGATCGCGAGCGGCGCCGAACATGCGATCGCGTTTCCCGAAGAGGCCTATTCGCTGCGCACTACGGCGGGGCTCGAATTCGATACCAACATTCTGCGCTTCGTCTATTCCTCGATGACGACGCCGGCCGAAACCTGGGATTACGACATGGCGACGCGCGCCCGCGCGCTGCGCAAGCGGCAGGAGATTCCCTCCGGCCACGATCCCGCGCGCTACGTCACGCGGCGCATCTATGCGACCGCGGCGGACGGCGCGCAGGTTCCGATCTCGATTCTCTCGCGCGCCGACCGCGCGGGCCCTGCGCCCTGCCTGCTCTATGGCTACGGCGCCTATGGCCATGCGACGCCGGCCGCCTTCAACGCCAACCGGTTGTCGCTGGTGGATCGCGGCTTCGTCTTCGCCATCGCGCATGTGCGCGGCGGAACGGACAAGGGCTGGGCGTGGTACGAGAATGGCAAGCTCGCGCACAAGCCGAACACGTTTTCGGATTTCATCGCCTGCGGCCGCAAGCTGATCGCGGACGGGTTCACCGAACAGGGCCGCATCGTCGCGCAGGGCGGCAGCGCCGGCGGCATGCTGATGGGCGCGATCGCCAATATGGCGCCAGACCTGTTCGCCGGCGTGATCGCCGACGTTCCCTTCGTCGACGTCATCAACACGATGCTCGACAAGGACCTGCCGCTGACGCCGCCGGAATGGCTGGAATGGGGCAATCCGATCGAGGACCCCGTCGCCTTCAGGACGATGCTGTCCTATTCGCCCTACGACAACGTGGCTGCGAAAAACTATCCGCCGATTCTCGCGCTGGGCGGCCTGACCGATCCGCGCGTGACCTATTGGGAGCCGGCGAAATGGGTCGCGCGCCTGCGCGAACGCATGGCGGGCGGCGGACCGATCCTGCTGCACACGAACATGGACGCTGGCCACGGCGGCGCCTCGGGCCGATTCGACCAGCTCGGCGAAGTGGCGATGGAGCAGGCCTTCGCGATCGCCGCCGCCAATGGCGCCTTCAGGCCGCAGGCATAACGCTCAGTTGCGCTTCTCGACGAAGCGCTTGAGTTCGGTGAGCGATGCAAAGCGCATGACGCCATCGGGCGTCTGCGCCTCGATCGAACCGTCGGCGAACATCAGATAATTGGTGTCGCCCGACGAATAGCGTCCGACCACCGCCGGTTCCGCCTTCGGCGGCGGGGGCGGCGGTTCGGGGGGCGGCGCTTCCTCCTTCGGCGCGGCGTCGCGGCCGAGTTCCCGCGCGGTCCGCTCGAGCCAGTCGTCGTAGACGAGTTCGTCCTTGGCGACGGGAGGCGGCGGCGGCTCGGGGATGCGCAGCGGCTGCGGTGGCGACGCGGCGACCGCGACAGGTTCGGCCGGCGGCGGCTCGGGCGGCGCAGCCGACGCTTCCTCCACGGGCTTTTCGGCCTCATCCTCGACGATGGATTCCGCGGCGGGCGCGGCCAACGGCGCCTCGATCTTCGCTTCCGGCGCCTCGAATGTCTTTTCGTGCGACTCGCGCGCGGCGCGATCCTCGCTCATGCGCAGCAATTCGCCGACCGTCGGCGGGGCGACCGGCGGAGGCGGCGGCGCGGGCGATAGCTCCTCATCGCGCGGCGCGGAGGGAAGCAAATCGTCGACGTCCGGCTCGGCGGACGCCTCATCGCGATCTTCGTCCGCCGGCGTCGGAAGCGTCGCCGCAACCGCGGTCGCGCCCGCCGCGACGATCGCGCCGGCCGCGGCCGGCGCCGCCAGCGGGGATCTGGAAACCGGAGGCGGCGCCGCGTCCTCGACCGAAGGCGCGCGGCGCGCGGGCGAAGCCATGCCCGTCAGGCGCATGATCGTCCAGGCCAGCGTCGCGACGATCAAGCCGCCGGACAGCATGACGGAGCCGGCGATGAGGGCGGCCCAGCCGCGCTCGGCCTGCACGATGTCCCAGCCGATCCACATCCAGCGCGCGCCGAACAGGGCAAGCGCCAAACCGACGACAAGCGCGCACCAGTCGATCGCTTTTTTCACGGGCCCGCCTCCTCGCGTCAGAATCAGCACACTATGTCGATCGAGACATTCAGCAAAGCCTAACAGATCGGGGCGCGGGTTGCCGCAGAGCCTTGTTGTTCCTAATTATGGCCGGGCCGGGCGGAGAACATCCTGCCGCCCGCTCGCCTTTTCGGGAGTTCTTTTCATGTCCTTCACCCTGCCGCCCCTGCCCTACGCCTATGACGCGCTGCAGCCGTACATGTCGAAGGAGACGCTGGAGTATCACCACGACAAGCACCACAACGCCTATGTTACGACGGGTAACAACCTCCTGAAGGGCACGGAATTCGAAGGCAAGTCGCTCGAGGAGATCGTGAAGGGCTCCTACGGCAAGAACGCGCCGCTCTTCAACAATGCGGGCCAGCACTACAACCACCTGCATTTCTGGAACTGGATGAAGCCGAACGGCGGCGGCGCGATTCCCGGAACGCTGGAAAAGGCGATCGTCGACGGCTGCGGCTCGGTCGACAAGATGAAGGAGGATTTCATCGCCGCCGGCGTCGGCCAGTTCGGCTCGGGCTGGGCCTGGCTCGCGGTCAAGGACGGCAAGGTGCAGGTGATGAAGACGCCGAACGGCGAAAGCCCGCTGGTGCACGGCGGGACGCCGATTCTCGGCTGCGACGTGTGGGAGCACTCCTATTACATCGACTATCGTAACCGCCGCGCCGACTACGTGAAGGCCTTCGTCGACCATCTCGTGAACTGGGAATACGTCGACCAGCTCTTCCAGAAGACGCGCTGAGCGACAGCAGCACCAAAAGAAAAGCCCGGGCTCGCGCCCGGGCTTTTTTGTTTGCGAACGGCTCCGCTCAGGCGGCGGCCACCTTGCGCAGGAATTCCTCGATCGTCTCGTTGAGTTGGCGCGACTGCGAGGCCATGTCGTCGGCGGCCTGATGCACCTGCGCGGCCGACTGGTCGGTCTCGCCGACGGTCATCTTGAGCTGCTTCATATTAATGGCCGCGCTCTCGGCGCCGCGCGCAGCTTCGCTGACGCTGCGCGCGATCTCGTTGGTGGCAGCGGCCTGCTGTTCGACGGCGACGGCGATCGAGGCGGTAAAGCTCTCGGCGTCCTTCATCGTCGCGGTGATGGCGCCAATCGCTTCAACCGAGGTCGAGGTCGCCTGCTGGATGGCGGCGACATGTTCGGCGATGCGCTCGGTCGCATGCGCGGTCTGGCCGGCGAGCGCCTTCACTTCCTGCGCGACGACGGCGAAGCCGCGGCCTGCGCCGCCCGCGCGGGCGGCCTCGATCGTGGCGTTGAGCGCGAGAAGGTTGGTCTGCGCGGCGATCGCCTGGATGAGGCCGACGATTTCGCCGATGGCGTTGGCCTTCTCGGCCAGTCCGCCAATGGCGCCGGCCGTCACGGTCGTCGTGGTCGAGGCGTCCTGTACATGCTGGCGGGCGCGGCCGATCTGCGTCTCGATCTCAGTAATCGACTGGAACAATTCTTCGGACGCCCGTGCGACGGTCGCGACGTTGCGCGAAGCTTCGGTCGTGCCGGAGGACGCGGCTTCCGCGCGGCCGTTCGAGTCGCGGGCGATGGTGGAGAGGCTGTCGGCGGCGACCGCCATCTGCTCGGCATGGCTCGAGACATGCGAGAGCAGACCGCTCACAGTCGAGCGGAAGGAATCTATCATGCTCTCGAGCGAGACGCGGCGCGTGCGATCCTTCTCGAGCCGCGTATCGGCGGCCGACTGAAGGTTCTGACGGTCGATCAGGCCCTGTTTGAAGACTTCGATCGAGCGGGCGAGATCGCCGATCTCGTCCTTGCGCCGACGATGCGGAATCTCGACTTCGAGATCGCCCCCGGCAAGCTCGGTCATGGCGCCGGATAGCTGGGTCAGCGGCGCAACGACCTTGCCGACGAGGTGATGCAGCACGACGGCGACGGCGGCGACCGTGATCAGCGCCTCGGCGAGCCAGAAGATGAGATCGCGCAGGGCGCCGGCGTCTGTCGGGGCGAAGCTGACGGCGATGGCGAAGCGGCCGACCGGCTGGGCGTCCGCGCGGACGAGCGACTGGACCAGCAGGGCGCCGCCGTCGAGCGGCGTCGCGGACTGGCGCATGGCCTGGCCCGCGCCGGAACGTTGCGTCAACTCGCGCAGGGCCTCGTCGGCTGGCGCGGCAAGACGGTCGCGCCGCAGCGACAGGAAGACCTTGCCGTCCTGGCCGACAAGGGTCGCCGCGCCGATCGATTCGTGATTGAGGAAGCCGGCCAGCAGGCGTTCGGCCGCCAGCTTGTCGCCGCTGGCGACGGCTTCCGACAGGCTCGGCGCCACGAGGCCAAGCTGGGCTGCATTGCGATCGAGCAGTTCGCGGCGGGCGCCCTGCCAGGTGTACCAGTTGGCGATCAGCGCGCTGACGAGGGCGAGCGCAGCGACGAGACCGGACGCGACCATGACGATGCGGTTGCGAATCGAATCCGGACGACCGGTGTCGCGGGACAATCGCGCCTTGCCGCGGTCGATAAACCTGCTGAAATCCATGAGCGAACCT
>DAIRCS010000206.1:0-6534 GCA_036796555.1 Rhodoblastus sp. | reverse complement strand
TGGCGACCCCGACAGGATTCGAACCTGTGACCTACTGCTTAGAAGGCAGTTGCTCTATCCAGCTGAGCTACGGGGTCTTCGCGCGCAGGCTGCGGCGCGCGCTTCAGTGCGTCCACTGGCCGACGCGGCCGGGACGGAAATTGTCGGAATAGGAGATGGTGCGGCGGACGGCCGGCTTCGGCTCCTCGAGCACATAGGGGATGGCGTTGCGATCGGCATAGGCGACCGCCTCCTCCTTCGTGTCGAACTCGAGCCGGATCTGGCTCTTCATGTCGTTCGAGCTCGTCCAGCCCATCAGCGGATCGTGGCCGCGCGGCGTCGCCGGCGTGTAGACGAGATGCCATTTCCGGGTGCGGCCGGCGCCCGACTGGGTCGCCGATTTCGTGGGCCGAAAGATCCGTGCGCTCATGGTCCAGTGCCTGTCGTCCGTTCGTGTCTCTGTATTCTGGCGTTTCCGCTTTCGCCGCGGGCCATGTCACCATCCGGCTGGTCGGGGCAGCAGGATTCGAACCTGCGACCCTCTGCTCCCAAAGCAGATGCGCTACCAGGCTGCGCCATACCCCGCCGACGCCGGGACTTGACCCCGAGACATGATCCCCAAGGGATCGGCGACTGGCTATCACGCGCGGCAGCGCCGAACAAGCATCGCCGGACGTTCCTATTTCCCGTCGAAATAGGGATGGCGGACCTTGTCGCCGACCGCAAGCCCCATTTTGGCGGCCGCGCCGGCGTTGAGTTCGACGACGCCCCAGACCGGCGGTCCGGAAGCAATCGTGCGCTCCGAAAAGGGCTCCGTATCCGCCGCGATGGAGGCGACGACGCCCTTGCGGTCGATGAAGACCATGTCGAGCGGAATGTAGGTGTTCTTCATCCACATGAAGACCGGCTCGCCGCGGTTGAAGGCGAAGAGCATGCCCCGATCGTCCGGCATGTAGCGCCGGAACATGAGGCCCTTGGCTTGCTGGTCGGGCGTGCGCATGACCTCAACCGAGAAGGCGTGGACGCCGGTTCTGGTGACGAACTCGAGCTTCTCGAGTTCCTGCGCGCACGCCGCGGGGGCGCTCGCGGCGCCGGCGAAGGCGAGCAGGAATGCGGCGAGACAGATTCTGAGAAAGGTCATGCGGGGAGAATAGAGCGTCGGACCGTCAGGCTGAAGCCCTGCCGATATTTTCGACGCGAGAGCGTGTGGCGGAAAATTCCAATCCTGGTTTTGGAGAACGCCTGCGGATAGAGCCGGCCGGAGGCCGGCGGTCCCGGATGGGCCGCATCGGGACCGCGGGCTTCCCGCCGGCATTCGAGCAGCATGTTTCGATATGCGGCCCGTCGCGATCTGCGGTGAATTTTGACGGGTCAGTGCGACGAGGGCAGCGCGGTTTCGAGCGGCCGCACTTCGGCGGCCATCAATCCCTTGGGCCCGTCGCCGAAGCGCGCGAGCAGGGAATCGCCCGGCTTGAGTTCGGCGATGCCGTAGCGGCGCAGCGTTTCCATGTGAACGAAAATGTCTTCCGTCCCCTCGCCGCGCGTCAGGAAGCCGAAGCCGCGAATGCGGTTGAACCATTTGACGATGACGATCTCGAAGCCGCCGGTCGGCGCGACCTGAACGCGCGTGCGCGCAGGCGGGGTCTGCGAGGGATGAACCGCGGTCGATTCGTCCATCGAGAGCACCCGGAAGACCTGCATGCCCTTCGCGCGGACTTGCGCTTCGCAGACGATGCGCGCGCCCTCGTAGGCCGTCTGGAATCCGTCGCGGCGCAGCACCGTCACGTGCAGCAGAATGTCGCCGCCGCCATCGTCAGGAACGACGAAGCCGTAGCCTTTCGAAACGTCGAACCACTTGATGCGTCCGGCAAGCTCGACGAGATCGACCGGGACCGTATCCGCAGTCTGTTCCGCCGCCCCGGGCGCCGACTGGATCAAAGAATCTTTGCCGCCCAATTTCACACCCCCCGAACGTCGACAGCAAAGCCCCGCTCCCCGCAGGCGTCGCATTGCGTCGATTCGCCGAGCCACTCCAAGAATCACTTAAGGAAAGGATAACACTCCGCGCGGTCGCACAAAGGCCTAAGTTCAGAAACCTGTGGAATAGTGACGCTATTGCGACGTCGCGAACGGCAAAAGGATTGACCCGATGTCGCCGCGCAACACCAGGTCGGCCGCATCGTCGAGCGGCGTCTCCTCGCGATTGACGATGACGAGCGTCGCGCCGTTTCGCTTGGCCAGAACGGGAAATCCCGCGGCGGGATAGACGACGAGCGACGAGCCGATCGCAAGAAAGAGATCGCAGGTCGTCGCCTCCTCGTGCGCGCGGCGCATTTCCTCTTCCGGCATGGCCTGACCGAAGGAGATGGTCGCGGACTTGATCGCGCCGCCGCAGCCGCATTCGGGCGCCGCGCCGGTCCGATCGAACTCTTCGCGCACGTCGGCGAGCTCGTGGCGCGCGCCGCATTCGAGACATTTCGCGTAAGTGCCGTTGCCGTGCAGCTCGATCACCTTATGCGCGGGCGCGCCGGCCGCCTGATGCAGCCCGTCGATGTTCTGCGTGATGATCGCGCCCATCTTGCCGCTCGCGACGAGCGATGCGAGCGCGCGGTGGCCGCGGCCGGGCCGCGCGCCGGCGTACATGTCGTCCATCGCGAACTTGCGCCGCCAGGCTTCCTCGCGCGCGAGCGGATCGGCGACGAACAGCGCGAAGTCGATCGGGCGATGCTTCATCCACGGAGAGCCGGGCGACCGGAAATCCGGCACGCCGCATTCGGTGGAAATGCCGGCGCCGGTGAAGCCTGTCGCGCGGTGCGACTGCGCGAACAGGCGCGCGAGTTCCGCCTGCGCCTCGTCCGTCGATGAGATGATCATGCTGGCCTCCGCAGCGCCGCCCCGCGCGGTCGATTTTAGGCGACCGAGGCGAAAAAGCGAGCGGCGGGCGCGGGCGTAGACGTCGCGCGCTTTGGCGCGACGGAAGTGCCGGCTGGAAGCCGGCGGTCCCAGATGAGACCGCGCCGGGACCGCCGGCCTCCGGCCGGCTTTCTCCGCAGGCGCTGACTCTGAGCGAGGATCGATGCGAAGGATTTCGTCCAAACGCCGGCTGGTCTAGAGAACGCCCGCCTTGCGCAATTTTTCGATCTCCTCGGGCGAACGGCCGAGCTCGCCGAGCACGGCGTCCGTATCCGCGCCCAGCAGCGGCGGCGGACGATGGTCCACCGGCGTCTGCGACAGGCGCAGCGGCGAGCGGACGAGCCTCACCTTTTGCCCCGTGCCGTGCGGCAGTTGAATCGCGATCTCGCGATGGCGCACCTGCGCATCCGCGAAGACCTCGTGCATGTGGTTGATCGGCCCGCAGGGCACGTTGGCCTTGGCGCATCGCGCCAACCAGATCGCCATCGGCGCGGTCTTCAGCGGCGGCGAAATGATTTCGTAGAGCGCCGCGCGGTTGGAAAAGCGCGCGGTGTTGGTGCGGAAGCGCGCGTCGTCGGCAAGCGCGGGCATGTCGATCAGCGCGCAGAACGAACGGAATTGCGCGTCGTTCGAAATGGCGAGCACGATGTCGCCGTCCTCGGCCGCGAAGACATCGGAGGGACAGACGACCGCGTTGGTGTTGCCGTTGCGCTTCGGCACCTTGCCGTTGAGCAGGAAATTGACCGCGAGATTGCCATTGAAGGCGACGGCGGAATCCAGCATGGCGGCGTCGATGAACTGGCCCTGCCCCGTCGCCTGGCGATGATAGAGCGCGGCCTGGATCGCGATGGTCGCATAGAGGCCCGTCACCATGTCGGTGAGCGGCACGGCCGTGCGCATGGGCTGCGAGCCCGGCGCGCCCTCGGGCGGGCCGACGGTGCTCATGAGGCCCGACATGGCCTGCATGACGAAATCGTAGGCCGGCCGCGCCGCATAGGGACCGTCCTGTCCGAAGCCGGTGATCGAGCAATAGACGATGTCGTCGCGCACGGCGCGGATGGACTCGTAGTCGAGGCCGAATTTCTTCAGCGCGCCCGCCTTGAAATTCTCGACAAAGACGTCGCAGCCGCGCGCGAGTTCGCGGATGAGATCGGCGCCCTCCTTCGAGGCGATATCGACCGTCACCGAGCGCTTGCCGCGATTGCAGGCCATGTAGATGGCGCTGTTGTCGGTCGGCTCGCGGTCGGCGTCCTCCAGAAACGGCCCCATCTGCCGCGTGTCGTCGCCGCTCACCGGCCGTTCGATCTTGATCACTTCGGCGCCGAGATCGGCGAGGATCTGCGTGCACCAGGGCCCCGAGACCACGCGTGAGAGATCGAGCACGCGCACACCCGACAGAACGCCAGCCATAATTCCTCCCGCAGCGGCGCATTCGCGCGCCTTTCCGGCATTATGGCATTGGCCGCGGCTTCGCCTCCAGTCACGGCGAAGCGCATCCGCCATGCGGACAATTTGCATCGAATTGGCCCGCGCGGGGTAAGGCCGCCGCAATCGACTTGTGGAAACCTCCCGTTTACCGAGCCGCGAGTGGAGGGCGCGATGCCGAAAATTCCGTTCAATATCGAGAAAGATTTCCACAAATTCGACCCGACCAGCATCGACGCGCCGCAGATCGGCATGACCGTGCGCGACGATCACGTCCGTGCGTTCAGGATCGTCGGGCTGGCGTTGCTCGTCGTGTTCTGCAGCGCGCTCGGCGTCCTCATGACGTCGGCGATCGGACCGCTGGGCTGACCGAAACGTCCCCTCGCAGGCTTCTCTCTATCGCCTGCGGCGCGCTCTACTGCCTGTGGCGCGGCTCTTCTATTGCCTGCGGCGCTCTTGCAGCTTGCGGAAATCCTCGCCCGCGTGGTGCGATGAACGCGTGAGCGGCGAGGCCGACACGAGCAGGAAGCCCTTGGCGTAGGCGACGGTTTCATACGCCTTGAATTCGTCCGGCGTGACGAAGTCGACGACTTCGTGATGCTTGCGCGTCGGCTGCAGATACTGGCCGATGGTGAGAAAATCGACCTCCGCTGAACGCAGGTCGTCCATCAATTGCAGCACTTCGTTCCGCTTCTCCCCCAGGCCCACCATGATGCCGGACTTGGTGAAAATCTGCGGATCGAGCTCCTTCACGCGCTGCAGCAGCCGGATGGAATGGAAATAGCGCGCGCCCGGACGCACCGTCAGATAGTTGGACGGCACCGTCTCCAGATTGTGGTTGAAGACGTCAGGCCTAGGCGCGACGACGACTTCCAGCGCGCCCTCCTTGCGCAGGAAATCGGGCGTCAGGATCTCGATCGTCGTCTTCGGGCTCGCCTTGCGGATCGCGGCGATGGTGGCGGCGAAATGGGCGGCGCCGCCGTCAGCCAGATCGTCGCGATCGACCGAGGTCACGACGACATGTTCGAGGCCGAGCTTGGCGGTCGCCTGCGCGACGCTCTCGGGCTCGCTGGCCTCAAGGGCGGCGGGCAAACCCGTCTTCACGTTACAGAAGGCGCAGGCGCGCGTGCACGTGTCGCCCATGATCATGAAGGTCGCGTGCTTCTTCTCCCAGCACTCGCCGATATTGGGGCAGCCCGCCTCCTCGCAGACCGTGACCAGCCCGTTCTCGCGCACGATGCGATTGGTCTCGGCCCATTTCGCCGAGCCCGGCGCCTTCACGCGGATCCACGCCGGCTTGCGCGCGATCGGCTTGTCCGGGCGGTGCGCCTTCTCGGGATGGCGCGCGCCGTCGTTCGCCTTGAGGCGCGTGTCGTTGTTGAGCGTGTCGATGAGGGTGGCCATGGGACGTCCCGCGCCGCGCTGCCGGGCGGCGTCCGCGCCTATATAGAGCGCGGGCGCGCCGGGCTCAAATCCGGCTCATCGGTTGCGCGTCAGCGCCTGCCAGATGAAGAGGATGACGATCGAGCCGACGAGCGCGGCGAGGAAATGGCCGAAGCGGCCGACCACATCGAAATCGAGGAGGTCCGCGAGCTTGAAGCCGAGCGCCGAACCGCAGATGCCGACGAGTATGTTGGTGAGCAGGCCGTTGCGGAAGCCGACGATCTTGCCGCCGATCCAGCCGGCCAGACCGCCGATGATGATGAGGCCGACGAGGCCGACGCCGGGCGTGCCGAGAAGGCCCACTTGATCGTGCATGTGCAAATCTCCTTGTTGACGAGCCGGAAGTATCCGCGGCCCGTCACATATGAATGACGCGGCCGTAGGCGTCCATCACGCTCTCGTGCATCATCTCCGACAAGGTCGGATGCGGGAAGACCGTGTTGATCAGCTCTTCCTCGGTCGTCTCGCAATTCATCGCGACGACAAAGCCCTGGATGAGTTCGGTCACCTCCGCGCCGACCATGTGCGCGCCGATGAGCTTGCCCGTCTTCGAGTCGAAAATGGTCTTGATCATGCCGTCAGGCTCGCCGAGCGCGATCGCCTTGCCATTGCCGGTGAAGTTGAAGCGGCCGACCTTGACCTCGTAGCCCGCGGCCTTCGCCTTCGCCTCTGTGAGGCCGACGGAAGCGACCTGCGGATTGCAATATGTGCAGCCCGGAATCATCGTCTTTTCCATGGCGTGCGGATGCAGGCCCTTGATCGCCTCGACGCAGA
>DAIRCS010000205.1:0-6541 GCA_036796555.1 Rhodoblastus sp. | reverse complement strand
AATTCGCGCAAAGCCTCAGCGAGCCGCGCGCTCGCGTGCTCGCCGTGGGCGGCCTCCGCGAGCTTGCCGCGCCACTTGGCTGCGAAGGCGCGGCAATCCTGTTCGGCGCGCGCGAGATCGGCGACGAATTGGGGAGAATCGAGCCCGCTGTAGAGGTCGGCGAGGTTCCATTCGGGCAGCGGCCCGAGTTCTGCGGTCGCGGTCATGCAAGGTCCATCGTGAATCAACGCCCGCACAATATAGGGTTTCGGCGGCGTTTTCGCCGCCCCTGCCGCCGTCGGGCGGGCCGCGGACGCCCGGCGCGCCGGCGATTGTGCCGATAAGCGACAAACCGCGGGCGGCCATTAAGCGGGCATTTACCCTAATCGTCGAGCATCCCGTTCCGAGAAGGCGACCGGCTAGCGCCCGAGAGGACTTGATGATTTCGAACGTATTGATTGCCGATGACGATCCCGTTCAGCGCCGGCTTCTCGAAGCCATGGTCCGGCGCTTCGGCTACGAGGCCGAGACGGTCGAAAGCGGCGATCAGGCTCTGGCCCGGCTCGAGCGGCCGGAAGGCCCGGCGATCGACCTGCTGATTCTCGATCTCGTCATGCCCGATCTCGACGGCATGGGCGTGCTGGCGAAAATGCGCGAGCGCAAGATCGGCGCGCCGGTCATCGTGCAGACCGCGCACGGCTCGATCGAGGCGGTCATCTCCGCCATGCGCGCGGGCGCGTATGATTTCGTGGTCAAGCCCGTCGGCGCCGAGCGCCTGCAATTTTCGATCAAGAACGCCTTGCGCGCCGATGCGCTTGAAGAGGAAATCCGCCGCATCAACCGCCGCGCCACCGGCACGCTCACCTTCAAGGATCTCGTCTTCTCCGGCGAGGAGATGGCGCGCATCGTGCGCCTCGGCGAGCGCGCCGCGAAATCGACCATTCCCGTCCTGCTCGAAGGCGAATCGGGCGTCGGCAAGGAACTCGTCGCGCGCGCGATCCAGGGCGGCTCGGATCGCAAAGGGCGGCCCTTCGTCACCGTCAATTGCGGCGCCCTGCCCGAGAACCTCGTCGAATCCATCCTGTTCGGCCATGAGAAGGGCGCCTTCACCGGCGCGGTCGACAAGCACGTCGGCAAGTTCCAGGAGGCCAACGGCGGCACGCTGTTCCTGGACGAAATCGGCGAACTGCCGCTGGAAGCGCAGGTGAAACTGCTGCGCGCGCTGCAGGAGGGCGAGATCGATCCCGTCGGCGCCAAGCGGCCGGTGCGCGTCGACATCCGCCTCATCTCCGCCACCAACCAGAACCTCATCGAACTGGTGAAGGCCGGCAGGTTCCGCGAGGACCTCTACTATCGCCTGAACGTCTTCCCCATCACCATACCGCCGTTGCGCGCGCGAAAAGGCGACATCGGCGAGTTGGCCCGCCGTTTTTGCGCACGGTTCGCCGCGGAAGAGGGCAAGAAGATCCGCGGCCTCACCGCAGAGACGCTGTCGCTGCTGGCCGCCTATGACTGGCCGGGCAACGTGCGCCAGCTCGAGAACGCGCTTTTCCGCGCGGTGGTGCTGGCGGACGGCGACGAACTGACGGTCGCGGAATTCCCGCAGATCGCGGCCCAGGTCGACGGCTTCGACGTGCGCGTGCCCGTCGCTCCCGCCCAGCAGCCGGCGGCGACCCGCGTCGAGCGTGAGATCGTGCGCGTGGAAGTCCGCGATCCCAACACGCGCAAGATGCTCGACGAGCACGGCGAAGTGCGCAAGCTCGACGATCTCGAGGCCGAAGCCATCAGGTTCGCGCTCGCCCACTATCGCGGGCAGATGTCGGAAATGGCGCGCCGCCTCGGCATCGGCCGCTCGACGCTCTACCGGAAAATGAAGGAATACGGCCTCGACGACGGCGCTGGCGACAAGATCGTCGGCGACGAAGGCTCCCACGCCGCCTGAGAGTTTGGCTCGAAATTCAAGAATCTTCGTCATGAGTATCTGACTCGAAATTGCGGCGTGGGCGCAAAACGATCGGTTCCGTCATTGCGAGGAGCGGAGCGACGAAGCAATCCATCCCCCAACCTTCCCAGATTGACGGATGGATTGCTTCGCTTTCAGACGAAATCGGCAACAGCCGATTTCTGTCGAGCTCGCAATGACGGCTCGCTTGAATTGCGGGCCAGGCTCTGAGGAGACGCGAGGCGCCGTCTCGAAGGGCGGCAACGGCGAAACCGCTGGGTTTGCCACCCTTCGAGACGCGCCACCCAAGTCGGGCTTGCCCGACTTGGGCATTTCATGTCGATCTCGGGCGAGCCCGAGATCGATGGCGCTCCTCAGGATGAGGATTCGAGCTATGGGTCAGATCGCACGCCGACCATCAGGCGCTGCTATGGCTGCGCTCCCACCACAATTCGCCGAGCGACAGCGCCGCGACCGCGAGGCCGAGGACGACATGGACGGCCGCCGCATGCGGAATGGAGGCGAAGCCGGCGAGCCACGGCGCAGCCGCGGCCAAAACGCCCAGCGCGACGTCGACCTCCTCGAAGAGATGCCGCAGTTCGGCGAGCGCCACGATGGCGCAGGCGACGATCGCGAGTCCCGCGACGATGCTGCTCGTCGTCGCGCGCTCGCTGGCGCCGTAGCCGAGCGCCCATGGCGCGACGAGAAAAGCGATTCCGATCAGAAGCGTGAGGAAATCGAGCCTGTTCGCAGGCTGTGCGCCGGCGCTTGTCATCTGACCCTCCCTGAGTGCGCCCCGCCCTCTTGCCGCAGATAGCGTCGCGAATCCGGGCGTCCAGCGCGTGACTCAGCGAACGGCGACGATGAACAGACGCGGATAGGGCAGCAGGATCACGCCGTCGTCGCGCGGCGCATATTCCTTGATGATCTCGCGCCGGTAGGACGCGAGGAAGGATTCGCGCTCCTTCTCGGTCAACGGATTGAGAAACGGCCGGAGCGCCGAGCCCGCGAACCAGTCGACCACGCCCTGTGCGCCGTCGAGCGGATGCACATAGGTCGTGCGCCACAATTCCAGCCGCGCGCAATGCGGGCGCAGCCAGTCGTAGTAATCCTGCGCGTCGGCGATCACCGCGCGCGACTTCACGACCGGCATCAGCCGCTCGCGCCAGGGCCCGTCGACCGCGATCATCCGCATCAGCGCATGCGCCGCCTCGCGCGCCGTGTCGGGCATCTGCACGGCGAGGCATCCGCCCTGCGGCAGGAAGGAGGTCAGATTCGCGAAGAGTTCCTGATGATCCGGCGTGAATTGCAGGACGGAATTCGCGAAGATGAGGTCCGGCGCATGGTCGGGCCGGAAGCCGTCGACGCTGTCGCGCAGGAAACGCGCGTCGGGCACGCGCTCGCGCGCATGAGCCAGCATCGCCTCCGACGTATCGACGCCGATCAGTTCGGCTGACGGAAAACGACGGCGCAGAAGCTCCGTGCTGTTGCCCGGTCCGCAGCCGAGATCATAGACGAAGCCGGGATTCGACAAGGGCGTCTGCGCCAGCAGGTCCCGCACGGCGCGCGTGCGTTCGCCCTCGAACTTGAGATAGAGGGCCGGGTTCCAGTCGCCATGCGCGGCCGGCCGCCGGCCGTCTCCAGCGTTCATCAACATCCATCCGGTCGTTCGCCGGATGCTTCCAGCGCGCCCGCCCCGGTCAGGCCACCGGAAACAGGCGGCTGAGAATAGCCAGCAGGACCAGCCCGGCAAGACCGAGGCCGAGGCTCCAGCCGATCAGTTTCTTCTCGATCGGCAGCAGCGGCTCGGTCTCGTCGCTGTCGAGTTCGCGGCGAAGGTCTGTATTGCTCATGGTCTTGTCCTTGCGAATGCCGGGTCAGCCCGCGAGCGGCGGCTTCACGCCCGCGAAGAAGATCCAGGAGATGAAGAGGCCGAACCAGATGACGAAGCCGAACAGCGAGACCACGTAGACCGCCGCGAGCTTGCCGAGCCCGTCTTCCCACAGCTTGCGGAAATTCGAGAGGACGCCGATCGAGAAGAAGGTGAGGATGAAGAAGATCACGCGGAAGGCGTTGGCTTCCGACACGGCGGCGACCAGCTTGCCGTTGGCGGCGGCCGGCGTGCCCAGCGCCAGCGCGAGGCCGATCGCGAAGGTGATGATGAAGCCCAGAATGAACTTCGGGAAGCGCTGCCAGATCTCGCGGGCGTTGGCGCGTCCGCCGCCGGCCTGCGGATTGATGTGGTTCGTCCAGATATAGGCGAGAATGAAGGCCCACACGCCGATGAAGACGTCGATGAACACCTTCACCGTCGCCGTCACGCCGAGAATCCAGCCCGGCTGATATTTGATTCCCTCGGCCGCCGCCTTGGCGAGCAGCAGCGATTCCGTAATGCCGCCGGCGGCCACCGCCGCGCCGTCCGTCTTCACCGCGAGGCCCATCCACGCCGCCGCCACGAGCGGCTCGTGCGCGAGAAAGGTCTGCGCGAAGAAGGGCAGGATCAGCACTTCGACCACGGCGAAGACGACGACGAGCGATGAAACGAGCACCGCGACCTGGGGCCGCGCGCGAATGGCGCCGCCGGTGGCGATGGCGGCCGCCACGCCGCAGATCGAAATGCCCGAGGCGAGCGGCGCGGCCCACTCGCGCTTGAAGCCGAAGAACCGGCGCGCGACGTAATAGACCACGGCCCAGTAGATCAGATAGGCCTCGATGATCGCCGCCACGCCGCGCAGCAGCAGCGAGGAGGCGAGATTGAGCTTGCCCGCCGCCGTCACCGCGATGAAGGCGCCGAGAATGACGATGGCGATCTTGATGTAGAGCTCCGGCCGGATCGCTTCCTTCAGCCAGTCGGCGAAACGCGGGAAGAAATTGGCGATGACGAGCCCGACGATGAGCGCGACGATGAAGCCGCCCTCGCTCGTCAGCTTCAGCGACCAGGACACGCCGAATTTGGCGGCGTCGGCCGGCGTCACGACGGCGAAATTCGCCCAGGAGCCGATGATCCAGCTCGCATAGGCGATGAAGAAGACGATCGTGAACGCCGCCGCGAACCGCCCGACGTTCGCGCCGAGCGCATAGGCGCCGAGCGACAGCGCCGCGAGCAGTGCGACATAGGTCGAAATCAGCGCGCCGACGCCGCCGAGCGCCGCATAGGCCTTGGACAGCGGCGACAGGGCCTTGGTGGCGTCCGTCCAGACCGATGTCGAGACGACCCAGCCGAGCAGGTCGGCGCCCGCAAGCGACGCAAGCGCGACGCCGAAGACGACGAGACCGAGGACGAGCGCGAGCACGTCTTCGGTGAGCAGCGGACGCGACCTCCGCGCCGGGAGCGAAACATCTGACATGCGTTTAGGACTCCGGCTTTGCAGCAAGCGCTTTTGCAATGCACAATCGTCGTCGAGACGTTCTCAAAGTCAACCGGAATGTTCTTTTTAAAGAACGCTCGGGTTGAGGAGCTTTCTGTTTCGGCGCGGGCGCGGCGGAGGAAATTCTTCTCTTCGCGCCAAGTGCTTCCAAGTGCTTCCCAACGCTTCGGCCAGAGCGCGCCCGGCGTGAAAGGGCGTCTCGCGGCGCTCCGACGTTTCCGGAGCGATCGGGATCAGGCTTACGCCGCCTCGATCGCCTCCTCGTCGCAGATGATCTTGGCGGCTTCGGCGCTTTCGCGCGCGACGTCCACCTTGAGGTGGCGCACCGGCGTCGTCGCCTTTCCGCCCTCGGCGAAATGATCGAAGAAGATGCGCATGACCGCGCTCACGCCCACGGGCGTGAGCTGCCGCATCGATTCGGCATAGAATTTCGCCGCGTTCGGCCCGAAGGTCACCACGTCGTAGGACGGGAAATAGGCGATGTTTTCGCGCGCCGCCGACACTTCGTCGGCCGCCACGCGAAGAATCGACTTGGAGGCCGAATTCGACACCAGCACGTGACGCGGAACCTGCGTCGCCGCGATCGGCACCGGCGACACGGAGGTGATGATCCGCGCCTTGGGATTGATCGCGTGCAGCTTGTCGACGAAGGCGAGGAAATCCCCGGAGACTTCCGACACGCGCGAATTCCAGAATGCGTATTTGTCGGGATCGTATTGCCCGCCGTCGACGCCCGGCGCGATCTGCAGCACCGCCCCGTCGGACTTGTGCACCCAGGCTTCCGTCAGGCCGAAGGTGAACAGAAACACGTCCAGCGTCTGGAACATGTTCCGCACGGCGGCGAGGTGTTTCTCGCGCTCCGCGCGAACCTCCTCGGCCGTGGCGTAGCCGTCCGGGTTGACACGCGGGCGGAACGGATCGACGAAGCGCCCGTCCTTGCGCGTCCACACGTCCAGCTCCGGCTTGAACAGGCCGAAGGCGCGATCGAACAATTGCAGCAATTGCCGCGTGGTATAGATGTTGCCGTAGCGGCAGGAATAGACGCCGTATTGGAGATGCTCGGCTTCCGCGGCGCTCATGCCGGCCGGCGGCGTCTCCACCTGGTAATAATGGAAGCCGCTCTGCTGCAGGCGCTTGGCCAGATGCTGCGCGAAGCACGAGCCGCCGGTCGCCACCTTGTCGGTCGGCGCGATCCGGAACGGCAGGTCGACGATCGGGTCGATGGCGAAGGGCGGCAGGCCGGCCACGGCCT
>DAIRCS010000204.1:0-6576 GCA_036796555.1 Rhodoblastus sp. | reverse complement strand
TCTTGAGCGCGATATTGCCGGTGAAGCCCTCGGTCACGACCACGTCGACCGTGCCCTTGCCGAGATCGTCGCCCTCGACGAAGCCGCGATAGTCGATGGTCGGGATATTGGCCTCGCGCAGGCGGCGCGACGCCGCCTTCACTTCCTCGAGCCCCTTGATCTCCTCGGTGCCGACGTTGAGCAGGCCGACGGTCGGCCGGTCGATGTCGAAGAAGATGCGCGCCATGGCCGAGCCCATGATCGCGAGATCGAACAGATGTTCGGCGTCCGCGCCGATCGTCGCGCCGACGTCGAGCACGATGGATTCGCCGCGCAGCGTCGGCCAGATGGCGGCGAGCGCCGGCCGCTCGATGCCCGGCAGCATGTGCAGGCAGATTTTCGACATGGCCATGAGCGCGCCGGTATTGCCCGCCGAAACGGCGGCGTCCGCCTCGCCCTTCTTCACCGCGTCGATGGCGAGCCACATCGACGAGCCGCGGCGGCCCGCGCGCACGGCCTGGCTCGGCTTGTCGTCGCTCTTCACGACGACGTCGGTGTGGCGGATTTCGGAGACGGCGGCGAGCTTGGGGTGCTGCTCGATCAGCGGGCGAATCTGCTTCTCGTCGCCGAAGAACAGGTAATTCGTGTCAGGGCGCCGGTCGCGGGCGATGGCGGCGCCGGGCACGACCACGGAGGGACCGAAGTCGCCGCCCATGGCGTCGAGTGCGATCCGCACGCCCTTCGTCATCTGCGCTGAGGCTCCGTTGAAAGCCCGGCCTTGGTCCGCGGGCGGCGGACCATAGCCGCTCGGGCGGGTATGGCAACCGCTTTTTGCCCTGCCCGACGCAGGGACGGGACGAAACCGAGGATTTCCCTCACGTCCCCGCGCCCGGTTCGCTCTTGCGGCCGGCCAGAGGCGCGAACGGCGAAATCACGGCGCCCTGCGGTTGCGGCTCCTCGAAGGCGACGCCGGGTTTGCGCGGATAGGGATCGATCCCGAGCGTCAGGAATTCGCTGGCGAGCGCCCCGAGGTCGACCTTGCCGTCGACGATCTCGTCGGGCGCGTCGAGATCGTCCATGCCCTCCTCGTCTTCCTCGACCGGCGGCCGCGCGTCGCGACGCCGGCGGCTCATGCGCTCGGGCTCCTCACGGACGGGTTTCGCGCGCGCCGGCTCGAACTCGACGTCCACCGGCTCGACGATCTCGCTTTCGAACGGTTCGAGACTGACGACGCAGGTCTGCGTCACGCGCGCCCGGACTTCGCCGGTCACATGCAACCGTTCGCGGCCGCGCGGCGCGACATGCAGCCTGGCCGTCGCGGAGGCCAGACCGACGAGCCCGTTCAGCTTCGCCAGAGCCGCGCGCTGCGCCGCGTCGGCCTCGATCACGATGTCCGCACCCTGCGGCGGGATTTCCGAGACAACAAGCGGCGACGACCAGACCGGCGCCTCGCGCTGATGTTCCGCCTTGCTCATGGCTTTTCCTCCGGCGCGGGAAAGGGAGCGGGCCCGTTCTCGAAAGCGGCGAAGGGCGCCGCCGCCAGCGCCGCCTCCGCCTTCAGCACATAGCGCGCGAGCGGCGCGCCGACGCCCGCGTCCGCGCTGCCGTAGACGTTGCGCGCCAGCGCCGCGGCGAGCGCGTCCTCGCCCTCGCCGAGGGCGGCTTCATAGGCCGTGCGCCGGCCGTTGTAATCCGAGGCGAGCCGGGCGATGCGCTTGGGCACGGCGAGGTCGCCGACGCCCATCTCGCGCAAGGCGCGGTCGAGCGCCGCAAACAGGTGGTTCGACAGGTCCTGGGCGAGTTCCGGCGCCGGCGCGGGGCTCGCGGCCAGGCGGCGAATGACGAGAAAGGCGTGCAGCACGAGCATGTCGAACCGGCCCTCCAGCGTATCGGGCGCGGCGTAGGGCGGCAGAAAAAGCGCCGGCCGCCGCGCCGCGGCCATGATCTCGCCGTACAGACGCTCGGCCGTCGCGTCGTGGGACTTGCGGGAAAAGAGCTTGAAGATCATGGCTCGGAACTCTGGGACCTGCGGCGGCCGGCGTGCGGCGACCTTGCATTTGGCTGTTCCGGGGGTTAGGCATCGCCGGTCGCCGATGCAAGTCCGAATTTGGTTTTGCGGCGGCGGGCGCGGCGTAGGACGCAAGCCCGATCGCGATGAAGATGCGGAGCGTGGGAATGGCCTTGGGGGATAAGCGGCGCTTTCTGACGCCGGCGCGTCTGGCTCTCGTTGTCGCTCTGGCCGTTCCGCTCGGCGCCTGCTCGACCGGCGGCCTGCCGGGCCTCAGCTACGACGGCGTCGTCCAGCGCGGCTACCAGGCCGACGCCGCGACCATGAACCAGCTCAAGAACGGCCTCTCCAAGGAGAAGACGCTCGCCCTGCTCGGCACGCCCTCGACCACCTCCACGGTCGGCGGCGACGCCTGGTACTACGTGAGCCAGACGGTGTCGCGCCCCGTCGCCTTCATGCCGCAGAACGTCACCGACCAGCGCGTGCTCGCCGTCTATTTCGGCAAGGGCGGCATCGTGCGCATCGCCAATTACGGCCTGCAGGACGGCAAGCTCTTCGACTACGTCAGCCGCACCACCCCGACCGCGGGCGGCGACGAGAGCTTCGTCCAGAACATGATCAAGGGCCTGCTGAAGTTCTCGTAGGGGCTTCGCCGATGGCCGCCCGCGTCGTCGCCGTCTCGCGCCGGCGCGGCCATCATTTTTCCAAGACGCCCGCGCTCTCGATCCGCCTCGTCGCCGGCCTCGGCGTCGAGGGCGACGGCCATTTCGGCGCAAAAGTCCAGCACCGCTCGCGCGCGCTGAAATTTCCGGACATGCCGAACCTGCGGCAGGTCCATCTGCTGCAAGCCGAATTTCTCGACGAGCTCTCCGCCCGGTTCGGCCCTGTCGCCGCCGGCGATCTCGGCGAGAATGCGCTCGTCCGCGATCTCGACCTGCTCGCCCTGCCGCGCGGCGCGCGCCTGCGTCTCGGCGCGGCGGCGGTCGTCGGGCTGACCGGCCTGCGCAATCCCTGCGTGCAGATCGACCGCTTCCGGCCGGGCATGATGGCCGCCTGCCTCGACAGGGACGCCGACGGTGCGCTGATCCGCAAAAGCGGCGTGATGGCGGTCGTCATCGAGAGCGGCGACGTCGCGGCGGGCGATACCATCGCGGTCGAAACGCCGCCCGGCCCTTTTCAACCGCTCGAGCCCGTCTGATCGGATCCGGCGGGCGCGTCGGCCTCGGGGCCCTCGCGTTCGGCGATCTTCTCCAGCGCGCACTCGAAGCGCCACGAAAATCCCGTCTCCGGGAATTGCGCTTCGACGCGCCCCTCGAACATGGTGGCGACAAGCTTCCGCGTCACGACGCTGCCGAAGCCCGTTTGATGGTGCTTCGCCGGCGGCGGACCGCCGCTCTCGCGCCACTCGAGCGTGAAAGCCTCGGCGCCCGCTTCGCCCGCAACGGTCCAGTCGACCGCCACGCGCCCGGCCTCCGTCGACAGCGCGCCGTATTTCACCGCGTTGGCGGCAAGCTCGTAGATCGTCATCGCCAGCATCTGCGACGCCTCGGCGCTGACGAGGACCGCGGGGCCGGACAGAATTATCCGCCGCGATCCCGCATCGGTGAAGAAGCCGGTCTGCGACAGGATCAGGCTGTCCAGCGTCGCCCCCTGCCATTCGTTGTCGACGACGACGTCATGGGCGGCGGCCAGCGCCGCGACACGCTCGATGAAACGCTGCTCGTAATCCGCGCCGCCCGCGGTCTGGCGGGCGATGGCCTGCACGACGGCGAGCAGGTTCTTGGCGCGGTGGTTGACCTCGCGCATCAGCATGCGGTTGCGCTGTTCGGTGAGCTTCCGCTCGGTCACGTCGACCAGGACGGCCGCCAGACGGTAGGGCGCGCCCTTGTCGTCGACGATCGTGTTCAACGTGATCTGCGCCCAGACGCGCGGGCGCGCGGCGGCCAGGATCCGGGCCTCGATTTCGAAGGCGTCGATCTCTCCGCTGACGAGCCCTGCGAGCCCGCGCTCGAGCGCGGGACGGCTGGCGGGATGGATATGCTCCGGCAAGGTGGTCGCCAGCAGTTCGGCGGAAGTCGCGCCAGTCAGCCGGCAAAGCGCCTCGTTGACGCGCGTGAAATGGAATGCGGCGACGTCGACCTGCGCCTGGCCGAGCGAGGAATTGTTGAACATGGCGCGGAAGATCGCCTCGCTTTCGCGCAGCCGCTCCTCAAACAGGCGCTGTTCGGAAATATCCGTGTGGGTGCCGAACCAGCGCACGATATCGCCGTCGGCGTCGCGGATCGGCATGGCGCGCGACAGGAACCAGCGGAATTCGCCGTTGGCCGCGCGCAGCGGAAACGTGTCCTCCCACGGCTCGCCGGTCTCGAACGAGCGCCGGATGCGCTCGACCACGCGCTCGACGTGATCGACATGGTGGAGCTTGGTCCACCCCCAGCCCTGCATCTGCTCGAACGTCGCGCCGGTGTAGTCGAACCAGCGCTTGTTGTACCAGAAGATCGAGCCGTCCGAATCCGCCATCCAGGCGAGTTGCGAGATATTGTCCGCGAGCGTCGCGAACATGTCCTCGTGCGGGCGCGTCGACATATCCGGCGCCGGTTCCTTCGCTCCGCTCATGTCCCTCGTTCCCTCCGTCCAGATAGCGCGAATGGAGCGGCCGGGAAGTGAGACGAGCCGGCGTCCTCCCGGCGCAACTCACACCTTCTTCACGAACTCGGTCTTGAGCACGAGGCCCTTGATCTGCGCCGAGCGGCATTCGATCTCGCGCGGATCGTCAGTGAGGCGGATGTTCTTGAACACGGTCCCGCGCTTCAGCGTGGCGGAGGCGCCCTTCACCTTCAGATCCTTGACGATCGTGACGCTGTCGCCGTCGGCGAGAACGGCGCCGTTTGAATCGCGTGTTTCCACGAACTATGTCTCCAGCAATTGTTGCTCGATCACCTGATGGGACCGAGACGCCGCATACGGATGCGCCCCGCTTCTACGACGCTGAAATGCCCTGTCCAATCGTTTCTGGCTAATACGAAAGCCGATAGGACAGCCCCGACGTCCGCCGGTCTGGGTATCGGAATACGAAAAAGAATGACGCCGAAGGCTCCAGTGGCTGCGCCTTTTGCAAGTTCTCCGAAATCCTTGTCGAAGGTCAGAAGAACGCGGCTTTCCCGTTGAGCCCGGGCGAGAACCTCGAAATCCTTCGATCCCGGCCGGTCTCTCGCGACGGAAGCGATGTCGCAGCCTGCCGCCTCCAATGCGGCGATAGCGCTGGCCGGAAAATTCTCGTCTGCGAGAAATCGCATTCAAGCCGCGCTCGGATAGACCTTCTCGCTGCCGACGACATCGCGCGCATAGGCCAGACAGGCGCGGATATCCTCTTGCTCGAGCGACGGATAGTTCTTTCGTATTTCAGCGTCGTTCCAGCCGTCAGCCAGAAGTCCGAGGATGAATTCGACGGACAGCCGGGTCCCGCGAATGACCGGCTTGCCAGAAAGAATGTCGGGATCGAGCGAGATGCGCGGATGATTTTCTGACATGGCGTTGGTTCGTAATGTGCCGACGGCCTCAGGCGGCCTTCCGACGGCCATCATACACGCAAAAGTAAAAAGGGCGGAGCCAAGCTCCGCCCTTTCCAAAACATCTGACGAAACCCGTCAGTGCGCGAGAATCGCCAGCAGCAGCAGCGCGACGATGTTGGTGATCTTGATCGCCGGGTTCACGGCAGGGCCCGCCGTGTCCTTGTAGGGATCGCCGACGGTGTCGCCGGTCACCGACGCCTTGTGCGCGTCCGAGCCCTTGAGATGCTTCACGCCGTCCTTGTCGACGAAGCCGTCCTCGAAGGACTTCTTGGCGTTGTCCCACGCGCCGCCGCCCGAGGTCATCGAGATGGCGACGAACAGGCCGTTGACGATCACGCCGAGCAGCATGGCGCCCAGAGCCGCGAAGGCCGAGGCCTTCGAGCCCGAGATCGCCAGCACGCCGAAATAGGCGACGAAGGGCGCCAGAACCGGCAGCAGCGAGGGAATGATCATTTCCTTGATCGCCGCCTTGGTCAGCATGTCCACCGCGCGGCCGTAGTCCGGGCGGTCCTTGCCTTCCATGATGCCGGGCTTCTCGCGGAATTGCCGGCGCACTTCCTCGACCACCGAGCCCGCCGCGCGGCCGACCGCCGTCATCGCGACGCCGCCGAACAGGTAGGGGATCAGGCCGCCGAAGATCAGGCCGGCGACGACGTAAGGATTGGACAGGTCGAAGGAGACCGGGCCCATGTCCTTGAAGTAGGCCGCGCCGCCCTTGGCGAAGGCTTCGAGGTCGTTGGTGTAGGCGGCGAACAGCACTAGCGCGCCGAGGCCCGCCGAACCGATCGCATAGCCCTTGGTCACCGCCTTGGTCGTGTTGCCGACGGCGTCGAGCGCGTCGGTCGACTGGCGGACTTCCTTCGGCAGGCCCGACATTTCGGCGATGCCGCCGGCGTTGTCGGTGACGGGGCCGAAGGCGTCGAGCGCGACGATGATGCCGGCGAGGCCGAGCATGGTCGTCACCGCGATCGCCGTGCCGTAGAGGCCGGCGAGCTGGTAGGTGGCGATGATGCCGCC
>DAIRCS010000203.1:0-6578 GCA_036796555.1 Rhodoblastus sp. | reverse complement strand
AGAAGGCGAAGGAATACATTCGCGCCGGCGACATTTTCCAGGTCGTGCTGTCGCAGCGCTTCACCGCGCCCTTCACCCTGCCGGCGTTTGCGCTCTACCGCGCGCTGCGGCGCGTGAACCCCGCGCCCTTCCTCTGCTATCTCGATTTCGGCGGCTTCCAGATCGTCTGTTCGAGCCCGGAAATTCTGGTGCGCGCGCGCGGCGGCGAAGTGACGATCCGCCCGATCGCCGGCACCCGTTGGCGCGGCAAGACGATCGCCGAGGACGAGGCGTTGGCCGCCGACCTGCTGGCCGACGAGAAGGAGCGCGCCGAGCACCTGATGCTGCTCGATCTCGGCCGCAACGACGTCGGCCGCGTCGCGCAGATCGGCACGGTCGAGGTCACCGAGCAATTCGCCGTCGAGCGCTACAGCCACGTCATGCACATCGTGTCGAACGTGATCGGCAAGCTCGACCCGAAGCGGGACGCGATCGACGCGCTGTCGGCCGGCTTTCCCGCCGGCACCGTGTCCGGCGCGCCAAAAGTGCGGGCGATGGAGATCATCGACGAGCTGGAAGTCGACAAGCGCGGCATCTACGCCGGCTGCATCGGCTATTTCTCCTCGACCGGCGACATGGACACCTGCATCGTGCTGCGCACGTCGATCGTGAAGGACGGCAAGATGCACGCGCAGGCCGGCGCTGGCATCGTCTACGATTCCGAGCCCGCCTACGAGCACCGGGAGTGCGTGAACAAGTCGATGGCGCTGTTCCGCGCGGCGGAGGAGGCCGTGCGATTCGCGACCAAGGCGAAGCGCGGGCAGTAGGGCCCGCTGTCATTCCCGACGCGCGAAGCGCGATCGGGAATCCAGGCGCAAACGATGGACCGTGCGCGAGATGGCTCTGGATTCCCGCTTTCGCGAGAATGACAGCTCCGTCATTGCGAGGAGGCCGGATCAGAACCCGCCGCTCGACAGCCGCAGGATCCTGCACGTCTCCCCTGCCTTCGCCGCCGGCGCGAAGGGCGCGCGGATCAGCAGCGCCTGCGAGCGCGTGAAGACGCTGAGCATGGAGGAATCCTGCAGCGCGTGCGGCGTCGCGACGATGCGGCCGTCCGCGTCGGTCGAGAGCGTGGCGCGCAGATAATCCTGGCGCTGGTCGTTGGCCTTCATGTCGGCGCCGAGGATCGCGGGCTGCGTGGCGTCGGCGCCGGCGTCCGGATCGCCGCAGAGTTTTCGCACCAGCGGGATCAGGAAGATCAGGCTGCACACGATGGAGGAGACCGGGTTGCCCGGCAGGCCCATGATGTGCATGGAGCCGAGACGCCCGTGGATCAGCGGCTTGCCGGGCCGCATGGCGATGCGCCAGAAGCCGAGCTCCATGCCCTCCTTCGTCAGCGCGGATTGCACGAGATCGTGATCGCCGACCGAGGCGCCGCCGAGCGTGACGAGAATGTCGGCCTCGAGTTCCCGCGCCTTGGCGATGGCGCGTTCGAGCGCCGAGAATTCGTCGCCGGCGATGCCGAGGTCGATGGGTTCGCCGCCCGCGCCCGCGACGTAAGACGCGACCGCGAAGGGATTGGAGCAGACGATCTGGTCGGGACCGGGCGTCTCACCGGGCATGACGAGTTCGTCGCCGGTCGCGAGGATCGCGACGCGCGGCTTTCGCGCGACCGGCGCGGTCGGATGGTTCATCGCGGCGGCGAGCGCGAGTTCGGCGGGGCCGAGGCGCGCGCCGGCCTTCAGGCCGACTTCGCCCGCGCGAAAATCGCCGCCCGCGAGGCGGATATGCTGGCCGACGCGGATGGTTTCGCGCGCGCCGATCATCGCGCCTTCGACGATGGCGTCTTCCTGGATGAGGATCGCGTCGGCGCCCTTCGGCACGGGCGCGCCGGTGAAGATGCGCACGCATTCGCCGGCCTTCACCTCGCCTGCAAAGCCCCTCCCCGCCGCGCTTTCGCCCGCCAGCAGCACGCGCTTTTCAGGGCTTGCGACGTCCGCGGCGCGCAGCGCGTAGCCGTCCATGGCGGAGACGTCGAGAGGCGGCTGCGTGCGCGTGGAGACGAGGTCGTGCGCGAGCGTGCGGCCGAAGGCTGCGCTCAGCGGCAGCGTCTCGATATCGGCGATCGGCGAGGCGGCGGCGAGGATTTTCGCGAGCGCGTCGGCGACGGGGAGGAGGTTCTTGGGGGCCATTCTGTTTCTCCGCCGTCATTGCGAGCGAAGCGAAGCAATCCATCCTTGCGGAGTCCCGGTGGATGGATTGCTTCGTCGCTTCGCTCCTCGCAATGACGGTCGCTGGTTCTACGCGCGCCGCCAGTCGCCCGACTTGCCGCCGCGCTTCTCGACGAGCGCTACGCCCTCGATGCGCATGCAGCGGTCGGCCGCCTTGAGCATGTCGTAGATAGTCAGGCAGGCGACGGAGACCGCCGTCAACGCTTCCATCTCGACGCCCGTCTGGCCGGTGGTCTTCGCGGTCGCCGTCACGCGCACGCCGGGCAGCGATTCGTCGGCTTGCAGATCGACCGTCACCTTGGTCAGCGCGATGGGATGGCAGAGCGGAATGAGGTCCGACGTCTTCTTCGCGGCCATGATGCCGGCGATGCGCGCGGCACCGAGAACGTCGCCCTTCTTCGCATTGCCGGACATGCACAGCGCGAGCGTCGCGCGCTTCATCACGACATGGCCCGCGGCAATCGCGATGCGATCGGTCGCGGCCTTGTCGGACACGTCGACCATCCGCGCCTCGCCGGCCTCGGACAGATGCGTCAGCCTGTTCACGAAGCGCCGGCCTTGGCGGTTTCGCCGACCAGCAATTCGCGGGTGGCCTGCGCCACGTCCTTCTTGCGCATCAGCGTCTCGCCGACGAGGAACGTGGCGACGCCCGCGCGCTCGAGGCGCACGCAATCGGCGTGCGTCTCGATGCCGCTCTCGGCGACGACGATCTTGTCCTTCGGCACCTTGGGCGCGAGCCGTTCGGTGGTCGCGAGATCGACCTTGAACGTATGCAGGTCGCGGTTGTTGACGCCGATGAGGCGGGCTTCGAGCTGCAGCGCGCGCTTCAACTCCTCCTCGTCGTGCACTTCCACCAGAACGTCCATCCGCAGGTCGTGGGCCGCGGCGTTCAGCGCCTTGGCGGCCGCGTCGTCGACGGAGGCCATGATGATGAGGATGCAGTCGGCGCCGTTCGCGCGCGCCTCGTAGACCTGGTAGGGGTCGAGCATGAAATCCTTGCGCAGCGCGGGCAGCAGCGCGGCCTTGCGCGCTAGCTCGAGATTGGCGAGCGAGCCCTGGAACGACGGCGCGTCCGTCAGCACGGACAGGCAGGTCGCCCCGCCTTCTTCATAGGCCCTGGCGAGTTTCGACGGCTCGAAATCCTCGCGGATCACGCCCTTCGACGGGCTCGCCTTCTTGATCTCCGCGATCAGCGCGATGCGCCCCTGGGAATGCTGCCTTTCGATCGCGCGCAGAAAACCGCGCGGCGGATCGTGCTCGCGCGCCTGGCGCTCCAGCGTCTTGAAGGGCATGCGCACCTTGGCCTCGGCGATCTCGCGTCGCTTGTAGGCCTCGATCTTGCGCAGGACGTCCGGCATGTCAGTGGCTCCCGTCGGCGTTCGACACGGCGACGAGGCGGGCGAGCGCGGCGCGCGCCCTGCCCTCGTCGATCGATTGCGCGGCGAGCGCCGCGCCTTCCTTCAGACTGGCCGCCTTGCCGGCGACGACGAGCGCGGCGGCGGAATTGAGGATGGCGATGTCGCGATAGGGGCCGTGCGCGCCGTCGAGAACGGCGGTCAGCGCGGCGGCGTTGTGCGCGGGATCGCCGCCCTTGAGATCGGCGAGGCGCGCGCGCGCCACGCCGGCGTCTTCCGGCGCGACGTCGAAGGCGTGGATGTTTCCGTCCTTGAGTTCGACGACATGCGTCACGCCGGTCGTCGTCATCTCGTCGAGCCCGTCGGAGCCGTGCACCAGCCAGACGCGCTCGGAGCCGAGCGCGCGCAGGGTTTCCGCCATCGACACCAGCCATTCGCGCGAAAAGACGCCGAGGAGCTGGCGCTTCACGCCGGCCGGATTCGAAAGCGGCCCGAGAATGTTGAAGATCGTGCGCGTGCCGAGCTCCACGCGGGTTGCGCCGACGTGGCGCATGGCGGCGTGATGGGTCTGCGCCATCATGAAGCCGACATGGGCCTCGCGCACGCAGGCGGCGACCGCATCCGCGGAAATGCCGATCTTGACGCCGAGCGCGGTCAGCACGTCGCTCGCACCGGAGCGCGAGGAGGCCGCGCGATTGCCGTGCTTGGCGACATGCACGCCGCAGCCGGCGACGATCAGCGCCGAGAGGGTCGACACGTTGTAGGAGCCGTGGCCGTCGCCGCCGGTGCCGACAATGTCGATCGCGCCGTCCGGCGCGTTCACGCGCAGCATTTTCGCGCGCATGGCGGCGACGGCGCCGGTGATCTCCTCGACGGATTCGCCGCGCACACGCAGCGCCATCAGGAAGGCGCCCATCTGCGAGGGCGTGACCTCGCCCGACAGCATGTCGTCGAAGGCCGCGCGCGCCTCGTCGGCGCTCAGCCGCGCGCCGGTCGCCACCTTGGCGAGGTAGGGTTTGAACGCGTCCATCGTTCAGGCGGCCTTGCGTTGCGTGTCGTTCCAGCGCTGCGCCAGATCGAGGAAATTGCGGAGGATCGTCTTGCCGTGCTCCGAGGCGATGCTCTCGGGATGGAATTGCACGCCGTGCGAAGGCCGCGTGCGATGGGAGAGGCCCATGACAAGGCCGTCGGCCGTCTCGGCGGTCACCATGAGGTCGGCCGGCAGCGTCTTCCGGTCCACCACCAGCGAATGATAGCGCGTCGCCATGAAGGGACCGTTGATGCCGTGGAACACGGTCTGGCCGTTGTGGCGGATCTCGTCGATCTTGCCATGAATGGGCAACGGCGCGCGGATGACGTGGCCACCGAAAGCGTCGCCCATCGCCTGGAGGCCCAGGCAGACGCCGAACATCGGGATCGTCGCGCTCGCCGCGCGGATGAGGTCGAGACACACGCCCGCCTCGCGCGGCGTGCAGGGACCGGGCGAGAGCACGATGGCGTCCGGCGCATCGGCGACGATGTCACGAACCGAGCGCGCGTCGTTCCGCCACACCGTGACATCCGCGCCGAGAGAGCCCAGATAGTGCACCAGGTTGAAGGTGAAACTGTCGTAATTGTCGATCAGCGTGACGGACGGCATGGATTTCCCTGAATCTGCCCCGTGTTTTCCGGTTTTGGCGCGGGGAAGTCAACGCGACGCCGGGGCGGGCGCAAACAGGGCTGGAAAGTGGATCAGGACTGGCGAATCCGGCTGATTGCGGCCTTTGCGATCTTCGCGGCCGTCGCCTTGTGGGAGGCGCTGGCGCCGCGCCGGCGCCTCTCTTTCGGGCGCCTGAAGCGCTGGCCGTCCAATCTCGGGATTATCGCGGTGGACGCGCTCGTCGTGCGCGCGCTGTTCCCGGTCGCGCTGACCGGCGTGGCCATGTTGGCGCAGCAGCGGGGATGGGGGCTTCTCAACGTCCTCGGCGCGCCGTCATGGCTCGCCGGCGCCGTCTCGATCCTCGCGCTCGATTTCGTCATCTGGGCGCAGCATGTGGCGTTTCATCGCGCGCCTGTGTTGTGGCGGCTGCACCGGATGCACCATGCCGATCTCGACTACGACCTGACGACGGCGCTGCGCTTTCATCCGCTCGAGATCGTCTTGTCCCTCCTCATCAAGATCGTCGCCGTCGTCGCGCTCGGCGCGCCGGCCTGGGCGGCGCTCGCCTTCGAGGTCATGCTCAACGGGCTCGCCCTGTTCAACCACGCCAACGCCACGCTGCCGAAAACGATCGAGCCGATCGTGCGCGCGCTGATCGTGACGCCCGACATGCACCGCGTGCATCATTCGATCGTCGCGGCCGAAACGCATGCGAATTTCGGCTTCAACCTGTCGATCTGGGACCGGATGTTCGGCGTCTATCGCGCGGCGCCGACCGGCGGACAGGAGGGCATGACCGTCGGCCTGCCGATCCTGCGCGACGAGAAGGAATTGCGGCTGGACCGGATGCTGACGCAACCGTTCCGGGATTAAATCCCTCCCCACTCCGTGGGGAGGGTGGCCGCCGAAGGCGGACGGGTGGGGCCCGACCGGAGCCTCAGCGGAACCTGGCCCCACCCGCGCAGCTACGCTGCGCGACATCCCCGCGAGCGGGGAGGTAAGTCCCTATATCCCCAGCGCCGCCTTGGTCTGCCGCAGCATCTCCTGATGCGGCGAATATTGCCGTCCGCCGATCACGCCGCCGTCGACCACGATATCCGTGGCGTTGATGAAGCTGCCGCGGTCGGAGGCCAGGAACAGCACGCATTGTGCGATGTCGTCCGGCAGGCCGGCGCGCGGGATCGGCTGGGCCTTGGCGAAGCCTGCCTTCATGCCTTCCGCGATCTGGTCGGCCTTGCCCGCATCCATGCCGAGCGCCTTGGCGAGAATGCCGGTGGCGATGGCGCCGGGCGAGACGGAATTGACGCGCACGTTGCTCTCGCCGAGCTCCATGCCGACGCAGGTGGTGAGGTGCTTCACCGCCGCCTTGGCCGC
>DAIRCS010000202.1:0-6579 GCA_036796555.1 Rhodoblastus sp. | reverse complement strand
GGCGATTGGCCTTGGCGGCGTCGATCTTGAACTCGATCTGCGGCGTGTCGAACTTGAGATCGATGTCGGTGAAGATGAACATGCCGCTGGCGGTCGCTTCCTTCTGCATGTCGGCGGCCACCTGCGCGAGGCGCTGGTAGTCGCCGGTCGTGCGGATGACGAACTGCATCGGCGGGCCGCCCGTCGAGCCCGGCAGCGGCGGCGGCGAGAAGGAGAGCGCGGAGCCGGTCGCGATGGTGGCGAGCTTGCCCTGCAGCTCGTTCTGCATGATCTGCTTTTGCGTGCGGGTGCGCTGGTCCCACGGCTTCAGCAGGATGCCGGCGAAAGCGGCGTGGACGCCGTTGAAGCCGTTAATGACGAAGAGATGGGCGTGCTCGGGAATCGATTCCACGATCTTCCAGAGCTTCTGGGTCGTCGCTTCCGTATAGTCGAGGTTGCCCGATTGCGGCGTCTTGATGAGCGACAGAACGATGCCCTGGTCTTCCTCGGGCGCGAGCTCCTTCGGCGTGGTGACGAACATCACGGCGGTGATCGCCAGCACGCCGGCGAGGATCGTCACCGTCAGCGCGCGGAAGTTGAGCGTCTTGTGCAGGCGGCGCTCGTAGCGCTGGCGCAGCGCCTCGAACCGGCGGTCGAGCCAGGCCGAGAAGCCGCCGCTCTCGCCGGGCGCGTGCGCCTTCAGCAGCTTCGAGCACATCATCGGCGAGAGCGTCAGCGCGATGACGCCGGACACGACGACGGAGCCCGCCAGCGTGAAGGCGAATTCGCGGAACAGCGCGCCGGTGAGGCCGGACACGAAGCCGATCGGCGCGTAGACCGCCGCCAGCGTGATCGTCATGGAGATGACGGGGCCGGCGATCTCGCGCGCGCCGACCAGCGCCGCGTCGCGCGGCGTCATGCCGTCCTCGATGTGGCGCCAGATGTTCTCCACCACCACGATCGCGTCGTCGACGACGAGGCCGATGGCGAGCACGAAGGCGAGCAGGGTGAGCAGGTTGATCGAATAGCCCATCGCCAGCAGGAACATCATCACGCCGATCAGCGACAGCGGGATGGTGACGATGGGAATGATGGTCGAGCGGAAATTGCCGAGGAACAGGAAGATGACGATGATGACGATGATCGCCGCCTCGCCGAGCGTCTTGGCGACTTCCCAGATCGAGGCGCGGATGAATTCCGTCGCGTCGTAGGCGATGGCGGCGTGGATGCCGGCCGGCAATTCCGACTGCACGCTCGGGAAGGCCTTGCGCACCTCGTCGATGACGGTGAGCGGATTGGCCGTCGGCGTCGCGTAGATGCCGATGAACACGGCCTTGAGGCCGTCGAAGACGGAGGAGGAATCCGCGCTTTCGGGGCCGAGTTCGACGCGGGCGATGTCGCCGAGGCGCACGAGCGCGTCGCCGCGCGCGACGACGACGAGCTGGGCGAAGGCCTTGGCGCTGTCGAGCGAGGTCAGCGCATTGATCGAGGTCTGCGTGTAGTCCGACTTGATCTGGCCGGCGGCGGCGGTGAAATTGTTGGCGGCGAGCGCGTTGCGCACGTCGCCCGGCGTCACGCCGCGCGAGGCCATCTTGGTGGGGTCGAGCCAGATGCGCATGGCGAAGGCTTGGCCGCCGAGAATCTGGGCGTTGGCGACGCCGTCGAGCGTCTGCAGGCGCGGCTGGACGACGCGCGTGATGTAGTCGGTGATCTGCGACGACGTCAGCACGTCCGAATTGAAGGACATGTAGAGCAGCGCGTAGCCTTGGCCGGTCTGCTTGACGACGACCGGGTCCTGCGACTCGCGCGGCAACTGGCTCTTCACCTGCTGGATTTTCGACAGAACGTCGGCGACCGCGCGGTCGGGATTGGCGTTCAGCCGCATGTTCAGCGTGATGGTCGAGACGTTCTGCTGCGAATTGGCGACGAGCGTGTCGATGCCTTCCGTGCTCGCCACCGCCTGTTCGAGCGGCGTCGTGATGAAGCCCTTGATGAGATCGGCGTTGGCGCCCGGATAGGTCGTGGTGATGGTGATCGTCGTCTGCGACAGTTCCGGATATTGACGGATCTGCAGCTTGAAGCCGGCCTGCGCGCCGATGAGCAGGATCAGCAGGCTGACGACGGTCGACAGGACCGGACGGCGGATGAAGAGGTCGGTGAAAGAGCCCACGCGCGCGGCCTCAGAGCTTCGGCAGGGGGGTCATGGGCGCGAGGCCGGCGTTCGGGTCGACGCGCACGCGCATGCCCGGGAACAGCTTGACCTGCCCCTCGCTGACGACCATCTCGCCGGCCTTCACGCCGTCGGCGATCTCGATACGGTCGCCCTGCGTCTCGCCGACGCGCACGAAGCGGCGGTCGACCTCGTAGAGCGCGTCGGCCTGCGGCTGCGCGGGAGCCTGCGCCTGCGCGGCCTGCGCGTCGCCGGGCCTCGGCTCGGGCGTCTTCAGCACGTAGACGCTGTCCCCGTAGAGCGAATAGACGACGGCCGTGCGCGGCAGGGTGACGACCTGGCGCGGCGCGCCCGCCGACACCGAAACATTGGCGAACATGCCGGGCAGCAGCTTCTTCTCGTCGTTCTCGATCTCGCCGCGCACGAGGAAGTTGCGCGTGTCGGTGGAGATGCGGGCGTCGAGGAACTTGATCTTGCCCTTGAATGTCTTGCCTGCGAAGGCGTCGACCGTCAGCACGATCGTCTGGCCGACGGCGAGCTGCGCGAAATATTGCTCGGGCGCCTGGAAGTCGACGTAGATCGGATCGAGCTGCTGGAGCGTGACGAGCGGCGTGCCGGGCGAGACATACTGGCCGATGTCGATGCGGCGGATGCCGAGGCGGCCGTCGAACGGCGCGACGATCCGCTTCTGGGCGATCACCGCCTTGATGCGCTCCACGGCGGCGGCCGCCTGATCGCGCGCGGCGGTGGCCTGGTCGAGGGTCGCCTGCGTGCTGTTGCCGCCCGAGACCAGCTTGGACTGGCGGTCGAGGGTCGCCTGCGTGTTGACGAGCGCGGCCTGGTTGGCCTTGAGGTCGGCCTGCTCCGTCGAATCGTCGATCTCGACCAGCAGCGCGCCCTTCTTGATGTCCTGCGAGGATTCGAACTTGATCGCGCGCACGACGCCGCCGACCTGCGGCGCGATCTCGACGCCCTGCGTCGCGCGCAGGGAGCCGATGGCGGTGAGCGTCGGCGTCCAGGTCTCGGTCTTCGCCTGCGTCGCGCCGACCGAATTGGTGGGCTGGCCGGCCTTCTGGATGAAGCCTTTGATCATGGCCGGCTTCACGACCATCTGGAAATAGCCGAGCCCGCCGGCCGCGCCGAGCAGGATGACGAATGCCAAAACGAGAATGACTGCGCGTTTCATGCGTCGAGGGTCGCCTGATGTAGGGCAGCGCGATCTCGAACAGCCGAGACGCCCTGATGCGCGCGTGCGGCCATGCACCGTCGCCGCGCCGATGTTATGCGGTGCAACATAGACCGCCCTGCGGCGAAAACAAGGTGGCAAGTCTGGCGGGAAGATCGTGTGATCGATCGGCGACGGTTCTTACTTGGCGTAAAATAACACTCGAATCGAGTTCGTCGCTAATCCGAGGTGGCCATATGGACCCGAAATCATTCCGAGATTTGATACAGAGAGTGGCTACATCTGCTTTGATCGGTGCTGTGACGTTTATTTTCGGACTGCTGGCAGTTTTTATCGTCGGAAACGGAGGTATTGATTACGCAATCGTTAAAAAAGGAGATCGCGAAAAGATTGTCTTGATAGTTACGAATGGCAAGACATCTCCTATAGATATATCTGTGGCAGTTTCAAATAAAATCGAAGGAGAGCTTGCGTCCAGCGAGAATGCCTCTCTGGTCGTGACGAATGAGCCGGGCCGAAAGGGTAGTGTGATCTCAATCTCTGGCTTAGCTGCGAGAGAAGATTTTTATTTAGAATTTTCGACGAACGGCATTGCCACCCCAAGTACAATAAAGCTTATTAAGGGGCCTGAATTATTTGATGTCCGCCCGGCTTCTGTAACTAGAGGAAAAGTAGACTGGACTCCTTTAATTATTCAGGTCTGTATTACTATGATAATTTATTTTATTTTTATGACATCAATCGATAGGCGTCACGCGGATATATTCAAGCTGTATGATGAGAGGGCTGCCAGTCTAGAGGGCCGGCTAAACAAAGCCGAGGCTCGCGCTGACGCTGCAAAATTGTTTCAGCAACGCGTGAGAATATACTATAGTCACGTGTTAAGGTATTTGAATAAAGAGAATCGTTTCTTAGAAGATATTATGCGTTCCTTTCTGCTGCGTGGCGGCGTTTCCAAGGTTGATGTCAGGCGATTGCTTAATGAAATTGCAAAAAGATCAGGATCTTCTGCTCTCCGTTCAGTAGATCGAGGTTGGAAAGATCCGACTGAGGAGGATCAAGGATTGGACGTGATCTTGGATATTATTATCGACGAGGCGAAGCGTGCTCGAATGGAGGAATTGTCAGCAGGTAAGCAGACTTGAACTAAACTAGTATTGCTCCGTTACATTACGCCACAATCTCTAGCCCCGCTTGCGCCAGAACGGGAACCATGGCGCCCATGGCGAGGCCGCGCTCCGGGTTCGACCCGTTGCCGTCGAGCGCGCGCTTCTTCACGCCCTGGATGATGGCGGCGAGGCGGAAGAAGTTGAAGGCGATGTAGAAATCCCAGTTCGGGATGCCGTCGAGCCCGGCGCGCTTGCAGAAGGAGGCGACATATTCCTCCTCGGTCGGGACGCCGAGCGCCTTGCGGTCGAGCCCGCCGAGGCCGGAGAAGATGCTCTTCGAATCCGTGCGCCACTGCATGCACTGGTAGGAAATGTCGGCGAAGGGGTGGCCGAGCGTCGACAATTCCCAGTCGAGCACGGCGAGAAGCCGCGGCTCGGTCGGATGGAAGATCATGTTGTCGAGCCGGTAGTCGCCGTGAACGATGGAGATGCGGCCGTCGTCCGGGGGAACATGGCCGGCGAGCCAGGCGATGAGATCGTCCATCGCCGGAATCGTCCCGGTCTCCGACGCGCGATACTGGTCGGTCCAGCGCTTGAACTGACGCTCGAAATAGGAGCCGGGGCGGCCGAAGTCGGAAAGGCCGACCTTCGCCGGATCGAGCGCGGTGAGCGCGGCGAGCGCGCGGTTCATCTCGTCGTAGATTTTCGCGCGATCCTCACGCGAGACTTCCGGCAGGTCGGGCTTCCAGAAAATGCGTCCCTGAATGCGCTCCATGATGTAGAAGGCCGTGCCGATGACGCTGTCGTCCTCGCACAGCAGATACATTTTCGCGACCGGCACGCCCGTATTCGCCAGCGCCTTCTGCACGCGGAATTCGCGGTCGACGGCATGGGCGGACTTGAGCAGAACGCCCGGCGGCTTGCGGCGCAGCACATAGGCGCCGCTGGCGGCCTCGATCAGGAAGGTCGGGTTCGACTGGCCGTCGCCGAACTTGGTCGCCTTCAGCGGCCCCCTGAAGCCGTCGAGATTCTGCTCGAGCCAGGCGGCGAGGCGGGGTTCGTCGAGGGTTTTGACGTCGAGAGACAATTTTTCAACTCCTCAAACCGTCATCGCGAGGCCGGCAGAAATCGCCTCTCGGCGATTTCGCCTGTGCGAAGCGACGCGGCGATCCATCCCCCGATCTGGATCAGGTCCCGGTGGATGGATTGCTTCGCTTCGCTCGCAATGACGGCGATCAGGGCTTCGACAGCGCCACGCCCTTCGCAGCCGCGGCCTTGCCGACATATTTGTTGGTCTGCTGGAAGGCGTTCTGCAGCGCTTCCTGCTTCGCGGGATCGCCGATCTCGGCGAAATGCTCCGCCACCTTTTCCGGCGTCGGATTGTCGATGTAGAGGCCGTCGGTCTCGTAGACGATCGTGCGCGCGAAGGCGCCGGCGCCGGCGCCGAGGATGTAGCGGGTGGGGCCTTCCTCGCTGACGAGATAGAGCACGCCGGGCGTGATCAGTTCGGGGCGCATGAGGTCGAGCGCCTGCTTCGGCATCAGCTCCTCCGTCATGCGGGTGGCGGCCGTCGGCGCCAGCGTGTTGACGTGGATGTTGTTCTTCGCGCCTTCCTGGCACAGCACGTTCATCAGGCCGACCATGGCCATCTTGGCCGCGCCGTAATTGGCCTGGCCGAAATTGCCGTAGAGGCCGGACGAGGACGCCGTGAGCACGATGCGGCCGTAGTTCTGCGCGCGCATGATGTCCCATACCGCCTTGGTGCAGATCACCGAGCCCATCAGATGCACGTCGAGGACCAGACGGAAATCGGCGATCTCCATCTTGGAGAAGGTCTTGTCGCGCAGGATGCCGGCGTTGTTGATGAGAATGTCGACGCGGCCCCATTTCTCCATGGCGGCGCGCACCATGTCGGCGACGCCCTTCTCGTCGGTCACGCTGCAGGGCGCGGCCATGGCCTCGCCGCCGGCGGGGATCAAGGCCGTGCTGGGCGCGCTCAAGCCCCGGGGGGCGGCGGAGCCCGCAATCCCCGCCACGCCGCACCGCGTGTGGCAGGCCATCCAAGCCGCCAAGGCCTGAAAGGAGCCCCTCATGTACGCATTCACCTATGAGCGCCCCGCCACCCAGGCCGACGC
>DAIRCS010000201.1:0-6621 GCA_036796555.1 Rhodoblastus sp. | reverse complement strand
CGCGATAGGCGGGATGATATTCGATCGTCTGCACGTCGCGGCCGAACTTGTCGCGTTGGTGCAGGATCGGCGTGTGCCTGTCGGCGAGCCGCGCGCATTCGTCGAGCCGGCCGCCCGCCAGCGCGCCCAGTTCCACTAGATGCGGCTCGACATGGGCGCGCAGCTTGGGTTCCAGATGGATGTCGAGCAGGTCCTGCAGCGAGCGGTCGAGCGTGTAGAAATTGAGGCCCGTCGTATCCGGCGCGATGGCGTCCGAATTGACGCGGAGCGGCTTGTTCATCGATCCTCCCGGGGATTTTTGGGAGGATGATACGACGCCGGGCGCAGGGCGCAACGCGCGCGTGTCACAGACCACCCATGTCACCCCGGACAGCCGAAGGCTGATCCGGCGACTGTCTTTGGTGTCAAGCCGGGGATGTGGGTTTGTAGGGCGATCTTGTTTTTATGATCGCATTGGCGGTGACCAGTATTCTTCGTGCGACGGCGACCAAGGCTACCTTTGCAGGTTTGCCCTGGCTTCGCAGGGCGGCGTAGACGGCCTTTTGCGCGGGATCGTGACGTACGGCGACAAGGGCGCTCATGTAGAGGGCGGCGCGCACGCAGGGTCTGCCGCCAGCAATGGCTGCGCGCGGCGGGGCGTTGCCGGACTGGGTCACGTGAGGGGCAAGGCCGGCCAGGCTGGCGATCGTCTTGCGATCGCGATGGCCGAGTTCGGGCAATTCGGCGATCAAAATGGCGGCGACGCGCTCGCCGACGCCCGGGATCGAGGTCAGGAGTTCGCGCGCGCGGCTGCGCTCCTGACAATCGGCGATGCGCGTTGCAATCTCCGCTTCGATCGTCCGGCAGGCTTCGGCCAGCGCCGCGATGGCGGTCCTGTGGCTGGCCAGGACGCTGGGTTCGCGCGCCTGTTTCAGGCGGGTCTTTTCCATGGCGATCAGTTCGGTGAGCTGACGCCTGCGCGTGGACAGAGCCCGCAGGCTCTGGGCCTGTCGGTCGGGGATGGGGCGAACCGCGTCTGCCATGACAAGAGCGAAGCGCGCAATGAGCTGGGCGTCCAGTCTGTCGGTCTTGGCGCGCCGTCCTTCGGCGTCGCGGAAGGCCTTGATGCGACGCGGATTGACGATGCCCACCGCGAGCCCGGCGTCGACGAGCGCGGCGACCAGCGAAGCTGCATAGGAGCCGACGGCCTCGAGAACGACGCGCGCGACGCGGCTTTCGAGGAGACGGGCGACGAGGCGGGCGATATCCTCGTCGGTGTTGGCGAACCGGAAGGTCTGTCCGGACGGCGCAAGGCCGAGGTCGAGGAAGCGCTGGCCGGCGTCGATTCCGGCCACGACAACGTGTTGCATGGGATCGGACCTGTATGCGGGCTGTCGGCCCTTGGCGACGCCCGAGCGACTGTTCGATCAAGGGCAATCCAGCGGACGCGCCCGCGCCGGACTCACGGCCTTGGCGGACCGGGGACCCAACGAGCTACCCCGCCGAAGCCACTATGACAGTGACTGAACCAAGATACAGGGGCCCAGCACGCGGATCCGATTCTGGACCCCGGCTCTCCGCTTCGCTGCGGCCGGGGTGACAGTTGCGGCGGTTGGCGCTGCGCTCGCAAAGATGGCGTGAAGCCCCTATCTAATCCTCTCCCGCCCTGCTCACGCCAGCCGAGTCCGCAATGCATTTCTGGATCGATTTCGGAGGTTTCGCGCTCAGATCCCTGTGGATCGCCGCCATGATCGCGATCGTTCTCGTCATTCCGATCATCGTCGGCGCCCGCGCGCAGCGGCGCCGCGAGGACGAGGTGAAAGTCACGAGCCTCGACGAGCGCTTCGATCTGATGGAAGCGCAAATTCGCGGCGCCACCGGTGGCGCGAAGGGAGCGAAGGCCTTTCTCAAGGAGCGCAGGAAAGCCGCGAAACTGAAGGACGACGCGGCCAGGCGCGTCTATCTCGTCGTCTTCAAGGGCGACCCGATGGCGAGCGGCCATACGGCCTTCGCGCGAAAAATCACGGCGGCGCTGATGGCGGCGCGGCCGGGCAAGGACGAGATCGTCGTCACCATCCAGTCGCCGGGCGGGCTGGTGTCCGCCTACGGGCTGATGGCGGCGCAAATGCAGCGCGTGCGGCGCGCGGGCGTGGAGCTGACGGCCTGCGTCGATCAGGTGGCGGCGAGCGGCGGCTACATGATGGCCGTCGTCGCCAATCGCATCGTCGCCGCGCCCTTTGCGGTCGTCGGCTCGATCGGCGTCGTCGCGCAGGTTCCGAACGTCAACCGGCTGCTGAAGAAGATCGACGTCGATTACGAAGAGATGACGGCCGGCGAATACAAGCGTCCGATCTCCGTGCTGGCGCCGATATCGGACGAAGGCCGCGAGCATTTCAAGCACAAGCTCGAGGAGACACATGTCGCCTTCAAGGATTTCGTGCGCGAGAACCGGCCGACGCTGAATGTCGAAACCGTCGGCGACGGCGACTATTGGTATGCGACCGACGCGCTGAAGCTCGGGCTGATCGACGCGATCACGACGTCCGACGAATATCTGATGAGCCAGCGTGGCAAGGCGCGGCTGTTCGCCATCGACGCGCCGGAGAGGAAGACGCTGGCGAAGGTGTTGTTCGGGCGCCTGGGGGAGGCGGCGGCGATGGCGCGAGACCTTTTCTCCCTCTCCCCGTTTACGGGGAGAGGGCCGGGGTGAGGGGCCCGACGTGCGCTGCGCGGATCGGCCCCTCACCCTAACCCTCTCCCCGCTCATGCGGGGAGAGGGAATCGCGCCGGCCAATCGCTACACATGTTCCACCGCCACGATTCCCGGTATCGCCTTCAGCGCGCCGGCGATCGCGGCGTTGACCGGGAACTTGCCCGGCAGTTTCACTTCCACCTCCTCGCCCGCGCCGCGCAGCAGCACGAGCGAGACGTCGCCCTCGCCCCTGCCCTTCAGGCGCTGCTCGATCGAGGGCAACGGCGCGGGATCGCGCAGGAAGATGCGCAGGCCCTTCTGGATGCGCGCCGCCGCCTGGTCGAGCGGCTCGACAGACACGATTCTCGCGCGAATGTCTTCGCCTTCCACATGCGCCTGCATGTTGACGAGCAGGCACGCGCCCTTCTCCAGAAGATCGCGATAGAGATTGAGGCCCTCCGAGAACAGGATCGCCTCGTACTGGCCCGAGGCGTCGGACAATTGCACGATGCCCATCTTGTTGCCGGTCTTGGTGCGGCGCTCGGTGCGGTCGAGAACGGCGGCGGCGAGGCGCCCCGCTGAAGCGCCCTTCTTCACCGCGCGCGCGAATTCCGCATAGGGCTGCACGCGCAACTTTGCGAGGACGCTCTCGTAGGCGTCGAGGGGGTGGCCGGACAGGAAGAAGCCCACGGCGTCGAATTCGCGCTTCAGCTTTTCCGCCGCCGCCCAGGCCTGCGCTTTCGGCGTGACAAAGGGTTCGGCGCCGCCTGCGCCGAACAGCGCGCTCTGCCCGCGTTCGCGTTCGTCCTCCATGCGGTTGGCGGTCGCGAGGATCGCCTCGACCGCGGCGAAAGCGCGGGCGCGGTCGGGTTCGAGTTCATCGAAGGCGCCCGCGGCCGCCAGGCTCTCCAGCACCTTCTTGTTGACCTCGCGCGGCGAGATGGCGGCGGCTATGTCGCCGAGCGAACGGAAGGCGTGCGATTTGCGCGCGCGGACGAGCGCTTCGGCCTGTCCCTCGCCGACGCCCTTCACAGCCGAGAGCGCGTAGCGGATCGAGAGCGCGGCGCCGGTGTCGTCCTGCTTCTCGCGCACGTCGAAATCGACGCCGGAATGGATAATGGAGGGCGCATCGACGCGGATCTTCAGGCGGCGCGCCTCGTTGCGGAATTCGGCGAGCTTGTCGGTGTTGCCCTTGTCGAGCGTCATCGACGCCGCCAGGAATTCGACGGGATGATTGGCCTTGAACCAGGCGGTCTGGTAGGCGATCAGCGCATAGGCCGCCGCATGGCTCTTGTTGAAGCCGTAGTCGGCGAATTTGGCGAGCAGGTCGAAAATCTCGTCCGCCTTGGTCTGCGTGAGCCCGCGCTCGACCGCGCCCGAAACGAAGCGCGCGCGCTGCGCGTCCATCTCCGCCTTGATCTTCTTGCCCATCGCGCGGCGCAGCATGTCGGCCTCGCCGAGCGAATAGCCCGACAGAACCTGCGCGATCTGCATCACCTGTTCCTGATAGATGATGACGCCGAACGTCTCCTTCAGGATGTGCTCGATCTTCGGGTGAATATAGTCGGCGTCCTGCTCGCCTAGCTTGACCGCGCAATAGGTGGGGATGTTGGCCATCGGGCCCGGGCGGTAGAGCGCGACCAGCGCGATGATGTCCTCGAACCGGTCGGCGCACATTTCGACAAGCGCCTTGCGCATGCCCGCGCTTTCAAGCTGGAACACGCCGATCGTCTCGCCGCGCCCGAGCATTTCGTAGGTCTTCTTGTCGTCGAGCGGGATTTTCGACAGGTCGATCTCGATCCCGCGCTGTTGCAGGAGCGCGACGGTGGTCGAGAGGGTCGTCAGGGTCTTGAGGCCGAGAAAATCGAATTTCACCAGGCCCGCCGGCTCGACCCATTTCATGTTGAACTGGGTCGCGGGCATGTCGGATTTCGGATCGCGATAGAGCGGCACGAGCTCGTGCAGCGGCCTGTCGCCGATGACGACGCCCGCCGCATGGGTCGAGGCGTTGGAATAGAGGCCTTCGAGCTTTTCGGCGATCTCGAGCAGGCGCGCCACCTGCGAATCGCTGTCGGCCGCCTCCTTCAGGCGCGGCTCGCCGGCGATCGCCTCCTTCAGCGTGACGGGCTTGGCCGGGTTCTGCGGGATGAGCTTGGCGAGACGGTCGACCTGCCCCAGCGGCATGGACAGGACGCGCCCGACATTGCGCAGCACGCCGCGCGCGAGAAACGAGCCGAAGGTGATGATCTGCGCCACGCGGTCGGCGCCGTACCGGCGCTGGACATAGGCGATCACCTCGTCGCGCCGGCTCTGGCAGAAGTCGATGTCGAAGTCCGGCATCGACACGCGCTCGGGATTGAGGAAGCGCTCGAACAGCAGCGCGAAGCGCATGGGATCGAGGTCGGTGATGGTGAGGGCGTAGGCGACCAGCGAGCCCGCGCCCGAGCCGCGGCCCGGGCCCACCGGAATGCCCTGTTCCTTCGCCCATTTGATGAAATCCGCGACAATCAGGAAGTAGCCGGGAAATTTCATCTTCTCGATGACATCGAGCTCGAAGGCGAGCCGCGCCTCGTAGTCGGCGACCGTGAAATCATGCGCGGGCGGATGGGCGGCGAGCCGGGCCTTCAGCCCCTCCTCCGCCTGCCGGCGCAATTCCTTCGCCTCCGCGGCCTCGGCGTCGGCGCCGGCCGTCTCGTCGGTGGTGAAGCGCGGCAGGATCGGCTTGCGGGTCCTCGGCCGATAGGCGCAGCGCAGAGCGATGGCGACGGAATTGTCGGTCGCCTCAGGCAGATCGGCGAAGAGCGCGCGCATTTCGGCGCGGGTCTTGAAGCGGTGCTCCGCCGTCAGGCGGCGGCGCGCGTCGTTCTCCAGCGACGAGCCGTCGGAAATGCAGAGCAGCGCCTCATGCGCCTCGAAATCGGAACGGGCGGCGAAATAGGGTTCGTTGGTCGCCACCAGCGGCAGCGCGGCGCGGTAGGCCATGTCGCGCAGGTAGCGCTCGGTCTCGCGTTCGGCCTCGTCGTTGTGGCGCTGCAGCTCGACGTAAAGGCGGTCGCCGAAGGCCTCGCGCAGGCGATCGAGGCGGGCGCGGGCGAGATCGGCCGGTCCTTCGCGAACGAGACTGTCGATCGGTCCTGAAGGTCCGCCCGTCAGCGCGATCAGGCCGGCTGCGTCTTCGGCGAGCGCGGAAAAAAGCGCCCGCGGCTCGCCGTTCGCCTCGGTCTGGAGCCAGGCGCGGCTGACGAGCCGCATCAAGGATTCGTATCCGGCCTCGTTGCGGGCGATCAGAACGAGCCCGCCATTGCCGGCCGTCGGCAGTTCCAGCCCGTTGGTCGGCGCCGGCCGGTCGCCGAAATCGACGGCGAGCTGCGCGCCGACGATCGGCTGCACGCCCTCTTTCGCCAGCTTCTCGGAAAATTCGAGCGCGCCGAAGAGGTTGTTGGTGTCGGTGATCGCGAGCGCCGGCTGATCGTCGGCCACCGCCAGCTTGGCCAGCTTGCCGATGGTCAGCGCGCCTTCGCGCAGCGAATAGGACGAATGGACGTGCAGATGCACGAAACCGACGTCGCGACAAATATCCAAGACGGCCTCCGCAGCGGAGGTCGAACTTTAAGGAGAGTCGCGGCGACGTTGAAGCGCCAACCCGCCCTCTGTCCCCACCGCCGTCAAGCCACCGCGTGCAGCGCCGCGCCGACGGCGCCGATGCCCGCCACGAACAGGCCGATAGCCAGAATCTCGACGATATCGCCTACTGCCGCCCGCATATCCGCCTCCCCAATTGTCCTCGCTTCAGACACTATATGTTCATCTTATGTTCCTATCAAGCCGATATGAGCGTGAACCGCCGACAAGGTTAACGTGGCGGCGCAAGTATCTGACATTTGAGATAAAAAGCGGCCCCGACGCTCAAATTGGGGGGCAAGCGCCGGGGCCTGTCACATTGAACTCGC
>DAIRCS010000200.1:0-6631 GCA_036796555.1 Rhodoblastus sp. | reverse complement strand
GCAAGTGAATCACGCCCAGCTGATTTTGCAACGATCCCCATGAAGGGGAGGGAGGTGGCCAACAGGCAGGATTACGTAAACCCTAGCCCCGGCCCCCACGCCCCTCTATGAAGCCGCCATGACCGGCTTCTCCCTGAAAATCGACGCCACCGACGGCGCGGCGCGCACCGGCGTCATCACGACCGGGCGCGGCGACATCCGCACGCCCGCCTTCATGCCCGTGGGCACGGCGGCGACCGTCAAGGCCATGTACGCCGGACAGGTGCGCGAGCTCGGCGCCGATATCGTGCTCGGCAACGTCTATCATCTCATGCTCAGGCCGGGCGCGGAGCGCGTCGCGGAACTCGGCGGGCTCCACAAATTCATGAACTGGCCGCATCCGATCCTGACCGACAGCGGCGGCTTTCAGGTCATGTCGCTCGCAAAACTGCGCAAGCTCGACGAGACCGGCGTGACCTTCCAGTCGCATATCGACGGCTCGAAACATGTGCTCACCCCCGAGCGCTCCATGGAAATCCAGGCGCTGCTCGGCTCCGACATCCAGATGCAGTTCGACGAATGCATCCGGCTCCCCGCCGCGCGCGACGACGTCGAGCGCGCCATGCGCCTGTCGCTGCGCTGGGCCGAGCGGTCGCGCCGGGCGTTTCGGGAGCAGGAGGGCAGGGCGGTCTTCGGCATCGTGCAGGGCGGCGACGTCCCATCGCTGCGCGTCGAAAGCGCGAAGGCGCTGGCTCAAATGGATTTCCACGGCCTCGCCGTCGGCGGCCTCGCGGTCGGTGAGCCGCAGGACGTGATGCTGGCGATGATCGAGACGGTCGAGCCGCATCTGCCGGCCGCAAAGCCGCGCTATCTGATGGGCGTGGGCACGCCCGACGACATTCTCGAAAGCGTCAGGCGCGGCGTCGACATGTTCGATTGCGTCATGCCGACCCGCGCCGGCCGCCACGGCCTGGCCTATACGCGCTTCGGCCGCGTGAACCTGAGGAACGCGAAACACGCCGCCGATCCGCGCCCGCTGGACCCGGAATCCAACTGCCCCGCCGCCCGCGATTATTCGCGCGCCTATCTGCATCACCTCGTCAAATCGGGCGAAATCCTCGCCATGATGCTGCTGACATGGAATAACCTGGCTTATTATCAGCAGCTTATGGCCGGCGCGCGCGCGGCGATCGCCGAACGGCGCTACGCGGACTATGTCGCGGCGCGCAAGGACGGCTGGGCGCAGGGAGAAAGCGGCGCCTGAGCGGCGCTTCTCGCCGCTGGGCGGCGCGTGAAGGCCAAGGCCGGCTGACGGACCGCATAAACTTTGTCCTTGTTCGCGCCCGCCCGCGGTCGTAGGTCCGGATATCGCCATGTCCGCGGATCGGGGGTTCAGGTCGGATGGCCGTCAAAGCCAACAGATATGCGGCGCATCTCGCGGTCAGGTCGAAAATAGCGGCGAAGCGGTGGTCGCGCCGCGCGATCTTCCTTGTCGGCGGCGTCGCCGTGGGCGCGGCGGCGGTCGTCATGGCCTTCGCCGCCGACCGCGCGCAAATGGGCTTCCTCTGGGCGCTCCAGCGCGCGCCCTGGCTCGGCTTCGTCCTGACCCCGCTCGGCTTCGGCGTCGCGACGCTGCTCGCGCGCCACGTTTTCCCGAACTCGCAGGGCAGTGGCATTCCGCAGGCGATCGCCGCGCTGCAGATAGAAGACCAGGAGAAGCGCGCCCCGCTTGTTTCGCTGCGCGTGGCGGCCGGCAAGATCGTGGTCATGACGCTCGGCCTCCTGTGCGGCGCCTCGACCGGCCGCGAGGGGCCGACGGTGCAGGTGGGCGCCGCGATCATGTTCGCGCTCGGCCGGCTGTCGCCTTACCGGCAGGCGGGCTTCCTGCTGGCGGGGGCGGCGGCTGGCGTCGCGGCGGCGTTCAACACGCCGCTCGCCGGCATCGTCTTCGGCATCGAGGAGATGAGCCGCTCCTTCGAGGCCCGCACCAGCGGCCTCATCATCGCCGCGGTGATCGCGGCCGGCCTGACCTCGCTCGCCGTCGTCGGCGACTATTCCTACTTCGGCGTGACCACGGCGACCCTGCCGCTCGGCAAGGCGTGGATCGCCGTCGCCGCCTGCGCGATCGTCGGCGGGCTCGCCGGCGGGTTGTTCACCCGCATCGTGACGCTGTTCGCCCGCGGTCTGCCCGGCGCGGCCGGTGCGGCGATCCGCAAATATCCCGTCCTGTTCGCCATGGCCTGCGGCCTCGGCGTCGCGATCTGCGGCCTCAACGGCGACCATTCGATCTACGGCACCGGCTACGCGCAGGCGCGCGTGGTCGTGCATGGCGACGGCGCGATCGACTACTGGTTCGGCCCGCTGAAATTCCTGGCGACCACGCTGTCGGCGATCAGCGGCATACCCGGCGGCGTCTTTTCGCCCTCGCTGGCGATCGGCGCGGGCATCGCGTCGGCCTTCAGTCTGGTCTTCCATTCCGCGCCGCTCGGCGCGCTCGCGCTGATCGGCATGGTCTCCTATCTGGCGGGCGTCGTGCAGGCGCCGATCACGTCCTTCGTGATCGTGTCGGAGATGACCAACGATCACGCCATGGTCATCCCGCTCATGGCGGCCGCGCTCGTCGCCAACGCGACGTCGAAGTTTCTCGCGCGCGAAGGGCTGTATCATGCGCTCGCGCGGAATTTTCATCCGGCGCCCGCGCCCGCACATCCTGCAAGAGAGGCTTGAACGCCCCCAAAAGCAAAGAGCGGGGCAGCCATCGCTGCTCCCGCTCCCGTTCTCTGCCCGTGTCCTTGATCCGGTTCCCGCGGGGCTCTATGGCTCTTCCGACGTCGGTTGCGCTTTTCGGCGACGGCGTCGTGCGGGTTCCAGCGTCCTCCCTCGACTTGGACTGCGGCGCCCGTCGTTGGACGCGGCCCTTACGGTTAGGCAGCGGACCCTAGACGAGCGATTTTCGCTTGTCACCCTGTCCACATCAAAAATCGAACAAAATTTCATCCCGCAGCGCACAATTCGTTCTTGGTTCTGATGTGAATTGTTCATTTGTTATCCGGGATGACCTTCCGCATGCGTCTCGACTCGAGGCGGCGCGAACGCCGGACGGCTCGCTCTCGGGCCTGTTTCCCTTGTGTTTTGCCGGGCCTTGCGATTGAACTGGCGCCAACGCGCCGTTCCGAGATTCGAGACCCCGCCTGATGCGCCTTTCCCGCTATTTCCTGCCCATTCTCCGCGAGAATCCGAAAGAGGCCGAGATCGTCTCTCACCGCCTGATGCTGCGGGCCGGCATGATCCGCCAGGAGTCCGCGGGCATCTACGCCTGGCTGCCGCTGGGCCTGCGCGTGCTCAACAAGATCAACGCCATCGTGCGCGAGGAGCAGAACCGCTCGGGCGCGATCGAGCTGCTGATGCCGACGATCCAGTCCGCGGAGCTGTGGCGCGAATCCGGCCGCTACGAGGCCTATGGCAAGGAGATGCTGCGCATCCGCGACCGGCACGAGCGCGAGATGCTGTTCGGGCCGACCAACGAGGAAATGATCACCGAAATCTTCCGCGCCTATGTGAAGAGCTACAAGGACCTGCCCCTCAACCTCTACCACATCCAGTGGAAGTTCCGCGACGAGGTGCGCCCGCGCTTCGGCGTGATGCGGGGCCGCGAATTCCTGATGAAGGACGCCTATTCCTTCGACCTGGACGAGGCCGGCGCGCGCCATTCCTATAACCGCATGTTCGCGGCCTATCTGCGCACCTTCGCGCGGCTGGGCCTGAAGGCGATTCCCATGCGCGCCGACACCGGGCCGATCGGCGGCGATCTCAGCCACGAGTTCATCGTGCTCGCCTCGACCGGCGAGAGCGAAGTCTTCTGCCACAAGGACTTCCTCGACTTCGAGGTCCCGCCCGCCTCGATCGACTTCGACGACGCCGCGACGATGCAGGGCGTGTTCGACAAGTGGACGAGCCGCTACGCCGCCACGGAAGAAATGCACGACGCGACGAAATTCGAGACGCTGCCGGAGGGAGATCGCGTTTCCGCGCGCGGCATCGAAGTCGGCCATATTTTCTACTTCGGCACGAAGTATTCCGAGCCGATGCGGGCCGTCGTCAACGGCCCGGACGGCAAGGAGACGCCCGTGCAGATGGGGTCCTACGGCATCGGCCCGTCGCGGCTGGTGGCCGCGATCATCGAGGCGAGCCACGACGACAACGGCATCGTCTGGCCGGATTCGGTCGCGCCCTTCCATGTCGGCCTCGCCAATCTGAAGGTCGGCGACGCCGCCACCGACGCGGCCTGCGCCGATCTCTACGCGAATCTGAACAACGCCGGCGTCGACGTCCTCTACGACGACCGCGACGAGCGCCCCGGCGCCAAATTCGCGACGCTCGACCTGATCGGTCTTCCCTGGCAGGTGATCGTCGGGCCGAAGGGCCTCGCCGAAGGCAAGGTCGAGGTGAAGAACCGCAGGACCGGCGAAAAGGCCCTGCTGTCGCCCGAGGATGCGCTGCAGCGGGTTCGCGGATGAGGGGCATGATCCGCCCGCCTCGGCGGTCTCTACCTCCCCGCTCGCGGGGAGGTCGCAATGCGCAGCATTGCGGGTGGGGCGACTCGATCACTACGCATTCGCGTCGTCCGTCCCCACCCGTCGCGCTTCGCGCGCCGCCCTCCCCGCGAGCGGGGAGGGAGTCGGTTGGCGAAATTATCGGGACGCAGGCATGACCGATATGACCGCCATCGACGCTACGCCCGCCGTCGCGGCGCCCTCCCGCACAAAACCCTTCGCGCCGTTCGAATGGATATTGGCGCTGCGCTACCTGCGCGCCCGGCGCGCGCGCGGCTTCGTCTCGGTCATCGCGGGCTTTTCATTCCTCGGCATCATGCTCGGCGTCGCCACGCTCATCGTCGTGATGAGCGTGATGAACGGCTTCCACAAGGAGCTGCTCGACAAGATCGTCGGCGTGAACGGCCATATCTTCGTGCAAGCGGCCGACGCGCCGATGAAGGACTACGGCGAGATGACCGAGCGCATCCGCAAGGTCCCCGGCGTCGCCATGGCCCTGCCGATGATCGAGGGCGCGGCCGGCGTCTCCTCGCCCTACGGCCAGAGCGGCGCGCTCGTGCGCGGCGTGCGCGAGGAGGATCTGGAGAAGCTGCCGGGCGTGGCCGGCAACATCAAGACCGGCGAGATTTTCGGCTTCGACAAGGTCGACGACGACCATCCGGCCAGCGTCGTCATCGGCCGGCGCATGGCCGACAAATTGTCCGTGCGCGTCGGCGACACGATCAGCATTCTGACGGCGCGCGGCGCGGCGACGCCGTTCGGCATGGCGCCGCGCATCAAGGCCTATCCCGTGCGCGCCATCTTCTCGATGGGCATGGCGGAGTTCGACGGCGTCTTCGTCTACATGCCCCTGTCAGAGGCGCAGGCCTATTTCAACCGCGACGGCGAAGTCTCGGTCATCGAGGTCTTTCTCGACAATCCCGAGAAGATCGACGAGATGCGCGCCAAGATTCAGGACGCAGCCGGCCGGCCCGTCATCCTCACCGACTGGCGCCAGGCGAACGAGACCTTCTTCAATGCGCTGAAGGTCGAGCGCAACGTCATGTTCATCATCCTCACGCTCATCGTGCTGGTGGCCGCGCTCAACATCATTTCCGGCCTCATCATGCTCGTGCGCGACAAGAGCCACGACATCGCCATCCTGCGCACCATGGGCGCGACCAAATATTCGGTCATGCGGGTCTTCCTCATCACCGGCACGTCGATCGGGGTGGCGGGCGTGATCGCCGGGACCATCCTCGGCTTGCTGCTCGCCCACAATCTCGAGGCGATCCGCACGGTGCTGAACCGCCTGCTGCACGCCGATCTCTTTCCGGCGGAAATCTACTTCCTGTCGCGGCTGCCGTCGGTGGTCGATCCCCGCGAAGTCGTCGCCGTCGTCGTCATGACGCTCGTCCTGTCGATCCTCGCGAGCCTCTATCCCGCCTGGCGCGCGGCGAGCCTCGATCCGGTCGAGGCGCTGAGGTACGAATGAGCGTTCTGGCAGCTCTCCCGTTGTCATCCTCGCGAAAGCGGGGATCCAGTAGCAACGACGCCAATCTTGCGCGGCGGCTCTGGATTCCCGCTTTCGCGGGAATGACAGGGACGCAGAGGCGGGGGCCCGCCCATGACTGACGCCCTCCGTCTCGTCGGCGTCGAGCGCCACTACAAGCAGGGCGACTCGCGTCTCGACATCCTGCGCGGCGTCGATTTCACCCTGCGCGCGGGCGAAGCCGTGGCGCTGACCGCGCCGTCCGGCGCCGGAAAATCCACGCTGCTGCACGTAGCCGGCCTGCTGGAGCGGCCGGACGGCGGCGACGTGCTGGTTGAAGGCGCCTCCACCGCCGCCATGACGGATGACGGCCGCACGGCGCTGCGGCGCGGCGCGATCGGCTTCGTCTACCAGTTCCATCACCTGCTGCCCGAATTCTCGGCGCGGGAAAACATCATGCTGCCGCAGATGATCCGCGGGCTCGACAGACGCGAGGCCGGCACGCGCGCCGACGAATTGCTCGCCTATCTCGGCCTCGGCCAGAGGGGCGCGCATCGGCCGGCCGAGCTTTCCGGCGGCGAGCAGCAGCGGGTCGCCATCGCGCGCGCGGTCGCCAATGCGCCGCTGG
>DAIRCS010000199.1:0-6677 GCA_036796555.1 Rhodoblastus sp. | reverse complement strand
TCTTCGGCGCGCTGGTTCATGGGGAACAGAGCCACTTCGCGCAGATTCTGCTCGCCCGCCAGCAGCATGATGATGCGGTCGACGCCCGCCGCCATGCCGCCGTGCGGCGGCGCGCCGTAGTGGAAGGCGCGGAACATGCCGCCGAAGCGCTCCTCCACCGTCTCGCGGCCGTAGCCCGCGATCTCGAAGGCCTTCACCATGGCTTCCGGCCTGTGGTTGCGGATGCCGCCCGAGGCCAGCTCGTAGCCGTTGCAGGCGACGTCGTACTGGAAGGCCTTGATGGTGAGCGGGTCCTGGCCGTTCAGCGCCTCGAGCCCGCCCTGCGGCATGGAGAAGGGGTTGTGCGAGAAGTCGACCTTCTTCTCGTCCTCGTTCCACTCATACATCGGGAAATCGACGATCCACGCGAATTCGAAGCGGGTTTCGTCGATCAGCTTGAGTTCCTGTCCGAGCTTCGTCCGGGCGGCGCCCGCGAACTTCACGAAGACGTCCGGGTCGCCGGCGACGAAGAAGGCGGCGTCGCCCGCCGTCAGTCCGAGCTGCGCGCGGATGGCTTCGGCGCGCTCCGGGCCGATGTTGTTGGCGAGCGGCCCGCGCGCGCCGACGCCGGTCGCGCCGGGCTGCTCCTTCTGCACCGTCTCGTCCTTCGCGCGGTCGAAGAACAGGATGTAGCCGAGCCCCGGCTGGCCCTCCGACTGCGCCCAGGAATTCATGCGGTCGGCGAAAGTGCGCTGGCCGCCCGCCGGCGCCGGGATCGCCCAGACCTGGTTCTTCGGCTGCTCCAAAAGCCTGGCGAAAACCTTGAAGTTCGAGCCGCGGAAATGCTCGGACACGTCTTGCATGACGAGCGGGTTGCGCAGGTCCGGCTTGTCGGAGCCGTATTTGCGCATTGAATCGGCATAGGGGATGCGGGCCCACGGGCTCGGCGTCACCTTGTCGTCGCCGGCGAATTCCGCGAAGACGCCGCGCATCACCGGCTCCATCGCCGCGAACACGTCCTCCTGCTCGACGAAGCTCATCTCGATGTCGAGCTGGTAGAATTCGCCCGGCAGGCGATCCGCGCGCGGATCCTCGTCGCGGAAGCACGGCGCGATCTGGAAGTAGCGGTCGAAGCCCGCCATCATCAGGAGCTGCTTGTATTGCTGCGGCGCCTGCGGCAGCGCGTAGAACTTGCCGGGATGGATGCGCGAGGGCACGAGGAAGTCGCGCGCGCCTTCCGGGCTCGACGCCGTCAGGATCGGCGTCTGGAACTCGTTGAAGCCGCCCTCCTTCATGCGCCGGCGCAGGCTGTCGATCACCTTGCCGCGCAACATGATGTTCTTGTGCAGCTTTTCGCGGCGCAGATCGAGGAATCGGTATTTGAGGCGCGTCTCCTCCGGGAATTGCGCGTCGCCGAACACCTGCAGCGGGAGTTCGGACGCCGGACCCAGGACCTCGGCCTCGGTGATGTAGAGCTCGACCTGCCCCGTCGGCATGTCGGCGTTCTCGGTGCCTTCGGGGCGGATGCGCACCTTGCCGTCGAGCCGCACCACCCATTCCGAGCGGAAGGTTTCGACCAGCTTGAAAGCGGGCGAATCCGGGTCCGCCACGCATTGCGTCACGCCGTAGTGGTCGCGCAGGTCGATGAACAACACCCCGCCATGGTCGCGGATGCGGTGGCACCAGCCGGACAGCCGGGCCGTCTGGCCGGCGTCCGCGGCGCGAAGATCGCCGCAGGTGTGGGAACGATAGCGATGCATGGGCCTGCCTTGCGGGAGGGAGAATTGGTCGCGGCAGGGGATAGGCGCTGGGGGCGCGCGATGCAAGGGCGGCCGGCGGCCCCGGCCCTGCCCCGCGCCAGTCGCAAACCAGACACACGGCCGGCTGGCGAGGCAGGCCGTTTGCGCCTAACCAACCCGAAAATGGGGGACGCAGGACAATTCGCGGCGAAAAGCGCCGGCTTGACGACGACCGGCGTCGCCGAGGTCGAAGCGCTCGGGCTTTCGCTGGAAACGCTGGTCCAAAGCGTCATCGATCTCGATCATCGCGTCTACCCGATCGAGAGCCACGGCCATATCGGATCGGCGGCGCAATGGACGCCGATTTTCGCCGCCCATCCCGAGACGTGGCGCGTTCTCACGGCGCCGGGCGGCGAGGTGGTCGCCTATTGGCAGATCGCCGCGCTGGCGCCGGCGCGTTTCGCGCAGGCGAGCGCCGGCCGGCTCCATCCGGCCGATCTCCGCTGCGCCGACTACGAGCGCCTCGTCGCTCCGGGGACGCACAACATGTATTTCGTGTCGACCTGCATCGATCCCGCATGGCGCGACCAGCGGACACGCTGGCAATTGATCGACTCCCTGCTCGAAGCGATCGAGAGTCTCGCCCGGCGCGGCGTGATCTTCGAACGGGTCGCGGCCACGGCGCATTCGCCCGAGGGCGCCTGGCTGTGCCGGGCCTTCGGCCTCGCCTATCTGAATGACGCGCCGGACCGCGGCGCCTGCTTCGGCGGGGGTTTCGCGGACGTGATCCGCCGTCTCGGACCCGCCCTGGCGCGGCGCCGGCCGGCGCTTGCCGCGGCCTATGGCGTCGACGTCTCCGCAGACACACGGCGGTCATGAAGCGCGGCATGCATCGTGCTTAGCTTCGCCCATGCCAAGGCCAAGCCAGTTCGCAGATGCGGCGTCGCAACAGGGTCTTTCGGCCCTCACCCCGCAAAACCTGAGCGGTTCCGGCCTCTCGACGGTCGGTCTCGCCCGCCGCATCCTCGAACTCGAGGGGCGTATCTATCCCGTCGAAGCCCACGGCCATGTCGGATCGGCGCTGCAATGGGCGCCTGTTTTCGAGGCGGCGCCGGATTCCTGGGGCGCGCTGACCAACGAGGCCGAGGATATCGTCGCCTATTGGCGGATCGAGGCGCTTGAGCCGCTGGCCTTCGACCGGGCGCTGGCCGGCCTGCTGGAGCCCTTCGACATTCACCCGCGCGACTGCGAGAACCTGTCGCAGCCGGGCGGCTACGACATCTATCTCGTGCGGGCCTGCATCGATCCCGCCTGGCTGGAAATTTCGACGCGGCGGCTGTTCGCCGACTCATTTTTCGCTGCCGCCGAGCGCCTGGCGCTGCGCGGCGTGTGCTTTCGCGAAATGGCGGCTGTGGCGCAATCCGACGACGAGTGCCGGATTTGCGAAGACCTCGGCCTGTCCTTCCTGCACGACGCGCCGGACGACGGCGCGATTTTTGGCGGAAGCTTCACGAAGGCGCTGTTGCGGCTCGGGCCGGATCTCGCGCGCAAGAGGCCGAAGCTCGTGCAGGCCTATCTGCCGAACGCGATCGGGTAACCGGCCTTACGCTCCACGCGGCTTCTCAGAGTCTGACTCGAAATCCGTTCCGAACCCATGTCCTTCATGCTGAGGAGGCGCTGAAAGCGCCGTCTCGAAGCATGGTCCAGAGTTTCGTGCCCCGGCCACCCTTCGAGACGCGCCTTGCAGGCGCTCCTCAGAGCCTGGCCGAAAAGGGGTGAGTGATTCCAGCCATTTGTGATTCCGTCGGATTTGCAACGATTCGATGGAGGTCACGATGCCTTGGACTGCAATCACTCGCCTGCAGTATCGCCGCGACGACCTGCGCCATGCAAGCGACACCACGGATGCGGAATGGGCGTTGCTGGAGCCGCTGATGCCGCGGCCTTCCGGGCTCGGCCGGCCGCGCACGACTGATCTGCGCGCCGTGGTCGACGCCATTTTCTACATTCTGACGGTCGGCTGCCAATGGCGCGCGCTCGGCGCGGACTTTCCGCCGCGCTCGACCGTGCAGGGCTATTTCTATCGCTGGCGGGACGACGGAACATGGCGCTGGTTCAATCACGCGCTGGTGCGCCGGGCGCGCCTGGCGGTGGGCCGCAAGCCGACGCCGACCGCCGGCGTCATCGACAGCCAGAGCGTCAAGACCACCGAAAGCGGCGGCCCGCGCGGCTTCGACGCCGCCAAGAAGATCAAGGGCCGCAAGCGCCACATCGTCACCGACACGGAAGGCTCGCTGCTGGCGCTGCTCGTCCACCCCGCCAACATCCAGGACAATCACGGCGCTGTGCCGCTGCTGCGCGCCGTGCGCGCCCGGTTCCCGACCCTGCGCCATGTCTTTGCCGATCGCGTCTATCGCGGGCCGAAACTGCTCGCCGCGATCGCCGACACGGGCCCCTGGACGATCGAGATCGTCACACGCTCGCAGAGCGTCGGGACATTCAAACGTGAGCCAAGACGATGGGTGATCGAACGCACCTTCGCCTGGCTCGGACGCAACCGTCGTCTCGCGAAAGATTTCGAGGTGACAATCGAAAGCGCCCACGCATGGACCACGCTCGCAAGCATCAAACTCCTCACACGCAGGCTCGCAAGGGCTTGACCACAAATGGCCCATTTCGAGTCAGACTCTCAGGGTGAGGGTTTGGGTTATAGGCCAGACTTTCCGGATGAAAGTTCGGGCGTTCGCTACATCACGTCCTCGCCCTTCGCGTAGCGCAGCGCGTTCTGGAAATACCATTCGGCGTTGGCCTTGTTGGGGGCTCCGCTGTCGCGCGTCTTCACGAGCTTGGCCGGCACGCCGGCGATGATCGAATTGTCGGGGAAGACCGCGCCTTCCGTGACGATCGAATGGCCCGCGACGATGCAATTGTTCCCGATGACCGCGCCGTCCATGATCGTGGCGTTGATGCCGATCAGGCAATTGTCGCCGATCGTGCAGCCGTGGATGGTGACGTGGTGGGTGATCGAGCAGTTCTTGCCGACGATGGTCGGCGTGGTCCCGCCGACATGGACCATCACGAAATCCTGGATGTTGGTGCGCTCGCCGATGACGATCTCGTGCATTTCCGCGCGCATGACGACATAGGGCCAGATCGAGACGTCCTTCGCCAGCGAGACCTTGCCGTAGATGTAGGCCGTCTCGTGAACGAAGGCGGGATCGTTCATCGTGACGTGCTTGCCGATATGCGCCATGGGCGTCGTTTCCTCCATTGTGACGCCCGGATTTAAGACGAGCGGCGGCAAGGGTTCAAACTGCAAGGCCGCGCTTGCGGCGACGCCAGGGCGTATGGCTTCTCCTTGCGCCGGCGCATCGCCATATCGTCGGCAGCGCGCGGGCGAGGACGCCCGCAGGAGCATCCCGACATGAGAAAGATCGTCAGCGTCACGCCGCCGCCATCAGGCCATTGGGTCGGCGACGGCTTTCCCGTCCGTTCCCTGTTCTCGCCCGACAGCCACGGCGACGCGGTCAGCCCCTTCCTGCTGCTCGACTACGGCGGCCCCGCCGAATTCGCGCCGACCGCCAAGCAGCGCGGCGTGGGAACGCATCCGCATCGCGGCTTCGAGACTGTCACCATCGTCTATGACGGCGCGGTCGCGCATCGCGATTCCACCGGCGCCGGCGGCGAGATCGGCCCGGGCGACGTGCAGTGGATGACGGCGGCCTCGGGCATATTGCACCAGGAGTTTCACGCGCCGGCCTTCGCCAGAACCGGCGGCCGGTTCGAGATGGCGCAGCTCTGGGTCAACCTGCCGGCGAAGGACAAGATGGCCGCGCCCGGCTACCAGAACATTCTGGCGGCCGACATCCCCGCCGTCGACCTGCCGGACGACGCGGGCAGCGTGCACGTGATCGCCGGCGCCTATGACGGCCATGCGGGACCGGCGCGCACCTTCACGCCGATCGACGTTTGGGACGTGCGCCTGAACGCCGGCAAGAGCGCGCAGTTCACCCTGCCCGCGGGACATACGCTCAATCTCGCGGTCTTCTCCGGCCCGGTGAAGATCAACGGCGAAGTCGTGGCCGACAAGGCGCAGTTCGTCACGTTTTCGCGCGAGGGCGGCGACGTGCTGCTGGAGGCGGAAGCCGATTCCAAAATCCTTCTGCTGTCCGGCGCGCCGATCGAGGAGCCGGTCGCGGCCTACGGGCCGTTCGTGATGAACACGGAAGACGAAATCCGGCAGGCTTTCGCCGATTTCCGCGCGGGACGGTTCGGCGCCATCGCCTGAGCGGCGCGGCGGCTGTAGGCTCGTCTCCACTGGCGCGGTCGTGTCGCATGGCGGCGCGGCCGCGTCCCCACCAACGGAGACGGGCCGCCTCATGCCTGACGGCGCAGATACGCATCCCTTCGAACGCAGCCATTCGATCGTCGTCGCGGCCACGCCGCAGGCCGTGTTCGACTACGTGACCAATCCGAGGACCTGGCCGCGCTGGATCGCCTCCTCGCACGACCTCGTCTGCGACGACAGGCCGATGCGCTACGGCGACAGGTTCCACGAATACTGGAGCACGCGTTCCGGTCCGGTCGAACTCGACTGGCTGGTGATCGCCTGCGACGCGCCGCGGCTGTGGAACGGACTGACGGGCACGCAATTCACCGGGCCGATCGTGGTCGAATATCGCTGCGAGGACCTACCGGGCGGCGTGAAGTTCACGCGCACACTGCGCAATCCCGCGCGGCCGAGGCCGCCGACGCCTGACATGATCGCGCGCATCGACGCCGAGGCGGACGCGGCGCTCGCGGCCATCAAGCGCAACGTGGAGGCGATGTAGGACGCCGTCGCCCCCGGATCTAACTGCGCAGGATTTTTCCACCGGCTACCCCCACCCTGCCCTCCCCGCAAGGGGGATCGTTGCGAAATTCTGCGGGGGCGGGATTTGGTCCGCTCGGGCGCGGGAT
>DAIRCS010000198.1:0-6716 GCA_036796555.1 Rhodoblastus sp. | reverse complement strand
GCACGATCAGGCCCGCCTCCGTATGCTCGCCGCCGTAATAGACGAGGTCGGCGCCGGCGGCCTTCAACTTGGAGACGATCGCCGAATAATCCTTCTCGCCGGGATTGATCGTATCGTAGAGGACTTCCTTCACGCCGAGCGCGTTCAGAGCCTTCTTCGTCTCGTCGACGAGGCCCTTGCCATAGGCCTTCTTGTCGTGGATGAAGGCGACTTTCTTGTCCTTGAAATGCTTGGCGATGTATTCGCCGGCGACCGCGCCCTGCTGGTCGTCGCGTCCGCAGGTGCGGAACACGTTCCACTTGCTCTCGCCGGTCTTCGGATCGGGATTGGTGAGGTTCGGGTTGGTGGAGGCGGGCGTGATCTGCAGCACGCCGTTTTCCATGTAGACGCCCGACGTCGGGATCGACACGGACGAGTTGAAATGGCCGACGACCCAGGTCACGCCGTCGCCGACGAATTTGTTGGCGACCGAAATGCCCTGTTTCGGATCGGAAGCGTCGTCGCCGACCTGCACGGAAATCTTCTGGCCGTTGACGCCGCCCGCCGCGTTGACGTCCTCGACCGCCTGTTCCGCGCCCATCTTGAGCTGCGCGCCGAAGGCGGCGGACGAGCCGGTGATCGGGCCGCCGACGCCGAGCTTCACCTGCGCCGCCGCAGGCGCGGCGACGGCGAGAACGGCGGCGACAGCGACGCCGGACAGAAGGTTACGTGTCATCGAATATCTCCCCTCATGCCCGCCCTGTTGGGTTCGGGCTGAATCTGCGCGGAGAGTTTGGCCGGTTTTGCCCGACCTGTCACCCGGGCCAACCGCCCGACTCAGCTCTGCTTTCGCGTGACGAAAGCTTCCGTCACATAGGGATATTCGATGTGAGCGCGACCCGCGAGCACAGGCGTCGCCTCGATCAGCGCGCGCAGGCGCGCGGCGACGGCGGCGTGCTCGTCCGCCGGCAGCGCGGCGATGAAGCTGGACGAGCAGGTGCGGTCGACGATCACGTTTTCAGGCGCACCGCTGTGGACCCAGGGGAAGCGGCGCGCGGCGAGCGGCCCGAAGCCTTCCGCGGGAAAGACCTCGCGCCACTTTCCGGTGTAATAGCGCGGCGCATCGCCCTCGTAGGGCGTGATGATGTCGGTGATGGCGCGCACCCAATCCACGCTCTCGTCGCGTGCGTTCCAGATCAGGCCGAGCGCGCCGCCGGGCTTGAGCACGCGCCGGATTTCGGCGAGCGCGCGCGGGGTGGCGAACCAGTGGAAGGCCTGCGCGCAGACGACGGCGTCGACGCTTTCGGCCGGCAGCGGAATGGATTCGGCCGTTCCCTCCAGCGCCTCCACGTCGGGATTTTTCGCGACCAGTTGTGCGCGCATGGCGGCGACGGGCTCGACGGCGATCATTTTCGCGCCGGTCGCGCGCAGGGTCGAGAGAAACTTGCCGGTGCCGGAGCCGAGATCGAGCACGGTCTTGCCTGCGGCGACGCCGACATCCTCGCGCAGCCAGTCGACGGCCTGTGGCGGATAGTCGGGCCGACCGCGCGCATAGGCCTCGGCGTGGCTCGCGAATCCTTCGGCGGCGGCATGGTGGATTTTCGTCGTCATCGGCCGGTCAGCCATGGATATTGCGCCTGCATCTGACGGCGGCGGGCCTGCGCAAATCCGGCGAGCGCGAAGGCCGTCAGCAGAATGAAGGTCGGCGCCGCGTGGAGGAGGTCGGACGGCTCGTCGAACAGGGCGTAATGGAGAAAGCGGATGGCGCCGGCGAGCGGGACCATGTAGGCGACCGCCTTCCAGCGCGCGCGCCAGGTCTGCGCCATCGTCCGGCCGGTGACGAAAGCGCCGGCGCCGCCGAGGACCAGCGTGAGAGCGAGAAAGGTCCAGACGTTGGGGACGAGGGCGGTCATGCGGGCGAGGCCCTGTGATCGCAAATTGTCATTCCCGCGAAAGCGGGAATCCAGTGCGACAGCGACGCCACTGCCTTCTGGATCCCCGCTTTCGCGGGGATGACACCCGAGGAACGGCCATATGTCCGAGCCTTAAGGCTCGCGGTCCAGGGAAGCGTCGTCAATGCGCGCCCCCTTCGAGATAGGCGGCGCGCACCTGCGGATCGGCCAGCAGCGCCGCGCCCGCGCCCGACATCGCAATGGCGCCGTTGACCATGACATAGCCGCGATGGGCGAGCTTCAGCGCGTGATAGGCGTTCTGTTCGACGAGAAAGACGGTGAGGCCTTCCTTCGCGTTCAGCTCGCGCACCGTGTCGAAGATCTGTTTCACGACCAGCGGCGCGAGGCCGAGCGAAGGCTCGTCGAGCAGCAGCAGCCTCGGCCGGCTCATCAGGGCGCGCGCGATAGCGAGCATCTGCTGCTCGCCGCCCGACAGCGTGCCGCCGCGCTGGTTCATGCGTTCCTTCAGGCGCGGAAAGATCGCGAAGGCGCGTTCGAGATCGGCGTCGAAATGCGCGAAATTATCGACGGACGCGCCCATCTGCAGGTTCTCGTAGACGGTCATGCGCGGGAAGATGCGGCGCCCCTCCGGCGATTGCGCGATGGACAGGCGCGCGATCTCGTGCGTCGGCATGTCCGTGATGTCGCGGCCTGCAAACGTGATGCGGCCTTCGCGCGCGCGCGGATCGCCGAAGATGGTCATCATCAGCGTCGTCTTGCCGGCGCCGTTGGCGCCGATCAGCGTGACGATCTCGCCTTCGTCGACGGTGAGGTCGACATTGCGCAGCGCCGCGATCGCGCCATACCAGGCGGAGACGCCCTGGAGGGAGAGGAGGGCGGTCATGGGCGCCCTCCCTTCTCCCGCTCGCGGGAGAAGGCGTCATGCGAAGCATGACGACACGAAGTCGGCTTTTGCCGACTTCGGTCTGCGATGAGGGCGCCTGCCGTGTCCGCGACGAGGATTGTGGGCGCGCCGACGTCCCTCATCCGCCCCTCGCTTCGCGAGGGCCGCCTTCTCCTGCTCCGCGGGAGAAGGAGCGCGAGCCCGTCTTTGCTCAAACCCCGATCTCCTGCTCCACGCTCGCCACCTCTTCGTCGGGCACGCCGAGATAGGCGGCGATGACGCTCGCGTCGCCGCGGATTTGCGACGGCGTCCCGTCGGCGATCTTGCGGCCGTAGTCGAGCACGACGACGTGGTCGGAAATTTCCATGACCACGCTCATGTCGTGTTCGATCAGCAGCAGCGACGTCCCGTCGTCGCGGATCGAGCGGAGCAGCGCGTTGAGGTCGGCGGATTCGCGCGGATTGAGGCCGGCCGCCGGCTCGTCGAGGCACAGCAGCACGGGGTCGGCGCACATGGCGCGCGCGATCTCGAGGCGGCGCTGGTCGCCATAGGGCAGGGCGCCGGCGGGATCGTCGGCGCGCTCGGTGAGGCCGGTGCGGTCGAGCCAGTCTCGGGCCTTGTCCCTGGCCGCCAGTTCCGCCGCGCGATACGAGGGGGCGCCGACGAGCCCGGCGAGCGAGAACACGGATGCCTGCATCAGCGGGCGATGCTGCGCGACGACGAGATTTTCGAGCGCGGTCATGCCGGCGAAGAGGCGGATGTTCTGGAACGTGCGCGCCACGCGCGCGTCGCGCGCGATCTCGTGGTCGGGCATGCGTTCGAGCAGGCAGAGCCCGTTCGCGCCGCGCGCGCCGGAGCGCGTGAGCGCGTCGAGCGCGGCCGTGTCGATCGCGCCCTCGGGCGCGAGGCCAATGCGGCCCGACGTCGGCTTGTAGAAGCCGGTGATGCAGTTGAACACGGTCGTCTTGCCGGCGCCGTTCGGGCCGATCAGCGCGGTGATGTCGCCGCGCCGCACGTGGAAGGACAGATCGTCGACGGCGGTGAGGCCGCCGAAACGCATGGAGAGATGCTCGACGCGCAGGAGCGCGCCTTCATCCTGAGGAGCCCGCGTAGCGGGCGTCTCGAAGGATGGGGATGCGGCCATGCTTCGAGACGCGCCTTGTGGGCGCTCCTCAGCATGAGGGCGGATGGAACTAGCCATCACCCGCGGCCTTCCTGCACGAGATCGGCCGAAATCGCCCGGCGTTCGCCCAGAAAGATCGTCGGCGCACGGGACGACACGAAGCCGCGCGGGCGCCAGTTCATCATCACGACCATGGCGAAGCCGACCAGCAGCATGCGGTATTGCGTCGGATCGAAATCGGCGCCGAAGACGGCTTTCAGAAAATCGAGTTCGCGCAGCAGCTCCGAGCCGCCGACGATGGCGATGGCGGCGGCGGCGACGCCGATCTGCGAGCCGCGTCCGCCGAGCACGACGATGGCGAGGATGGTCGCGCTTTCCACGAAGTTGAAGCTCGACGGGGAGACGAAGCCCTGGCGCACGGCGAAGAAGGCGCCGGCGAAGCCGCCGAACATGGCGCCGAGCGAGAAGGCGGTCAGTTTGATCTTCGTCGTATCGAGGCCGAGCGAGCGGCAGGCGATCTCGTCCTCGCGCAGCGCTTCCCACGCGCGGCCGATGGGAAGGCGGCGCAGGCGCAGCGTCACGAGGTTGGTGACGAGCGCGAGACTGAGGATGAGATAATAGAGGAAGACGACGCGGTGGATCGGCGAGAAGGAAATGCCGAAATGAGCTGCAAAGCCCTTCGGCCCCGCGACGAAGGGCAGGCCGAAGAAGGTGACGCGCGGAATAGAGGCGATGCCGGCGTCGCCGTTGGTGAGCGCGGAGAAGTTGACCAGCACGATGCGGATGATCTCGCCGAAGGCGAGCGTGACGATGGCGAGATAGTCGCCGCGCAGCCGCAGCACGGGAAAGCCGAGCAATATGCCCCAGAAGGCGGCGAGAATCCCGGCGAGCGGCAGGCAGAGCCAGAAGGACACGCCGTAATTGGTCGCCAGCAGCGCGTAGGCGTAGGCGCCGACCGCGTAGAAGGCGACGTAGCCGAGATCGAGCAGGCCGGCGAGGCCGACGACGATGTTCAGACCCCAGCCGAGCATGACGTAGATGAGAATCTGGACGCCGTAATTGTCGATCCATTTGAGCGCGCCCGAAGGGCCGAGCGTCAGCAGCACGATGAAGGGCCAGGCGACGATGAGTCCGAGACCGAACGCCGCGAAGGCCCTTGTCGCGGTTCTTGCGCCGGCGGAGGGCGCGTCCTGCGTCGTCGGTTTTGGACGCGGGGGGCGGACCGGCGCAAGCGCGACGGCGAGGCGAAGGACGAAGGCGCCGAGCGCGGCGAACAGCATCCACGACCAGCGCGGCTCCAGCACCAGCTTGTTGGAGAAGTCGGGCTCGGCGCGCAGCGCGAGAATGGGAAAGGCGAGGGCGGCGGCGATCAGGCCGTATTTGGCAGCGTCGGCGAATGCGCCCGGGACCGCCGGCCTCCGGCCGGCATTTTCGGCGCGCATTTGCCGGCCGGAGGCCGGCGGTCCCGGCTCGCCCATCACACTTTCTCCACTTCCGGCCGGCCGAGCAGGCCCGTCGGCATGAAGATCAGCGTGACGGCGAGGATGGAGAAGGCTGCGACATCCTTGTAGTCGGCGGAAAAATAGGCCGACCAGAAGGTCTCGATGAGGCCGATGAGCAACCCGCCGAGCACGGCGCCGGGAATGGAGCCGATGCCGCCGAGCACCGCAGCGGTGAAGGCCTTGACGCCCGGCACGAAGCCGTCGGCGGCGTTCACGACGCCGTAATAGAGCATGTAGAGAACGCCGGCGACCGCGGCGAGCGCGGCGCCGATGACGAAGGTCGCCGCGATCGTACGATCGACGTCGACGCCGAGAAGCGCCGCCATTTTCGCATCCTGCTCGCAGGCCCTTTGCGCCCGCCCGAGCGGCGTCTTCTGCACGACAAACCAGAAGACGGCCAGCAGAACGGCGGTCCGCGCGGCGATGAGAAGCTGCTTGTAGGAGAGCGTGCCGTCGTAGGCGCCGCCGCTCGTCCCCTTGATGGCTTCGCCGAACATGGGCGGCGCGGACTTGTTGCGCGGGCCCTGCGCGACATAGACGAAATTCGACAGGAAGATCGACATGCCGATCGCCGAGATCAGCGGCGCGAGGCGGAAGGAGCCGCGCAGGCGCCGGTAGGCCAGCCTTTCGATCGCGAAATTCCACAGGCCGGTGAGCGCCATGGAGGCGAAGAGCACGATGACGAAGGACGGCGCCAGGGCGTCCAGCCCGAGAAACTGCTGGAGCGCGATGAAGAGGATCAGGGCGATGAAGGCCGACAGCATGAAGACGTCGCCGTGGGCGAAGTTGACCATGCCGATGATGCCGAAAACCATCGTATAGCCGATGGCGATGAGGCCGTAGATCGAACCGAGCGTCAGCCCGTTGATGAGCTGCTGCAGGAAGACTTCCATGCGCCGGTCGCGTCCCTCTTTGCACGCCTCGTAGTGGGGCGGAATCGCCGCGCGGCGGCCCTTCGCCAAGCTAGCAAGCGTCATGCCGCGCCGCAAATCCGCCTTTGGTTTTCAGCGCAATAGCGGGGAGCGACCCGGAAAAGCAGTTGCGTTCGATCGAATAAATGTTATGCTCCATACCTATTCGGCGCAAAGACCGAAACGGAGGAGCGCGGACTTTCGACAGCGCATGCGAGCCGCTGGCCGGACGAACGGCCGGCTGTTAGCCTCCGCCCGCAGCCACACAGGCGGCGCGCGGCGGGGGAGGCGCGGTCGACGACGCTTCTCCGGACAAGAACGCAACGGAAACTCGCCGAGGGAGCGAAATCATGGATCGTAGACATTTCCTTGCAGGCACGGCCGCGTTCGGCGCGGCTTCCAGCA
>DAIRCS010000197.1:0-6729 GCA_036796555.1 Rhodoblastus sp. | reverse complement strand
TCCGAATAGCGGCGGCCCGGCATCATGCGGCCGGTGAACTCGTCGATGATGACGACCTCGCCGTTGCGCACGATGTAATCCTTGTCGCGCTGGAACAGCTTGTGCGCACGCAAGGCCTGGTTGACGTGATGCACGATCGTGACGTTGGCGGCCTCGTAGAGCGAGCCTTCCTTGAGGATGCCGGCGGTGCGCAGCAGCTCTTCCATATGCTCGTTGCCGGCCTCGGTCAGGCTGGTCGTGCGCTGCTTCTCGTCGATCTCGTAGTCTTCCTTGACCAGTGACGGAATCAGACGGTCGATCATGTTGTAGAGATCGGAGCGGTCTTCCGACGGGCCGGAGATGATCAACGGCGTGCGCGCCTCGTCGATCAGGATCGAGTCCACCTCGTCGACGATGGCGAAGGAGTGCCCGCGCTGCACCATCTGCGCGAGCTCGTATTTCATGTTGTCGCGCAGATAGTCGAAGCCGTATTCGTTGTTGGTGCCGTAGGTGATGTCGCAGGAATAGGCTTCCTTGCGCTCGTTGTCGTCGAGCCCGTGCACGATGACGCCGACGCTCATGCCGAGAAAGCGATAGACGCGCCCCATCCATTCGGCGTCGCGGCTAGCGAGATAGTCGTTGACGGTGACGACATGCACGCCCTTGCCCGCCAGCGCGTTGAGATAGACGGCGAGCGTCGCGACGAGCGTCTTGCCCTCGCCGGTGCGCATTTCCGAAATGCCGCCCTCGTGCAGCACCATGCCGCCGATGAGCTGCACGTCGAAATGGCGCTGGCCGAGCACGCGCTTGGCCGCCTCGCGCACCGTGGCGAAGGCCGGGACGAGCAGGTCGTCGAGCGTCTTGCCGGCGGCGAGCTGGTCGCGGAATTCCTGGGTGCGGGCCCTGAGCTGCTCATCGCTCAGCGCGGCGACTTCGGCCTCCATCGCATTGATCGCGCGGACGTTCGGCTGGTAGCCCTTCAACCGGCGGTCGTTGGCGGAGCCGAAAATCTTCTTCGCGAAATTGCCGAGCATGGAAGACCTGTGCCTGTGAAGGCCCGGCGCGAACGGGCGTCGCGGGCCTTGTTTTCGAACGTCGATGTCGGGAGAACGCGGCGCCGCCGAGGCGGCGGACATGCGCCGGGACGCCCGGAAAAGCCGGGCGAGAGATAAGGAGGGGCAAGCTCCTTGTCAACGCGGCGCGGCCGCCGCCCGCGATTGCGCCGCGCCCGAGATTGGGCGAATTTACGCCTGATTTTCCCGTCATTGGCGCGATTCGCTGATGCGCCGGCCCGTCGGCCGACAGCCTCCTGGAGAACCCTATGTCCCATTTCTGCAATCGATCGTTCTTGCGCGCCGCCACGGCGGGCCTTGCCTTGGCCGTGGCGCTGGGCGCCGCGCCGGCGTCCGCCAAGGTTCTCGCCAAGGTCAACGGCGTCGAGATCACCGACGAGGACCTCGCCATCGCCCGCGACGATCTCGAGGCGCGCATGCCGCGCGAGCTGCAGGGTCCCGCCCGCGACAAGGCGCTGATCGACAATCTGATCGTCGCCAAGGTGGTCGCGCAGAAGGCGGAGGCCGAGAAGGTCGCCGCCAACCCGGACTTCGCCCGCAAGCTCGCCTATCTGCGCGACAAGCTGCTGACCGAAAGCTATCTCGGCAAGATCGCGGAGGCGGCCAACACCGACGCCAACATCCAGAAGACTTACGATGAAGTGGCCAAGGCCCAGAAGCCGGAGCCTGAGGTCCACGCCCGCCACATCCTCGTGCCGACCGAGGACGAGGCCAAGGCGGCGCTGGCGCGCGTGAAGGGCGGCGAGGACTTCGCCAAGGTCGCGACCGAAATTTCCAAGGACCCGGGCTCCAAGGGCGGCGATCTCGGCTGGTTCACCAAGGACCGCATGGTGCCGGAATTCGCCGACGCCGCCTTCAAGCTCGAGAAGCCCGGCGACATTTCCGAGCCGGTGAAGAGCCAGTTCGGCTGGCACATCATCAAGCTCGAGGAAAAGCGGATGAAGGAGTTCCCGAAACTCGCCGAAGTCCGCGACCAGGTCTCGCGCTACGTCATGCAGAAGGCCGAGGGCGACGAGGTCGTGAAGCTGCGCGACGCCGCCAAGATCGAGCGCTTCGACGCGCCGCAGAAGGGCCAGAAGCCGGAAGACGCGGAAACGGCCAACCAGAAGAAGTGATTTTCACGCAAGGCGTCTGAAACGAACAGGGCCGCGGCTTGCGCCGCGGCCCTGTTGCTTGTGAGGGGCGCCCCCGCCTATTGCTGCGGCGGATCGAGCCGCGTGCAGCCGCCGTCGGCGATCGGGCGCAGCACGTCCTCGGCCTCGACGTGCGCCTTGATCTTCAACAGGTCCCAGCCCTGCTTCACTTCGGACGGCGGCTTCACCTCGGCGAGCCAGTAGCCGTTGTTGAGACGGCCGTCCGGGCGGATTTTCGCGCCGGGCGCGAAGAAGTCGTCGACCGGGATTTCCTTCATCTTGCGCATGACGGTCAGCCCGTCGAGGCTGTTGGCCGCATCGACCGCGCGGATGTAATGGCGCACCGCGCTGTAGACCGCGGCCTGCGCCTGCGTCGGCATCTTGCCGCCGTGACGTTCGGCGAACCGCTTGCCGAAGGCGCGGCTGGCGTCGTCGCGATCCCAGTAATAGCCCGTCAGATATTGCACGCCCTGCGTCGCCTGCGGCCCGAGCGCATGGACCGAGGTGAGATAGAAGATCAGCACGGCGAGCTTCTGGTCGCCCTCGCCGATCTTGAACTCGCGCGCCTGCTTGATCGAGGTCACCGTATCGCCGGACGCATTGGCCAGCGCGATGACCTTGGCGCCCGAGGATTGCGCCTGGAACAGGAAGGACGAGAAATCCATCGTGCCGACGGGATGGCGCACGGAGCCCAGCACCTTGCCGCCGGCCGCCTTCACGATCTTGGTGACCTCCGCTTCCATCGCATGGCCGAAGGCGTAGTCGGCGGTCACGAAGAACCAGCTGTCGCCGCCCTGCGCGACGATGGATTTCGCAATGCCCTGCGCCAGCGAATAGGTGTCGTAGAGCCACATGGCGCTGGTGGGCGAACAGGCCTTGCCGAACACGTCCGCCGTCGCGGAGCCGGAATGGACGAGCACCTTGCCGCGCTCGCGCGCGATTTCCTGCACGGCCAGCGAAATGGCGGAATTGCCGATATCGAAGATCGCGTCCACACCCTGCTGGTCGTACATCTGCCGCGCAAGCGCGATGCCGACGTCGAGCTTGTTCTGGTGATCGGGGGCGAGCACCTTGATCGGCTGGCCGCGCACCTTGCCGCCCGCGTCCTCGACGGCGAGCTGCGCCGCCACGACGCTGCCGACGCCGCCGGCGTCGGCAAACACTGAACTCTTGTCGTTCAGGATGGCGATCGAAACTTCCTTGGACACCTGCGCCTGCGCGAGTCCCGCCCAGGTCGCGAACGCGAGCGCCGCTGCGCTCCGAACGAATTTCATGCCGTTTCTCCCTCTGGCCGGTTCGCAGCGCGAACACGGATGTTGTCATACGAAATTGTAAGCCGAATTTACGTCGGGTCCGGCGCGCCTGACAAGCGCATGGCAGGCCTGCGCGCCTGCGGGCGCTTGACGCTTCGATGATTCGTCCGGCAAATCGCCGCGCATCCCCGAGGTTCGCCATGGCCCACGACGCCCCGCTTTCGCCGCTCGCCCCCAAGATCGTTCCCGACATGCCGGCCATCGGCGGCGTGCGCTTCGCCTCGGGCGCGGCCGGCATCCGCTACAAGGGCCGCACCGACGTCATGCTGGCGCTGCTCGACAAGGGGACGCAGGTCGCCGGCGTCTTCACCAGGTCGAAATGCCCGTCCGCGCCCGTCGACTGGTGCCGTGCGAAACTGAAGTCCGGCAAGGCCCGCGCCCTGCTCGTGAACTCGGGCAACGCCAACGCCTTCACCGGCAAGACGGGCGCCGACGCGGTGAAACTGGCCGCGAAGCTGACCGCCGCCGCCACCGGCGCGAAGGAAGGCGAAATCTTCACGGCCTCCACCGGCGTGATCGGCGAGCCGCTCGACGCGACCAAATTCGACGGCGTGCTCGACACGCTGGTGAAGCAGGCCTCCGGCGAGAACTGGCTCGACGCCGCGCGCGCCATCATGACGACCGACACATTCCCGAAGGTCGCGACCGCTGAAGCTGAGATCGGCGGCGTGCGCGTGCGGATTTCCGGCATGGCCAAGGGCGCCGGCATGATCGCGCCCGACATGGCGACCATGCTCGCCTTCGTCTTCACCGACGCGCCGATCGCGGCCTCCGCCTTGCAGGCGATGCTGTCGAAATCCGTGCAGGGCTCGTTCAACGCCATCACCGTCGACAGCGACACCTCGACCTCGGACACACTGCTCCTGTTCGCCACGGGCGCGGCGGCTGCGCGCGGCTGCCCGAAGATCGCGATCGCCAACGACCGCCGCCTGACGGCGTTCAAGGCCGCGCTCGATGTCGTCCTCACAAATCTCGCCCACCAGGTCGTGCGCGACGGCGAGGGCGCGCGCAAATTTGTCGGGGTCGAAGTCACAGGCGCCGACAACGCGAAGGCTGCCAAGCGCATCGCGCTCTCCATCGCCAATTCGCCGCTGGTGAAGACGGCCGTCGCCGGCGAGGACGCCAACTGGGGCCGCGTCGTCATGGCGGTCGGCAAGGCGGGCGAGAAGGCCGAGCGCGACAGGCTCGCCATCTGGTTCGGTGGCATTCGCGTCGCCCACAAGGGCCTGCGCGACCCCGCCTACGACGAGGCGAAAGTGTCGGCCGTCATGAAGGAGCAGGAGATCGACATCCGCGTCGATCTCGGCATCGGCAAGGGCGCCGCCAAGGTCTGGACCTGCGATCTGACCAAGGAATATGTCGCCATCAACGGCGACTATCGTTCCTGATCGTCAGGCGCTCTTCTTCCTGGCTGCATTGCGCTTGCGCGTCGCCGCGGCTTTCTTCGCCGAGGCCGACCGCTGTGCGGCCGTGCGTGCGGCAGACGCCGCGCCGCCCAGCCGTCCGCCCTTGCGCGACGGCGCATGATCTTCTTTCTTGCCGCGACCCGAACCGCTCTTCTTGCCGCCGTGCGTCTCCTTGTTGACCGTCGCCCAGGCGCGGCGCTCGGCCTCCTTCCCGGAGACGCCGCGATTCTCGTAGCCCTCCTCGATATGTTCGGCCATGCGCTTCTGCTTGTCGGTGTAGCTCGATTTGTCTCCGCGCGGCATGACGATCCTCCGCTGTGCGAGATGACGACCAGCGCACAACCGGCGCGTCCGCGCGAAGTTCCCTGCGACTTCCGGCTGTCTTGCCTTTTGCGGCGGCGCGCGCGACTGTTTCCGCATTGCATGTGACGAGGTCATTTGATGCGTCGATTTTTACTTCTGGCCGCCGCGGCGCTCGCGCTTGGCGCGTGCCGCTCGACCCCCGAGACAGCGAATGTCGCAACCGCCGCCGCCTTCGATCCCGCCGAGGCCGCCTTCATCAAGAAGACCGGAACGGTTTCGATCCAAGGCCACGCCTTCTGGCGCGACGACAAGGGCGGGACGATCAACGCGGCGGGCGAGATCGTCCGCCTCGTGCCGGCGACGAAATACGCCCGCGAGCGATTCGCCGCGCTCTATCGGGGCCAGCGCTCGCTGCCGGCGGACCAGATCCCGCGCGTGGACGTCGATCCGCAATATGCCGACTACACCCGCACGACCCGCGCCGAATCGACCGGCAGATTCGAATTCGACAATGTCGCGCCGGGCGAATATTTCGTGACCGCGCAGGTGCGCTACCGCGACAAGGACAGCTACGTGCAGATCAATACGGGCTCGTTCCATCATCGCATGCGCACCGGCAATGACGGCGGCGCCATGTTCGAGACGGTCAAGGTCTCGGGCAAGGAGGAGAAGCCGGTCAAGCTCGTCCTGACCAACGATCGCTGAGGCTCTTTTGAATATCCTGCTCGTCGTCGCCTGCGCTCTCGTTGATCAGGACAACCGCGTCCTCATCGCGCAACGCCCGCCCGGCAAGAAGCTCGAAGGTCTCTGGGAATTCCCCGGCGGCAAGCTCGACCCCGGCGAGCGGCCGGAAGACGCGCTGATCCGCGAATTGCACGAGGAACTGTCGATTCACGTGAAGGCGCCCTGCCTGGCGCCGCTGACCTTCGCCAGCCACGCCTACGAGGACTTCCACCTCCTCATGCCCCTCTACATCTGCCGGCGCTGGGAAGGCGTCGTGCAGCCGCGCGAGGGGCAGGCGGTCAAATGGGTTCGCCCGCGCGAGTTGCGCAACTGGCCCATGCCCCCGGCCGACGAGCCGCTGATCCCGCCCCTGGTCGACCTGCTGGGCTGATCTCGTCCTTTAGTTCAGTTTGGAACCATTATGTGCGTCGCAGCATTGTCCTGCCGACGCCGCGCCATCTTTCTGCCGTGGTTCAGCTATCAACTATTGGGCATCAGCGACCGAAGGTCGCATGATATCATTGTTCTAAGTGGCGCCCGGCTTTTACGCTTGCTTAAACTGCTGCGGCGCACAATATCTTGAGGACAGGTGGCGTGGGTCGGATTCGAGTGCGGCCATTGGGGCGGCGACTGGAGGCTGATATGGAACACGCGAATATTCACGGCGGCGTCGTGCGGCGCCTCTGGCCGTCGGATATGCCGGCGTTCCGGGATCATTTGCTGCGCCTGGACGCACAGAGCCGGCACGACCGCTTCGCCATGGCGGTCAGCGACGACTTTCTCACCAATTACGCCGAGC
>DAIRCS010000196.1:0-6786 GCA_036796555.1 Rhodoblastus sp. | reverse complement strand
CCTCAACGTCAACGGCGGCGCCATCGCGCTCGGCCATCCGCTCGGCGGCTCCGGCGCGAAGCTGATGACCACGCTGCTCCACGCGCTGGAAAGCCGCGGCAAGCGCTACGGCCTGCAGACGATGTGCGAAGGCGGCGGCTTGGCGAATGTGACGATCGTGGAGCGGCTCTGACCTCTCTCGCGCCTGTCCCCTCCCCCCTTGTGGGGGAGGGTTAGGGTGGGGGGTCGGGAAGCCCGGCGCGATTAGCGTTCTCGAAAATCGGCAAGGCTTCCCGACCCCCTCCCCCGCCCCGCCCCACAAGGGGAAGGGGAGAGCGCCACTCTCGGCGCATCGTGCGTGGCGTCGGGAATGCCGAATCCAACCGATACGAAATCAAAAGCGGCGTCCGAAAACGCCCCTTCCTTCTCCGACCGCACGCTCGCGGTCGTGCGGCGCTTCGCGCCCGGCGCGGAACGGCTCGACAGGCTCGTGCGCCTGTCGGGCGGCGCGAGCCAGGAGACGTGGTCGCTCACGGCGATCGTCGACGGCGCGCCGCAGCGCATGATCCTGCGCCGCGCGCCCGCCGGCGTTCCGGTCGTCGAGAAGATCTCGCTCGAAACGGAAGCCGCGCTGATGCAGGCGGCCGAGGTCGCGGGCGTGCCCTCGCCGCACGTCCATTACGTCGTGCGGCCGCAGGACGATTTCGGCCGCGGCTTCTTCATGAGCCATGTCGAGGGCGAGGCGCTCGGCCGCAAGATCGTGCGCGACGAGGCCTTCGCCGCGATCCGGCCGAAGCTCGCCTATCAGGCGGGCGAGACGCTGGCGCGCATTCACGCGATCGACCCGGCCGGCCTGCCGGAGCTGCCGCGCATCACGCCGGCGGAGGAAGTCGCGACCATGTTCGACAATTACCGGCGCTGGAGCGAACCGCGTCCGGTGTTCGAGCTGGCCTTCCGCTGGGCGCGCGAACGCATGCCGCCGGGCGACGCGCCGGCGCGGCTCGTGCACGGCGACTTCCGCAACGGCAACATGTTGGTGACGCCGCAGGGCATATCCGCCGTGCTCGACTGGGAGCTGGCCCATATCGGCGATCCCCTCCGCGACCTCGGCTGGATCTGCACCGGCGCATGGCGCTACAGCGTGATCGACAAGCCGGTCGGCGGCTTCGGCGAACGCGCGGACCTGCTCGCCGGCTACGAGGCCGGCGGCGGCGGCAAGGTGGAGCCCGAAACCCTGCGCTTCTGGGAGGCGCTCGGCTCGCTGCGCTGGGGCGTCATGTGCATCGGCATGGGTTTTCGCGCGCAGCAATCGGACCGGCCAGTCGAATTGTCGATGATCGCGCGCCGCACCTCCGAGAACGAAATCGACCTGATGCGCCTGCTGGCGCCGCGCGGCGACTGAGGACATTCGCGATGCAGGACAAGCCCGACCCGTCAGACCTGCTCGCCGCCGTCGCGCACTTTTTGCGCGCGGAGCTGCTGCCGACGCTAACCGCCCATCACGCCTTTCAGTTGCGCGTGTCGTGCAACGCGCTCGACCTCGTCGCGCGCCAGCTCGCGCAGGAGCCGGCGGCCGACGCCGCCGAGATCGAGCGGCTGACGCGATTGCTCGGCCATGGCGGCGCGCTCGGCGAGCTCAACGCGGAACTGGCGCAAAAAATCGCCGACGGCGAGACCACGCTCGCGACGCCCGGCCTGAAGGAGCACCTGTGGGCGACGACGCTCGCCAAGCTCGCCGTGGACCAGCCGCAATACGGCGCTTATCGGCGCGAGAGCGCGCGGGGGGAAACGTGAGAGGCGCCAACCCGTCATTGCGAGCAAAGCGAAGCAATCCATCCACCGAGACCTGATCCAGATGCGGGGATGGATTGCTTCGTCGCTCCACTCCTCGCAATGACGACTGCATAACAAAATCGAGGAAACGCCATGGATTTCACCCTCCCCGCCGACATCACGGATTATCTGAAGGAACTCGACGTCTTCGTCGCGCGCGAAATCAAGCCGCTCGAGCAGCAGGATGACAACATCCGCTTCTTCGACCACCGCCGCGAGTGGGCGCGCACGGATTTCGAGAACGGCGGCCTGCCGCGTCCTGAATGGGAGGCCCTGCTGCGCGAGGCGAAGAACCGCGCCGACAAAGCCGGCCACCTGCGCTTCGCCCTGCCAAAGGAATATGGCGGCAAGAACGGCTCCAACCTCGCCATGGCCACGATCCGCGAGCATTTCGCCTCGCAGGGCCTCGGCCTGCACAACGATTTGCAGAACGAGCATTCGATCGTCGGCAATTTCCCCGTCGTCATCATGCTCGACACCTACGGGCGCGAGGACCAGAAGAAGGCGCTGATCCCCGGGCAGTTCACTGGCGAAACCCGCATCTGCTTCGGCCTGACGGAAGGCGCGCACGGCTCGGACGCGACGCACATGGGCACGCGCGCGGTTCCTGAATCGCGCGGCGGCAGGGCGGGCTGGCGCATCGACGGCGAGAAGATGTGGATCACCGGCATGCACCACGCCACGCATTGCGCGCTGTTCGCGCGCACATCGGGCAAGGACGGCGACGCCAGGGGCATTTCCTGCTTCCTCGTTCCCGTGCCGAGCGAAGGCCTGGTGATCGAGGAATATCTGTGGACCTTCAACATGCCGACGGACCATCCGCGCCTGTCGCTGACCAATGTCTGGGTTCCCGAGGACGCGCTGTTCGGCGATCTCGACCACGGGCTGGCGCTCGCGCAATGCTTCGTGCATGAAAATCGCATCCGGCAGGCGGCGTCGTCGCTCGGCGCGGCCGTGTTCTGCATCGAGGAGAGCGTGAAATACGCCCGAGAGCGCAAGCCGTTCGGCAAGGCGCTGGCGACCAATCAGGCGATCCAGTTTCCGCTGGTCGAACTCGCCACGCAGGCAGAGATGCTGCGTCTCATGATCCGCAAGACGGCGTGGGAGATGGACCGCACGGAGCGCGCGGGACTGGAGCACAAGCTCTCCGACAAGGTGTCGATGTGCAATTACTGGGCGAACCGGCTGTGCGGACAGGCGGCCGACCGCGCCATTCAGGTGCACGGCGGCATCGGCTATTCGCGCCACAAGCCGTTCGAGCATATCTACCGTCATCATCGCCGCTACCGCATCACCGAGGGCTCGGAGGAAATCCAGATGCGCAAGGTGGCGGGCTATCTGTTCGGCTTCATGGGACCGCGCAAGAAGATGTTCGCGGAGATGGGATTGTAGCAACCGTCATTGCGAGCGAAGCGAAGCAATCCATCCACGGAACTCGATCCAGATTTGTGGATGGATTGCTTCGTCGCTTCGCTCCTCGCAATGACGGCGGATGAGGAGGAACACATGGTCGATTTCAACAAGGTCAAGGTCGATGTCGAGGACGGCGTCGCCGTGCTCACGCTCAATCACCCCGAAGTCATGAACGCCATTTCGATCGACATGCTCGAAGGGCTGATCGAGGCGTTCGATTTCATCGAGGACCGAGCGAACGGCGTGCGCTGCGTGGTGATGAGCGGACAGGGCAAGGGCTTCTGCGCCGGCGCCAATCTTCAGGGCCGCAACACGGCGAAGCCGAAGAGCGGCGGCGCGGGGGCGGTGCTGGAAAGCCATTATCACCCGCTGCTGCGCCGCATGCGCCGCCTGCACTGCCCGATGCTGACCGCGATCAACGGCGCGGCCGCCGGCGCCGGCATGAGCCTGGCGCTGATGGGCGATCTCAAGCTCGCCGCGAAATCCGCCTACTTCCTGCAGGCGTTCCGCCGTATCGGCCTCGTGCCGGACGCGGGCTCCACCTGGATGCTGCCGCGTCTCGTCGGCGCGGCGCGCGCGATGGAGCTGTCGCTGCTGGCCGAAAAACTGCCAGCGGCGAAGGCGCTCGACTGGGGCCTCATCAACCGCGTCTACGAGGACGCCGAACTGATGAGCGAGGCGAAGAAGATGGCGAAGGAACTCGCGAGCGGACCGACCGTGTCGCTGGCGCTGATCCGCGGCCTCTACTGGGACAGCCCGGAGAACACGTTCGAGGAACAGCTCGACCTCGAGTTCCGCACGCAGCGCGTCGCCGGCGCCACCGCCGATTTCAAGGAGGGCGTGACGGCCTTCCTCGAGAAGCGCCCGGCGAAGTTCAAGGGCGCCTGATATGGACTTCGCGCGAGTCCGCCTTGAAATCCATGAGGCCGTTGCGGTCCTGACGCTCAACGAGCCGGACGTGATGAACGCGGCCGGCGAGCCCATGCTCGACGACATTCTGGCGGCGCTCGACATCGTTGAAGACAGAGCGAACGGCGCGCGCTGCCTCGTGCTGACCGGCGCGGGACAGGCCTTCTGCGCCGGCGCCAATCTCAAGGAGCGCGGCGCCGGCAAGGCCAAGCCGGTCGGCATCGTGCTGGAGACGCACTGGCATCCGCTGCTGCGCCGCCTGCGGCGGCTGCATTGCCCGATCGTCGTCGCGGTCAACGGCGCGGCGGCGGGCGGCGGCATGGCGCTGGCGCTGACGGGCGACATCGTGGTCGCCGCGCGAAACGCCTATTTCCTCCAGGCGTTCCGCCGCATCGGGCTTGCGCCGGACGTCGGCTCGACATGGATATTGCCGCGCCGCATCGGCGTCGCGCGCGCAATGGAGCTATCGCTGCTCGGCGAGAAGCTGCCGGCGGAAAAGGCGCTCGCCTGGGGGCTGATCAATCGCGTCGTCGACGATGGGCAGGCGCTGGCGGAAGCGATGACGATCGCGCGCGAACTGGCGGCGGGCCCGACGAAGGCGCTGGCGCTGATCCGCGGCCTTTACTGGGACTCGACGGAGAATACGTTCGAGGAACAGCTCGACCTCGAATTCAGAACGCAACGCATCGCCGGCGCGACCGAGGATTTCAGGGAGGGCGTGACGGCCTTTCTGGAAAAGCGGCCAGCGCGCTTCAGGGGGAAGTAAGGCAGCGGCGGCGCCGCTCCCTCTCCCCGCAGGGCGGGGAGAGGGTTGGGGTGAGGGGTCAAGCGGCCACGTCGGATAGAGTGGAGAGGCCCCTCATCCGGCCTTCGGCCACCTTCTCCCCGCATGCGGGGAGAAGGGAGAACCTCGCCAGCTACGAAACACGAACCACGATACGCAGAGGAAACCACCCCATGCTCAAAACCCGCTTCACCGAAACCTTCGGCGTCCAGCACCCGATCGTGCAGGGCGGCATGCAATGGGTCGGCCGCGCCGAACTGGTCGCGGCCGTCGCCAACGCCGGCGCGCTCGGCTTCATCACGGCGCTGACGCAGCCGACGCCCGACGATCTCCTGAAGGAGATCAGGCGCTGCCGCGAGATGACCGACAAGCCGTTCGGCGTGAACCTCACCATCCTGCCCTCGATCAATCCCCCGCCCTACGCCGAATATCGCCGCGCGATCATCGAGGGCGGCGTGAAGATCGTGGAGACGGCGGGCTACAAGCCGCAGGAGCATGTCGACGATTTCAAGGCGCACGGCGTCAAGATCATCCACAAATGCACCGCCGTTCGTCACGCCGTCTCGGCGCAGCGCATGGGCGTGGACGCGATCTCGATTGACGGGTTCGAATGCGCGGGACATCCGGGCGAGGACGACATTCCCGGCCTGATCCTGATTCCCGCCGCCGCCGACAAGATCAGCATTCCGATGCTGGCCTCCGGCGGTTTCGGCGACGGGCGCGGACTGGCGGCGGCGCTGGCGCTGGGCGCGGACGGAATCAACATGGGCACGCGCTTCTGCGCCACGAAGGAAGCGCCGATCCACGAGGCGTTCAAGCAGCAGATGGTCGCCCACGACGAGCGCGCGACGAACCTGATCTTCCGCACGATGCACAACACCGCGCGCGTCGCGAAGAACGCCATCAGCGACGAAGTTGTCGCCGCCGAGAAGCGCGGCGCGAAATTCGAGGACGTGAAGCATCTCGTCACGGGTGTGCGCGGCCGCGCCGGACTCGAAAGCGGCGACGTCAACGCCGGCATCTGGTCGGCCGGCATGGTGCAGGGCCTCATCCACGACATTCCCAGCGTGAAGGAACTGGTCGAGCGCATCGTCGCCGAGGCGGAAGGCATCATCACGCGGCGGATGGCGCACATGGTCGTCGCCCGCGCCATCGCGGCGGAGTGATTTCATGCGCGCGTGGGAAGTTCAGGGCGAATGGGACGTCGATCATCTCGCGATGGTCGACAAGCCACCTGCGCAGCCGGGCGCAGGCGAGGTTCTGCTCCGCATGCGCGCGGCCTCGGTCAATTACCGCGACCTTCTCACTGTGCAAGGCATGGGCGGCACACGGCGCCTGCCGCTCATCCCCTTCTCCGACGGCGCGGGCGAGGTGGCCGCGATCGGCGAGGGCGTGTCCCGCGTGAAGATCGGCGACAAGGTCTGCCCGATGTTCTTCGAGGGCTGGATCGACGGGCCGCCCGACGCCGCCAAGCGTTCGCGACCGCTCGGCGGTCCGCTGCCCGGCGTGCTGCAGGAGGAATTCGTCGCCAAGGCGGAAGCCGTTTCGCCCATTCCGCAAGGCTGGTCGTTCGAGCAGGCGGCGACGCTTCCTTGCGCTGGCTTGACGGCATGGCGCGCGCTGATGGTGGAAGGCGAACTACGCACGGGACAGACCGTGCTCGTGCAGGGCACGGGCGGCGTGTCGATCTTCGCGCTGCAATTCGCCAAGATGGCCGGCGCGCGCGTGATCGTGACATCCTCGTCGGACGAGAAATTGGCGCGCGCGAAAAAGCTCGGCGCGGACGAGACGATCAACTACCGCACGCATCCCGAATGGGCGAAGGCGGCGCTGGAGCTGACCGGCGGGGCGGGCGTCGATCATGTCGT
>DAIRCS010000195.1:0-6900 GCA_036796555.1 Rhodoblastus sp. | reverse complement strand
TTCGCGCATGACGAAGGCTATCGCGCCGACGCGACGATGGAGACGCTCGGCGCGCTCCGCCCGATCGAGAAGGGCGGCGTCGTGACGGCGGGCAACGCCAGCCAGCAGAACGACGCGGCGGCCGCCTGCCTCGTGGTCGCCGAAGATCATCTCGAAAAGCTCGGCCTGGAGCCGATGGGCTATTTCGTCGGCTGGGCCGCGGCCGGCTGCGACCCGTCGCGCATGGGCATTGGCCCGGTGCCGGCGGTCGAGCGGCTGTTCGCGCGAACCGGCATGAAGTGGAGCGACATCGATCTCGTCGAGCTGAACGAAGCGTTCGCGAGCCAGGTTCTCGCCGTGCTGAAGGGCTGGGGCTGGACCGACGACGACAGCCGCCGCGACATCCTCAACGTCAACGGCTCCGGCATTTCGCTTGGCCATCCGATCGGCGCCACCGGCGTGCGCATCCTCGCCAATCTCATGTACGAAATGAAGAAGCGCGACGCGAAATACGGCCTCGAGACCATGTGCATCGGCGGCGGCCAGGGAATCGCCGCCGTGTTCGAGCGGGCGGCGTAAGGCTCTCTCGAACACGCGCCTGTTCCCTCCCCCCTTGTGGGGGAGGGAGAACCGGCCCCTACTTCGCCTCCTCCACGAACTGCGGGAAGAACTTCCGCAGCGCCGGCCCGTCCGAACGCCATGACCAGCAGCCGTCGACGAAATACGGCTTCTGCGCGTGCGTTTCCTTCGCGGCCCCGTCCTCGAAGGCGCGCGCCGACATCGACTGGAACAGCGTCGTGATCGCCGGCCCGATCAGCTCCGTCAGATGCGTGCAAGCCGAGCGCTTCGGCAGCCGTTCGCGCACGGCCGTGCGCCAGCCGCCGCCGAGCTTCATGCCGACCAGCGCCTCGATGCGCGGCGGCACGTCATGGCAGGTGGGATAGGGAACATCGTCCATCGCGGCCGCGGCTTCGCGGACGACGAGATGATCGTCGACCGTCAGGCGGATCGACATCTTGTGCACGGGCTCGCCCGGCTGACGCCGGCCGCGCTCGAAATCGTCATAGGCGTAGGGCTTGTCGTCGATGAGCGAGGCCTCGACGTCCCACAGGCCGTCCTCACGCAAAAAACCCTCGCACTGCACCTTGCGGGTATGGACGTGACGTCGGGCGGCAGGCGGCGGCAGCGGCATGGGACCTCGCAGGGAGAACAGGAGTTCTCCCTGAATGCCGCGACGCGAGCGCGAGGTCAAACGTGGCTTTCGCACCCGGTTCTTCATCCTGAGGAGCCTGCGCAGCAGGCGTCTCGAAGGATGGCCGGGTCAGGAATGCTGGCGTCGCCATCCTTCGAGACGCGATGCTTTGCATCGCTCCTCAGGATGAGGATTCGGGGATGTGGCGGACTGTCAGGTCACCACACCCAGAACAGCAGAACCCATTGCGCGACGCCGACGCCCACAGCCGCCGCGACACAGGCGACCGCGCCGATACGGCGCGCGAAAACCGGCGTGTAGCGCCCGCCGATCCGCCAGGCAAGCCACAGGCACCAGAGCGCCGCGCCCGCGAGCAACGCTGCGCGCGCCGGCCCGATGAAGGCGAGCCGGACGCCCTCCGCGCGCAGCATCGTCACCGTCAGCGCGGACAGGCCGAGGAACACGCCGCAGCCGGCGAGAGGGATCAGGCTCTGCGCCAGATGATGCAGCCGCCGCGTCTCGAATCGTCCGAGCGCGCGCACGCCGAGGGACAGGACAGCGATGACGGCGAGGCCGACGGCCAGCGCGGTGGCGAGCACGTAGAAGATCATCAGCCCGCCGTCGAGCGGCGACATCATGTCGTTCTGGTCGGGATAATTGGTGAGAATCCACCACGGCAATACGGGTTCGAGCAGCGCGGTCGCGCCGTGCTCGATCATCCAGTTCGCCAGCCATTGCCGCGCGGCGACGAACCACGGGCTCGACGCCCATTGAAAGGCGCCCGCGGCGATGCCCATCAGGCCGAAGACGATGAGCGCCGTCTCCCAGGCGCTGGGCGCCGGCCCCCAGGCTTCCACGATCTCCTGGTTGGGCGAGCGCAGTTCGAGCGCGATCGCTTCCTTGTAGCCGGCGCAACGCCCGCACATGTGGCAGGTCGCGCCGCCCTGCATGACCTTGATCGGCACGAGCGCCGCGCAATTGACCATTTCGCCGTGCTTGCCGGTCTGCGGATCCCACGCGCTCCACGCGGCGCGATCCGTGCGGTAGCGCAGCGGCGCGAGTTTCGAGAGCAGCCGGAACACGCCGTTGACCGGACAGAGAAAGCGGCACCACACGCGCTTGTCGCGGCCATACATCAGCCCGATCGCGATGGCCGCCACGGTCGAACCGCCGAGCACGATGACGACGGGCTTGGGATATTGATAGACGCTCACCATCTGCCCGTAGATCGTCGTGCAGGCGAAGGCGACGAAGGGCCAGCCGGCCCATTTCATCCAGCGCGGCGTCGCGCGCGCGCGCCCGTAATGGCTCGCGATTTCCGACAGCGCGCCTTCCGGGCAGAACAGGCCGCACCACGAGCGCCCGACCAACACCATGCTGAGCAGCACGAAAGGCCACCAGATGCCCCAGAACGCGAATTGCGCGAACAGCGTCACATGCGTCCAGATGTGCGCGGTCCGCTCCGGCAACGGCGCCATCGCGGGCACGATCAGCAGCGCGGCGTAGATGAAGACGACGGTCCATTGCGTGCGGCGGATGACGCGCTGGTGATCGCGCAGCCATTCGCCGAAACGCGCCACGCGCGCCTGCACGGCGCCCAGGGGAGGCGCGTCGAAGCTGGAGATCGTCCGCACGTCCCTCATCGCGTCACGGCTTTTCGCGCGCCACGACGATGGCCTGCGGCGCATCGGGATGGAAGTCGTCGAAGAACGGATATTCACCGGGATCGAGCGTGCGGATCACCAGCACGGATTGCGAATGCGGCGCGAGCACCTTTTCCAGCCGCAGGGGCTTGCTCTCGAATTCGGCGGGCGTATCGCCCTTGTTGATCAGCTCGAGCCGCACGCGCGTCCTGGCTGGCACTTCGATGCGCAGCGGCTCGATCTTGCCGTTCTCGAACGTCACCTGAAACGTCGGGTCGTCGGCGTGCGCCGCCTGCGCCGCGGACAGCGCCAGAAGAATCGCCGCGACCCGAAAGCGTTTCATCGTCTCAATAAGCGCCCTTCTTGCCCGCGCCGGCGTAGGGGAACTCGTATTCGACCGTGATCGGCTTGAACCATTCGCCAACGCCCGTCTCCTTGTCGACATGCCGGCCGAAATGCGCGTGCTGGTTCGCCGACGGCGGCTGGATCGTCAGCTTCAGCTTGTATTTGCCGGCTCCCGACAGCTTGACGTTGTCGCCGTAGTGGGGCCCGTCATTGGCGACCATGGGCATGAATTCGCCCTTCTGGGTCGGCCCGCCCTCGCGGGTGAGCTCGTAATTGACGACGAGATAGGGAATCCAGTCGCCTTCCGCAAACCCGTTCGTATTGCCCTTGGCGGCTTTGATATCGGCTTCCATGTGCACGTCGGAATCCTTGGCCGCGCGCATCATGCCCTCGGGCTCCATCTCGATCGGCTGAAGATAGACGGCGGCGATGTTCATGCCGGCCTCGATCTTCGGCTTGCCGATCGGGATTTCCTTGGCGTAGGCGCCGGTCGCGGCAAAGGCGAGAGCGCAGGCAAGTGCATATTTCCGCATGAAATTCTCCAGTGCGTTCGAGGGTAAATCTAGTCGTCGCCGCCCGTCGGCGGGAGGGCCGGCGCGCAGTTTATAGAGGCTCTAAACCGTCAATACCGGATCGTGGAGCGCAGCCCCGCGACCACCGCGTTGCCGACCCGCTGGATGCCGAGCGGATCGCGCGGATCGGGAACGCCGCCGGCGGGGCGGATGACGTATTGGAAGTTCGGCTGCAGCGTCCAGCCGTCGATCACCTTGAAGAGATAGGTCGCCTCGATCGTCGTCTCGGCCGAGCGCACGGGGCCGAAGGTCCCGTTGAAGAAATTCGTGTCGTAGTCGAGGCCGCGCGCCGCGCCCGAAATCCGCGCATAGCCGACCGCGACGCCGAACGAATCGTCGGGCCGTCCCGGGATCATGCCGGTGAAATTGACGCCGCCGTCCAGATAGACGCTGACGAGATTGCGGTCGCCCGGGCTGAACGAGCCGCGCACGAACACGCCGACGCCCTTGTCGGCCTCGCCGCTCGCCAGCTTGTAGATCTGCTGGTCGAGCACGCCGTAGATCCCGTTGTCGCCACGGCGGTTGAGCGCGACGCCGACGCCCGCCGGGTCGGCGAGCGACAGGCCGTCGATTCCGATCCGCTGGTCCGCGAAACGCCCGAAATGCGCCCAGCCGCCGAGCTTCGCCGTGCCGGCGAGGCCGGCGATCTCGTATTTGCCCTGCGCCTCCGCGATCACGAAGGGCCGGTCGCGCAGACGGAAATTCACGCCGCCGTTGTTGCGCGCCTGCGGATTTGGATCGTTGAACGGCGTCGCCGGCCCGGCGGGATCGCCGTTGAAGACGGCGGCTAGCAGCGACAGATTGGCGGTCGGATCGAGCTTCAGGCGGGCGCCCAGCGCCGCCAGCGGATAGGCCGGGCCGCCGCTCGGCAGGTTGGCGGCCGTGATCGTCGGCCAGCCGAACGTGCCGTTGATGAAGATGCCGCCCCACGAGGTCGTGATGAATTCCTGGTCGGCGGCGAGCTGGCCGAAACGCAAACTCGCCTTGCCGCCGAGGAATTCCTGCTGCAGCCAGGCCTCGAACAGCCGCGTGGCGTGCGTCGCCTCGATATTGCTGATCGGCATGAGATTGCCGATGTTGTAGGTCGACAGCCCGCGCCCGTGGATCTGGAAGGCGTTGACGTGCATGGTGAGGCCGGGGATGCCGATCGCCTTCTCCAGGTCGCCGTCGAGCGTCAATTCCAGACGCCCTTCGTAGATCGCGCCCGTGCGGGTCGCGCCGCCGCTCAGATTGGCCAGTCCTTCGCCGATATAATTGATTCCGAACTGGAAGCCGCGGTCGGCGAGCGCCTTGCGCAGGCCGAAGAAGCCGCCGATCTCCGGCGGCAGGCTGGTGGCGATCGAGGGCGAGGGAACGCCGTCCGGCGAGATCAGCGGCTTCGCCTCCTCGGGCTTCGGTTCCGCCGGCGCGCTCCGGCCTCCGGCGGCGCTCAGGTCGGCGCCATAGGCGCCGCCCGTCGCGGCGAGCAGCCCAAGCGCGACGCCGCAGGCGAAACGGGTCGCGCGAGCGCGCAGAAAGTCGGATCGTCTAATTGCGAGCATGTCTCTTCCAGAGAGGTTGGTTTGAGGCCGAAGCGTGGCCGCATCGCCGCCATCGCCTTGTAAATGCTGCAATCATGTTTCCGGGCGCGGCCGGGCGAAGTCAACGGCGGCGCACAATTTTGGAGGGAATCGAAGTTGCCGCGCGTATGATTGTCATCGTTCGCTTGCGCGCGCCGACGCCTTGAGCACGGCCAGATTGTCCATCAACGTCTGAACCATCTCGGGCGGCACGGCGCCGAACAGCGCCAGCACGAGACGCTCGTTTTCCTTGGCGTAGATCTCGAACTTCGCCTTTCCGGCGTCGGACAGCCGCACGATGAAGGCGCGCCTGTCACCCGGATCGGTTTCGCGCAGCACGAGCCCCTCGCGCACCAGGCGTTCGACGAGACCGGTCAGGTTTCCGTTCGTCACCATCATCCGCTGCGACAATTCGCCCAGCCGCAACCCCAGCGGCTCGCGGTCGAGCTGCGCCATCAGATCGAAGCTCGGCAGCGTAATGCCGAACTTTTCGCGCAGGCGGCGGCGAATCTGCCCGCTGATGATGTTGGCGGTCGACAGCAGCCGCAGCCACAGGCGCAGCTCCGCCTTGCCGCCGCGCGCGGCCCCTTCTAGGTCGGCCGCCGTTTTGGCCCTGTCGCTGCCGAGGTCGCTCATCCCCCCTATGGACCACGTTCCGGGCTGCTTGACAATTTATTTTAAGCTTAGATATTTTATATTTGAAATAATTCGGCGAAGGAAGGGGCGCCATGCGGATCGTTTGCGTCGGGGGCGGACCCGCCGGTCTCTATTTCGGCCTGCTGATGAAGAAGCTGCGGCCCGAGCACCACGTGACCGTGGTCGAGCGCAACCGCCCCTACGACACGTTCGGCTGGGGCGTGGTCTTCTCCGACCTGACTCTCGATTCCATGCGCGCCTGGGACGCGGAAACCGCGGCCGAGATCGAGGTCGCCTTCAATCACTGGGACGACATCGAGCTTCTCTTCAAGGGAACGAAGCAGCGCACCACCGGCCACGGTTTCGTCGGCATCGGCCGCAAGAAACTGCTCAACATCCTGCAGGCGCGCTGCGAACAGCTCGGCGTCGAACTCGTGTTCGAAACGGAAGTCGACAGCGATCTCGACTATCCCGACGCCGATCTGATCATCGCCGCCGACGGCATCAATTCGCGCATCCGCGACCGCTACGTCGACGTGTTCAAGCCCGACCTGCAGGTGCGGCCGAACCGCTACATCTGGTTCGGCACGACGAAGCTCTACGACGCCTTCACCTTCGATTTCCGCCGCACGGAGCACGGCTGGTTCCAGGCGCATATCTATCGCTTCGACGACAAGACCTCGACCTTCATCATCGAGACGACGGAAGAAACGTTTCTCGCCCACGGCCTCGACAAGGCCGACCAAGACGAGTCCATCGCCTTCTGCGAAAAGCTTTTCGCCGAGACGCTGGAGGGCGCGCCGCTGATGACCAACGCCCGCCATCTGCGCGGCTCGGCCTGGCTCAATTTCAACCGCCTGATCTGCGAGCGCTGGAGTCATTTCAACGGCAGGAGCCATGTCGTGCTGATGGGCGACGCCGCCCATACCGCGCATTTCGCCATCGGCTCGGGCACCAAGCTCGCCATCGACGAC
>DAIRCS010000194.1:0-6961 GCA_036796555.1 Rhodoblastus sp. | reverse complement strand
ATGATCGGCCCCCACCATTCGATCATCTGGCGCTTGGCCTCGGGCGGGCAGGGCGCGGCCGCGTGAATGATGTAGCGCAGCGAGGATATATCGTATTTCTCACGCACCTCCTTGGGCAGCTTCAACAGCCGCACGAACATGGTCGGCACCATGAACATGTGCGAGATGCGATAGTCCTGAATCAGCTCGAGCAAGCCTTCCGGATCGAAGCGCGGCGTGAGCACGACGCCCTTGCCGGTCAGCGCGGCGCGCAGGCCGAAGGAATTGGGTGCGGAATGATAGAGCGGGCCCGGAAGGCCTGCGACCATGTCGGGCGTGAATCCATAGACGGTGCGGCGCACCCAGGCGGATTTTTCCATCTGCGCCGGCGTCGCCGGATTGCGGCGCACCGCCTTGGGATTTCCCGTCGTGCCGGATGTGTAGATCATGCTGTCGGTTGCGGGCGGCGGCAGGTTTTCGGCGGGCTGCTGCGCCGAAACCCAATCGTTCCAGTTCTGCGCCTCGGCGGGCGGGATGCAGTCCTGCGGCTTTGCGCCGTAAGCGGCGGCGAGTTCCGGCGGCGTCGGCACGATGAAGACGTGGACGCCCGAGGGCACGACATGCTGGACGACCGGCCAGAGATCGGCGTGGACGATGAAGGCGCGGGCGCCGCAATCGTTCAGGACGTATTCGACCTCCTCGGCCTTGAAGTGCCAGTTTATCGGGACGGCGTAGGCGCCGATCCGCTGCGCGGCGAGCGAGGCTTCGAAGAAGGCGAAATCGTTGCGCAGGAACAGCGCGATGGAATCGCCGGGCTTCACGCCGATATCGCGAAAGCCGTGTGCGGCGCGGGCTGCGCGGTCGTCGAGTTCGGCGCGCGTCATGTGGCGGTCGCCGCTGACGAGGCCGTCGTTCTGTCCTCCGGTCATTCCATTCTCGTTCGTTTGTCGCTACGTGCTGTGTTCAGAATTTCGCGCGCATGTCCTTCCACGCGTCGGTCAGTTCGCCGCGAAATTGTGGCGCGGCGATCATGATCAGCGCTTCGGCGCGCGCGTCGAGATCGAGATCGCGCAAGGCTGCCATGCCATATTCGGTGACGATATAATCCGCATCGTTGCGCGGGCCGGTGGCGATTCCGGCGGGCAGGCGCGCGACGATGCGACTCGCGCCGCCGGCCGAAGACGGCAGCGCGACAATGGCGCGGCCGCCTTTCGAGCCCGCCGCGCCGCGCTGGAAATCGTGAAAGCCGCCGGCGCCGCTGATCTGGCGGCCGCCGAGCATTTCGGCGTTGCATTGGCCGAGCAGGTCGACCTCGATCGCGGAATTGATCGCGACGAAATTGTCCTGCGCGCCGATCACGGCGGCGGCATGGGTGTAGTCGGCGGAGCGGAAACGCATGTCGGGCCGTGCGGCGCAGGCCCAGGCCGCCTGCGTTCCGATCGCCATGCCCGTGACGGCCACGCCGCGGTCGGCGGACTTGGCCGAATTGTCGAGCGCGCCCTTGTCCATGAGCCCGGCGATCGTGTCGTCGATCATGCCGGAATGCAGGCCGAGACGCTTGCGATCGAAGAGGTTGGCGAGCACGGCCGATTGCACCTTGCCGATGCCGATCTGGATCGTGTCGCCGTCCCGGATCAGCCGCGACGCGTTGACCCCGACCTTTTCCAGCGTTCCGCTCGCCTTGGCCGCGGGGAAGGCGCGCAGAGGCTCGTCGATCTCGACGATGGCGTCGCAATCCTCCTCGCGCAGGCCGGGTTCGCCCGTCACATGCGGCATGCTCCGGTCGACGAAGGCGAGAATGCGCGCGGCCGCGCGGGCGGCGATCGGCGCATAGTCCTGGTTGAGGCCGAACGACATACGGCCGTCCGGCCCCGGCGGCGAGACGCGCAGAACGGCGAGATCGATCTTCATGCGCGCGAGCGTGCCGGCGAAGCCGCTGTAGGCCTTGGGCAGGTAGCGCAACCGGCCCGACGAAAAGGCGTCCGCGAAGGGCGGCGAGACGAAGGTGGAAGCGATGCGCGCATCCGGGGCCAGTGCGGAATAATCGGTCGTGTTGAGGCCGGGAATGAAGACGCCGACGAATTCGACGCCGCGCGCGCGTTCGGGGTCGGCCTTCAGCGCCTCGACAAAGGTCATGCATTCCGACGGGCCGGCGTGGACGAAGACGCGCATGCCGGGTTCGAGCAGCGAAAGGGCGGCGGCGGGCGCGAGGCGTCGAGGCGTTTTCAAGGGGCTGATCGTCTGCTGTGAGGAAGAGGAAAGGGGGATGCGCGAACTTCGCATGGCGAAAGCGCGTTTCGCAACTGTTCCGCATCGCAAGGCGCTGCTAATCAGAACGCATGGCTTCGGGGCTGCTGGAATTCGCGCGCGCGCGGTCGGCCGCATTGCTGGCGATCACGCTCGCCGGCGCGACCCTGCACGCCTATACGCGCTGGGCGGTCGCTGGCTATGTCGCCGCGCCGGCGCTCGTCGCCTATATCGCGCTCGAATGGCCCCGGCTGCGCGGCAATGCGCGCTTTCTCGTCGCGGCTTGCGCCGCGCTCGGCCTCTATGCGGGATTTTCGACGGGCGCGTGGAGCAAGGTCGGCGACGGGCTGGCCGCCTCCTGCTTCTATCCCGCCTTTCTCGCGGCGTTGAGCTTTCTGCGCGACGCCGCGGCCTCCTCGCGGATGGTGGAGCGGGCCGGGCGTTATCTCGTCGCGCAGCCGCCGGGGCGCCGCTACGCCGCGCTGACCTTCGGCGGCCACGTGTTCGGCATTCTGCTCAATCTGGGCGGGCTTGCGCTGCTCGCGTCCATGCTGAAGCAGACGAATACGCTGGCGGCCGCCGGCGGCGACCAGGCCCGGTTCGAATTGCGCGAGAAGCGCATGACGCTCGCCGTGCTGCGCGGCTTTCATTCCATGGCCATGTGGTGCCCGCTGTCGATCACCATGGCGCTCCTGTTCTCGCTGACGCCCGGCGCGCACTGGAGCGAATATGCGCCTTACGGGCTCGCGCTCACCGTCGTCTTTCTGGCGCTCGGCTGGCTGTTCGATTTCGTGCAGTTTCCGCGCGCCCGCACGGCGCCCGCCAACGACGATCCAAAGGGCTGGCTGGCGGCGCTCGCCATGCTCGGCCAGGTGACGGCGATCACGCTGATCGCGCTGCTGCTCGAAGAGATCACGGGCGTGAAATTCACCATTCACATTCTCGTCGTCGTGCCGGTCTTCGCGCTCGGCTGGCTGATGCTGCAGAATGCCGCGCTCGGTCCCGTGCAGTCGTTCGGGCGCTCCATCGTCACGCTCGTCGAGCGGTCGAAGCTCGGTTTCCCGTCCTATGCGAACGAAGTCACGCTGTTTGCGACGGCGGGCTTTCTCGGCGCGATGACGCCGCTCGTCCTGCGGGAAGAAACGCTGGTCGCGATCATCACGAACCTTCATCTGACGCCCGCCGTTCTCAGCGTCGCTATCGTGCTGGTCATCGCCGGGCTCAGCGTCGTCGGCATCAATGCGATGGTGACCGTCACCATGCTCGTCGGCGCGCTGGCGCATGCGCCGGCGACGGGTTTGAGCCCGCTGAAGCTCGTTTTCGTGATCGTTGGCGCCTGGTCGCTCAGCAATGGCATGTCGCCGCTGAACAGCTCGATGGTGCTGCTCGGCGGCGTGATGGGGCATCCCTCGGAGACGATCACGATCCGCTGGAACGGCGTGTTCGCGCTGACGACGCTCGCCCTGTTCTGCCTCGCCGTCTATGTCCTGCCGCTCTGATCAGCGCAATGTCGCAAGGCCATTGTCGAGCACGACGATGTCGCGTTCGACGACGCGCGCCCGGAACGAGACGTTCTTGCCGTCGATCCACATTTCCGTGCGAATCGTTTCGCCGGGATAGACGGGCGAGGAGAAGCGCAGCTTCAGCGAGGCGAGGCGCGCGGGATCGTAGTCGCAGGCCGCCTTGAGGATCGCGTGGCCGGCGACGCCGAGCGAGCAGAGACCGTGCAGAATCGGCTGTCGGAACCCTGCGTGCGTCGCCACTTCGGGGTCGGCGTGCAACGGATTGTAGTCGCCGCTCAACCGGTAGATCAGCGCCTGTTGCGGCAGAGTGGCGAGGTCGCAGACCTTGTCGGGCGCGCGATCCGGCAGCTTGTGCGGCGCGGGCGTCGGGCCGGTTGGCCCGCCGAAGCCGCCGTCGCCGCGCAGGAAGCTCGTCGACGTCAGCGTCGCGATCGTCTCGCCGGTCGCCGCGTCCGTGATCGTGCGTTCGATGAAGGCGAGCGCGCCTCTGTCCTTGCCCTTGTCGACGATCTCGACGATGCGCGAGCGGCCGATGATCTCGCCCTGCGTCGGAATGGGCTTGTGCAGGACGAATCCCTGCTCGCCATGCAGCAGTTTCTTCCAGTCGACGCCGACGGCCGGATCCTTCATCCAGAAGCCGAGCGGCGCCAGCACGACGGCCATGGTCGGCAGCGCGAGCAGGTTTTCCTCGTAGACGAAGCGCAGTTGCTTCGCATCCAGCGGGTCGGCGCCGAGGCCGAGACCGAGCGCGTAAAGCATCGTGTCCTTGGTCTCGAGCTTCTGCCGGATTTCCGGCAACGGCCAGTTCTTCAGCTTTTGATAGTCGAGCGGCATGGACCGTTTCCCCGGATCGGTTCGTTCTTGCGCGGCGAGATTACACAGGGGCGGATGCGGGTCAATTTGCGAACCCGTTATTTCGCAATGCGAAAGCACTTGATGTTTTCGCGAAATCGCGGCAAACAGACGAAAAGACCGAGGAAATCCATGGACGCGGCCATCGAGAGACCGGATCACGCGCGCGCGAACGATCGACAGTTCGTGACCGCGCTTGCGCGAGGGCTCGATATCCTGCGCGTCTTCCGGCCGGAGGACGGGCCGCTCGGCAATCAGGAGCTCGCCAGGCGCACGGGCCTGCCGAAGCCGACGATCTCGCGGCTGACCTACACGCTCACCCAGCTCGGCTATCTCAATTACGACCGCAAGCTCGGGGTCTATTCGCCCGGCGGCGGCGTTCTGGCGCTCGGCTATGTCGCGCTCGCGCAGCTCGACGTGCGGCGCGTCGCGCGCCCGTTCATGCAGGAGCTTGCCGACGAATGCGGCGCGGCGGTCGCGCTCGGCGCGCGCGACCGGCTCAATATGCTCTATATCGAGAATTGCGAGGGGCAGAACATCGTCGCGCTGCGCGTCACCGTCGGATCGCGTATCCCGCTCGGAGTCTCGGCCATGGGGCGGGCCTATCTGTCCGCGCTGTCGGAGCGCGAACGCGCGCCGCTGATCGACCAGGTGCTGCGCAAATATCCCGAGGACAAGACGAAGATCCTGCGTGGTATGGAAAAGTCGTTCAAGGATATCGAGAAGCGCGGCTTCTGCACCTCGATCGGCGAATGGCGCAAGGATGTGAACGGCGCGGGCGCGCCGCTCGTGCTGCCGAACGGCGCGGGCCTCTACGCCTTGAATTGCGGCGGGCCGGCCTACCTGCTCAAGGCGCGCGACATCGAGGAAATCTATGGACCGCGGCTTGTCGAGATCGCGCGCAAGGTCGCGTCGCTCGTAGGCGTGAAGGGCCGCAAATAGCAGAAAGACGAGGACGATGAGTTCGGGCGAAACCGAAGATCTCTTGCGCATGCTGCGCGACAGCGCGGCCGATTATGTGAACCGTTCCGAGATGGCGCGCGACGTGCGCGCCTGGCGCCAGAAGCCGGAAGGCTACGACGCGCAGCGCTGGAACGAGATGGTGCAGCTCGGCTGGGTCGGCCTGCGCGCGCCGGAAGGCGCCGGCGGCATGGGCCTCGGCGTCGCGGAATGCGTGGCGCTACTTGCCGAAACCGGCCGAGGGATCGGGCCGGAGCCGCTGTCGGCGATCGGCGTCCTCGCCATGCGCGCGCTCGTGGGGGGAGAAGGGGCGCGCAACGACGATCTGATGGCCGGGCTCGCCGACGGCGGACGCGTGATCGCGGTCGCCTGGCAGGAGAAAGCCGGCGCGCTGCACGCCGGCGATTGCGAGACGCGCGCCACGCCGACGGCGAACGGCTGGCGGCTTACGGGCGCGAAGGATTACGTGCATGGCGCGGCGCAGGCGAACGGCCTGATCGTGTCCGCGCGCGCGCCAGAGGGCGTCGGGCTCTTTTATGTCGAGCGGGACGCGAAGGGCGTGAAGCTCGAGACGCGCTTCTTCACGGACGGGACGACCTGCCACAGCCTGCATCTGCAGGATGTCGAGGTCGCCGCCGACTTCTGTATCGCGCCGCCCGGGACGGGCGAAGCCGTTCTCGACCCGGCGCTGGACGAGACGCGCATCGCCGCATCCGCGGAAATGTCCGGCCTGTCGCAGCGCGCGCTCGACATGACGCTCGACTATCTGCGCCAGCGCAAGCAGTTCGGCAAGGCGATCGGCTCCTTCCAGGCGCTGCAGCATCGCGCCGTCGATCTCTATGTGACGACGCAGATGATGCGCGCCGCGATCGACCGCGCCGCGCGCGCTTTTGAAGCCGCCGATGCGCGCGAAAAGGCGCTGATCGCATCCGCCTGCAAGGCGCGCTGTTCGGACGGCGCGCTGCTGATCGCCAAGGAGGCGATCCAGATGCACGGCGCCATCGGCTACACCGACGAACACGACATCGGGCTTTTCGTGCGCCGGGCGATCAAGCTCGCCGCATGGCTCGGCAATGGCGCGCAGCATCGCAAGCGCTACGCGGCGCTTTCGCCCGCGCTCGAACAGGTTTGAGGCCCGCCATGACCGCTGTCGCCCGAGACGATTACGACGCGATGACCGATGCGGAATTCCGCACGATGGTGCGCGACTTCATCGAGGCCGAATGCCCGCCGGAAATCCGTCATCTGCCGCGCCGCATCCGCTGGCACGAGGTGAAGCCCTGGAGCGAGAAGCTTTCGAAGCGCGGCTGGCTCGCGCCGCAATGGCCGAAGAAATACGGCGGCATGGGCATGTCGGTTTCCAAGCAGATCGCCTATCTCGAGGAGCTCGACCGCGCCGG
>DAIRCS010000193.1:0-6962 GCA_036796555.1 Rhodoblastus sp. | reverse complement strand
GCCGGCGGAACCCTGCTCGACATGGCCCGCGCCTTCGCGCAGGAAAGCCCGTGGAAGCCGGAAGCCGGCGCCACGCTCAACGTGCTGCGCTGGAAGCGCTTCGTCCAGGCCGAGGACGACGCCTTCATGAAGATGGTCGACGCTTTCTCCAAGGCGATGAACGTCAAGGTCAACGTCTCGAACGAGAGCTTCGACGACATCCAGCCGAAAGCCTCGGTGGCCGCCAACACCGGAACCGGTCCGGACCTCATCTGGTCCCTGCATTCGACGCCGCAGCTCTTCCCCGAGAAGTGCCTGCCGATGCAGGACGTCGCCGATTATCTCGGCAAGAAATACGGCGGCTGGTTCCCGGCGGCGGAGGCCTACGGCAAGTCGGGCGGCAAATGGGTCGCGATTCCCGTCGCGGTCAACGGCGGCTATCTCAACTACCGCATCTCCTCGATGAACAAGGCCGGCTTCAAGGAAATGCCGAAGGACATGCCGGGCTTCCTCGAGCTCTGCAAGGCGATGAAGAAGAACAACACGCCCTCGGGCTTCGCGCTCGGCCACGCCACGGGCGACGCCAACGCCTGGCTGCACTGGATCCTGTGGAGCCACAACGCCTGGCTCGTCGACAAGGACGACAAGATCATCATCAACTCGCCCGAGACGGCCAAGGCGCTTGAATATTGCAAGGCGCTGTCGGACACGTTCATCCCGGGCTGCGCGTCCTGGAACGATTCGTCCAACAACAAGGCCTTCCTCGCCGGCGACCTTCACCTGACCGCCAACGGCATCTCGATCTACGTCGCCGCCAAGACCGACGGCGCCAAGGGCGACGCCAAGATGAAGGCCCTGGCCGAGGACATCGACCACGCCTACTTCCCCGTGGGCCCGCTGGGCAAGCCGGCGGAACTCCAGCTCGCCTTCCCGATCTTCGGCTTCAACTTCACGAAGGTTCCGAACGCGTCGAAAGCATTCGTCGCCTTCATGCTGGAGGCGCAGAACTACAATCCGTGGCTGGAAGGCGCGCAGGGCTACCTGTCGCACACGCTGGCGGCCTACGACGCCAATCCGGTCTGGACGGCGGACCCGAAGACGACCGTGTTCCGCGACGCCGCCAAGCGCACGCTGCCGGCTTCAGGCATCGGCACGCTGAGCCCGAAGGTCGCCGCCGCCATGGCGGAATTCATCGTCGTCGACATGTTCGCGCGCTACTGCACCGGACAGGAAGACGTGAAGACCACGATGAAGACGGCGGAGCGCGCAGCGCAGCGCATCTTCAGGTGAAACCACGCATCTGATTCCCTCCCCCTCAGGTCGACTATTGTCGACCTGAGCAAGACAGCGAAGTCGGCAACAGCCGACTTCGACGGGGGGAGGGCTAGGGTGGGGGGTCGGGAAATCTTTCCGGGTGTGCCAGCGCTCTCGCGAGATTTCCCGACCCCCTCCCCCGCCCCTCCCCACAAGGGGGAGGGGAGAGCGCCACCGACGTGCGCCGTAACTATCGGATGACACTCATGACCGACGCGGCGATCGCAACGACGGCCTCCGGCAGATCGACATGGGAGCGCCTGCGCTCGCATCGCGACTGGCTCGGCTTCTGGTTCATGGCGCCCGCCGCGGGCATTCTGATCCTGTTTCTCGCCTATCCCCTCGGCCTCGGCGTCTGGCTCTCCTTCACCGACGCCAAGATCGGCCGCGCCGGCTCGTTCGTCGGTCTCGACAACTACGACTGGCTGTCCGACGACAAGATATTCTGGGGCGCGGTCGCCTTCACCGTCGGCTACACGGTGCTGGCTTCCATCGTGAAATTCGCGCTCGGCCTCTATCTCGCCCTGCTGCTCAACAAGAACCTGCCGATGAAGGCGCTGCTGCGTTCGATCGTGCTGATCCCCTACATCGTGCCGACGGTGCTCTCGGCCATCGCCTTCTGGTGGATCTACGATTCGCAATTCTCGATCATCTCCTGGTCGCTCATCAAGCTCGGCCTTATCCACGACAACATCAACTTCCTCGGCGATCCCTGGAACGCGCGCTTCTGCCTGATCGTCGCCAACATCTGGCGCGGCGTGCCCTTCGTCGCCATCACCCTGCTGGCCGGCCTGCAGACGGTCTCGCCCTCGCTCTACGAGGCCGCCACCATCGACGGCGCCTCGCGCTGGCAGAATTTCCGCTTCGTCACCTATCCGCTGCTGACCCCGATCATCGCGGTCGTGATGACTTTCTCGGTGCTGTTCACCTTCACCGACTTCCAGCTCATCTGGGCGATGACGCGCGGCGGCCCGGTCAACGCGACGCATCTGATGGCGACGCTCTCCTACCAGCGCGCCATTCTCGGCGGCAATCTCGGCGAGGGCGCGGCCATCGCCACGGCCATGATTCCCTTCCTGCTGGCGGCGATCATGTTCTCGTGGTTCGGCCTGCAGAAACGCAAGTGGCAACAAGGCGGCGACAATGACTGACGTCGGCAACCTCTCGAAATCGCTGGCGCAAGCCAATCTCGCCGACGCCTCGGAGGGCATGAGCTATCTGGAGACGTTGCCGCAGCGCGTGGTGACGACCTGGATTCCGCTGACCCTCATTCTGATCGTGCTGCTGTTCCCCTTCTACTGGATGGTGCTGACGGCGATAAAGCCGGACGAGCAGCTCATCGACATGAACGCCTACAACCCGTTCTGGGTCGTGGCGCCGACGTTCAAGCACATCCACAAGCTGCTGTTCGAGACGCGCTATCCGCTGTGGCTGTGGAACACGATGTATGTCTCGGTGCTCGCGACCTTCGTGTCGCTCATCGCCAGCGTCATGGCCGCCTACGCCATCGTGCGCCTGCGCTTCACCGGCGCGCAGCTCACCGGCGGCCTGATCTTCCTCGCCTATCTCGTGCCGCCATCGATCCTGTTCATTCCGCTCGCCACCATCGTGCAGGCCTACGGCCTGTTCGATTCGCCGATGGCGCTGGTGCTGGTCTATCCCACCATCCTCATCCCCTTCTCGACCTGGCTGCTGATGGGCTATTTCAAGACCATCCCCTACGAGCTCGAGGAATGCGCGCTGATCGACGGCGCGACGCGCCTGCAGATCCTCACCCGCATCATCCTGCCGCTGGCCGTGCCCGGCCTGATCTCGGCCGGCATCTTCTCGCTGACGCTGTGCTGGAACGAGTTCATCTACGCGCTGACCTTCATCACCTCCGTGCAGAACAAGACGGTGCCCGTCGCCATCGTCAACGAATTCGTCGACGGCGACATCTACCGCTGGGGCTCGCTGATGGCCGGCGCGCTGGTCGGATCGCTGCCGCTGGTGATCCTGTATTCGTTCTTCGTCGAATATTACGTCTCGGCGATGACCGGCGCGGTGAAGGAGTAGCGCGCCTCCTTCTCCCGTGAAACGGGAGAAGGTGTCACGCGCAGCGTGACGGATGAGGGACGCGCCGCCGCCCAAATCTTCTGGATGATCGCAGGTCCCTCACCCGACCCCGCTGCGCGGGGCCACCCTCTCCCGCTCCGCGGGAGAGGGAGAAACCTACGTCCCCTTCACCACCCGCTCGCGATAGAACAGATACAGCCCCGACGTCACCACGATCCCCGCGCCGAGCGCCGTATAGAACCCCGGCACGTCGCCGAAGACGATGAAGTCGAGCGCCGTCATCCACACGATCTGCGTATAAACATAAGGCGCGAGCACCGCCGCAGGCGCATGCCCGTGCGCGAGTATGAGCAGGTAATGGCCGAAACCGCCGAAGGCGCCGAGCGCGCAGAGGCCGAGCCAGGCCTCCCAATGCTGCGGCCACTTCCAGAAATACGGCAGGAACGGCGTGAGGATGACCACGCCGGAAATGGACGAGAAGAACGTGGTCGTCGTCGGCGGATCGGTCGCCGCCAGCATGCGCGTGAACATGTTGTAGAAGGCGTAGCAGAACAGGCTGCCGATCGAATAGATCATGCCCGGCTGCAAGGTCCCGACGCCCGGCCGCACCACCACGAGCACGCCGATGAAGCCGACGCAGATCGCGACCAGCCGGCGCGGCCCCACCCATTCGCCGAGGATCGGGCCCGCCAGCAGCGACAGCACGAGCGGCAGCGCGAAAGCGATTGACATGGTGTCGGCGAGCTGCAGGTTGCGCAGCGCGAGAAAGTTGAACAGCGTCGAGCCGAACAGCAGCAGCGCGCGGAACGTCTGCAGCAAGGGCCGGCGGGTGCGCAGCGAGCCTGTCGCGCGCCAGGGATTGGTGAAGACGAGCGCGAGAATCGTCGCGCCGAGATAGCGCGCCCACACGACCTCCCACACCGGCACGTGACGGCCGAGCCATTTTCCGGTCGTGTCGAGACAGGCGAAGCAGACGAGCGCGCAGCACATCAGAAGAATGCCGCGCTGACGCGACTTGAGCTCGGCCGCGTCGACGACGTCGAGCGACGCGCGCGGCGCGACGCCTGTCTTTCCGCTCTCCTGCATAGTGCTCATGCCGCCTTGTAGACGGGCCGACGCATGAGAGCGACAACGGATTTGCGCGGAGAATGGTCTGTCGGCCATGACGGCGCCGCATGGCTCTCGATCCGTCATTGCGAGCGCAGCGAAGCAATCCAGAGCCGGATTGTGATTCTGGATCGCTTCGCCTTCGCTCGCGATGACGGATGAAGGCGTTACCGCTCCCTTTCGCGCGCGCTGTCGTGCCAGCGCCCGAGCGCGAGCTTCGACAGCAGCGCGAAGAGCGCGTAGATCGCGATGCCCGTCAGCGAGATCAGCGTCAGCGCCGCGAACATGCGGGGGATGTTGAGACGGAAGCCGGCTTCGGTGATGCGAAAGGCGAGGCCCGTGCCCTGCCCCGCCGCGCCGGCGGCAAGCTCAGCGACGATGGCGCCGATCAGCGCGAGCCCCCCGGCGATGCGCAGGCCGGAAAAGAAATACGGCAGCGCCGCCGGCAGCCGCAGCCAGATAAGCTGCTTCCAGCGCGACGCCCGATAGAGCTCGAAGAGATCGAGCAGGTTGTGATCGGTCGAGGCGAGGCCGAGCGCCGTGTTCGACAGGATCGGGAAGAAGGCGACGATGAAGGCGCAGACCAGCACCGCCGTCGACGGCTCGAGCCAGACCAGCAGCAAGGGCGCGATCGCGATCACCGGCGTGACCTGAAGAATGATGGCGAACGGCAGGAAGGCGCGCTCGATCCATCTGGATTGCGCCAGCAGGATGGCGAGCCCGACGCCGCCGACGATGGCGAGCGCCAGCGCCTCGAAGGTGATGGTCAGCGTCACCATGAGCGAGGCCGAGAGCAGCGGCCAGTCCTTGACCAGCGTGGCGAGGATCACGCTCGGCGCCGGCAGGATATAGGGCGGGATTTTCGTCAGCGCGACGATGGCTTCCCATGCGACGAGGAACAGCGCGAACACCGCAACCGGCAGGCCGATGTCGAGCAGGCGATTGGACCGCGAGCCTTCAGGCTCGCTCTCGGCGCCGCCGTCATTGCGAGGAGCGAAGCGACGAAGCAATCCAGAGCCCCGTTGCGACTCTGGATTGCTTCGCTGCGCTCGCAATGACGAATTGGCGTCTTCCCCGCTCACGCCGCCGCCCTCCCGCTCGCGCGGTCGAGCGCTGCCGAAGTCCGCCGGCAGCTCTCGGCGAATTGCGGCGACAGGCGAAACTCCGCGTCGCGCACGGCGGGTCCCTCGACATCGATCGTCTCGACCACACGGCCGGGCCGCCCGGAAAAGACCGCGATCCGCGACGACAGATAGACGCTCTCGAACACCGAATGCGTGACAAAGACGACGGTCGTCTTCAGTTCGCACGCGAGCGCCTTGAGGTCGTCGTTCAGCTTGAACCGCGTGATCTCGTCGAGGGCCGCGAAAGGCTCGTCCATCAGGAGCAGCGGCGGCCGCGTGACCAGCGCGCGCGCGATCGAAACGCGCATGCGCATGCCGCCGGACAATTCGCGGGGATAGGCTTTTGCGAATTGCGACAGGCCGACGCCTTCCAGCGCCGCGGCGATGCGCGGCGCGGCCTCGCGCTCGCTCAGGCCCGCAAGGCGCAGCGGCAGCCAGACATTGCGCGCCACATCGGCCCAGGGCATCAGCGTCGGCTCCTGGAACACGAAGCCGATCTGCGGCTGCACGCCGTTGCGCCACGCGATGCCGCCCGACGTCTGGCGGCTCAGGCCCGCGATCATGCGAAGCGCCGTCGACTTGCCGCAGCCCGACGGTCCGAGCAGCGACAGGAATTCGCCGTCGCGCACGTCGAGATCGAGGCCTTCGAGCGCGACGACGCCGTTGGCGAAGGTCTTGCCGACATTCTGCATCCGCAGCAGAAAATGGTCAGGGGCCGTCATGCAATCGTCCCGAAGATCTGGGATGTCATCCCCGCGAAAGCGGGGATCCAGAGCCGCTTCGGCATCGCTTCGTCACGCCCCCTGGATCCCCGCTTTCGTGGGGATGACAGGCGCGCGCTCACTGCTTCGGCCGGAGTTCGACGCCCACGCCCTTGTTCACGAATTGCAGCGTGTAGGACTTCTTGTAGTCGAGCCCGGCCTCGACCACGCCCGCCTTCGTCATCTTGTCGAAGAAGCTCTTCATGCGCGCGTCGGTCATCGCGCCGATGCCGGCCTTCAGCGAGTCGCCGGAATCGACCACGCCATGCTTTTTCATCTGCGCGATCGAGAATTCGATCTGCCCGTCGGTGATGTCCGGATTGTCTTTCCTGATGAGCGCATTGGCGGCCTTGTTGTCGCCGTAGAGGTAATTGTACCAGCCGATCGCGGAGGCGTCGACGAAGCGCTGCACGAGATCGGGTCGCTTGGCGACGAGCTCGGCGCGCGTCTCGATCGTGGTCGAATAGGAATCGTAGCCGTAGTCGGCGACGAGGAAGACGTTCGGCCTGAAGCCGCCCTGCTTCTCGACCTCGTAGGGCTCGCTCGTCAGATAGCCCTGCTGCACGGAGGTCTTGTCGGCGATGAACGGCGCCGGATTGAACGAATAGGGTTTCACCTTCTC
>DAIRCS010000192.1:0-6966 GCA_036796555.1 Rhodoblastus sp. | reverse complement strand
GCACGTAGTGGAAATGCGCCACCACGTAATAGGTGTCGTGGAAGGCGCGGTCGGCCGCCGCATTGGCCAGCACCACGCCGGTCACGCCGCCGATGGTGAACAGGAAGATGAAGCCCATCGCCCACAGCATCGGGGCGCGGAAGCTGATGGAACCGCCCCACATGGTGGCGATCCAGCTAAAGATCTTCACGCCGGTCGGCACGGCGATGACCATCGTGGCCGCCACGAAGTAGCGCTGCACGTCGAGGCCCATGCCCGTCGTATACATGTGGTGCGCCCACACGATGAAGCCGACGAAGCCGATGGCGACCATGGCGTAGACCATCGCCAGGTAACCGAAGACCGGCTTGCGGGAGAAGGTCGACACGATGTGGCTGACCATGCCGAAGCCGGGCAGGATCAGGATGTAGACCTCGGGATGGCCGAAGAACCAGAACAGATGCTGGTAGAGGATCGGGTCGCCGCCGCCCGCGGGCTGGAAGAAGGTGGTGCCGAAATTGCGGTCCGTGAGCAGCATGGTGACGGCGCCGGCCAGCACCGGCAGCGCGAACAGCAGCATGAAGGCGGTGACCAGCATCGACCAGGCGAACAGCGGCATCTTGTGCAGCGTCATGCCCGGCGCGCGCATGTTGAAGATGGTGGTGATGAAGTTGATCGCGCCGAGCAGCGACGACACGCCGGCCAGATGCAGCGAGAGGATGACGAAATCCATCGCCGGGCCGGGATGGCCGGTGTTGGAGGAGAGCGGCGGATACATGACCCAGCCGCCGCCAAAGCCCTGCATGCCCGGCGCGCCCTCGAAGAACAGCGACATCAGGAGCAGCGTGAAGGAGGCCGGCAGCAGCCAGAACGAAATGTTGTTCATGCGCGGGAAGGCCATGTCCGGCGCGCCGATCATGATCGGAACGAACCAGTTGCCGAAGCCGCCGATGAGGGCGGGCATGACCATGAAGAAGATCATGATCACGCCGTGCGCGGTGATGAACACGTTGTAGAGGTTCTTGGCCGCGTCGATCGAATTGTCGCCGTGCAGGAACTGCGACAGCGCCGGGAAAATCTGGATGCCGGGATTGGCGAGCTCCAGACGCATGCCCAGCGACAGCAGGAAGCCGATGCAGCCCGCCGTGACGGCGAAGAACAGGTAGAGCGTGCCGATGTCCTTGTGGTTGGTCGACAGCAGGTAGCGGCGCAGGCCCGTGGGGTGATCGTGGGCGTGGTCGTCGGCGTGAGCGGTATCGGTGGCCATTTGCTTAGTCCTCGAAATTCGTCAGGCCCGGATCAGCGGCTGGCGTCGGCGAGCGCGACGGCGCGGTCGGCGGCGGAAGCGTATTTCTTCTTCGCGGCGGCGAGCCATTCGGCGTATTTCTGCTCGCTCACGACGCGGAAGACGATCGGCATGAAAGCGTGGTCCTTGCCGCACAGCTTGGAGCACTGGCCGTAGTAGACGCCTTCCTTCTCGGCCTTGAACCAGGTCTCGTTGAGACGGCCGGGCACGGCGTCGATACGGATGCCGAAGGACTGGATGACGAAGGAGTGAATGACGTCGGCGGCGGTGACCTGCACGCGCACGATCTTGTTCACGGGCACGACCGCCTCGTTGTCGACGGCCAGCAGGCGCAGGTCGCCGGGCTTCATGTCCTTCTCGTCCTTCAGGAGCGAGTCGAAGCCGAAGCCGCCGCCCTCGTCCTTGGGATAGTCGTAGGACCAGTACCATTGCTTGCCGGTCACCTTCACCGTCAGGTCGCCCTTGGGCAGAACGAGTTGGTGGGTGAGCAGGCGGAACGAAGGCACCGCGATCACGACGAGGATCAGCACGGGAACGATCGTCCAGGCGACTTCGAGCAGCGCGTGATGCGTGGTGCGCGAGGGAACAGGGTTTCTCTTCTCGCTGAAGCGATAAATCGCGTAGAGCAGCAGCGCGAGCACGAACAGGCTGATGACGATGATGAGCGGGACGAGAATGTCGTTGTGAAAGAAGTCGATCTCGTGCGCGATCGGCGTCTCGCCCTCGATCAGCTTCATCTGGCCGGGAACGGCGTGGCCGACGACCTCCTCCGCGGCGAGCGCCGTCGAACTGGCCAGCGCAGTCAAGACGGCCAGTCCGGCCCGGGCGGATTTCGCGGCCCTCGCAATGCCTGAGAAATCGATCATTGCCCTGGTAGCTCCCTTCAAACGCCTGTTCGTCATACGGCGAAGCCGGCTCCGCCGCCTCCCGTCGGTTATCGCTTGTGACCGAAAGACCGCAGGATTCAGCGGAGAATCCGGGCGCGGCTCTACGCCATTGAACCAGTTAAAATCACAATCGTCTTTGAAGCGCAACACGAACGATCGCCCCCTCGGCGGCGCCGCTCCCGGTCCGCGACGCGCTTGACAGTGTCGCCCCGTTTGTTACCAGCCAATGTCGTCCGCCGAGCGCGGCGAAGGCGTCGCGCCGACGCCTTCGCCGCGCCGCAAACACGCGCTCCGTTGCGCGTTGTGTCCAGCCATTCGCGTCCGAATTGAAACGACAGGGCGAGCAAGCGCGCATGATCCGCATTGAAACCTACAAGACTCTGGCCCGCTCCGGCGCGGCCCTGCTTGCGTTGCTTGCAGGCGCCGCTCTCCTGCCGCCGGGCGCGCGCGCCCAGTCCGCCAAACCGGACGCCGCCAAGTCAGACGCCGCCAAGCCGGACGCCGCCGCGCCGGCGAGCGAGCGCCGGACGAAGTTCAACGACTGGGAATTGCGCTGCGAGACGCCACCCGGCGCTTCGAAGGAGCAATGCGCCCTGCTTCAATCTGTCGCAGCCGACGACAAGCCGAACATCAACCTCGTGGTGATCACGCTCAAGACGGCCGACGGCAAGAGCCGGCTCCTGCGCGTCATCGCCCCGCTCGGCGTGCTGCTGCCCAACGGCCTCGGCCTCAAGATCGACCAGACGGACATCGGCCGGGCCGGCTTCGTGCGCTGCCTGCCGACCGGCTGCGTCGCCGAGGTCATCATGGACGACAAGCTGCTCGACCAGCTCAAGACCGGCAAGACCGCGACCTTCATCATCTACCAGACGCCCGAGGAAGGCGTCGGCATCCCGCTCAACCTCGCAGGCTTCGGCGAGGGTTTCGAAGCCCTGCCGTGACGCCGGAGGGCGCCGGCTGGCCTCGAAAGCCGCCAGCGGCTATATAGCGGACGCAGTTGGGAGTTCGAACATGCGCGTTGATTTTTGGGCGCGCCCGGCCCGCGGGATGTCCGCGGCCGCGGCGGCGATGGCGGCGGGCCTTCTGGTGGCGGGATGCGGCGGGCCGGCCGGCTCGGTCGCGGGCGGCGATCCGGACCCCGTCTCGACCAAGCTCGGCAACCTGCTCGCCTTCAATTCGACGACCGCCCCACCGCTGCCCAACAAGAGCGCGGGCGCGCGCATCGATTGTCCGGTGGTGCAGATCGAGCCGGGCATGTCGGCCTTTCGCGTCGGCGGGCCGGATTCGGCGACCGTGCGCTACCAGATCGCCATCGGCGACGTGGCGCGCGACTGCTCGCAGTCGAACGGCCAGTTGTTCGTGCGGGTGGGCGTGGAGACGCGGACGGTCATCGGCCCGGCCGGCGCGCCCGGCTCCTACACCGCGCCGCTGACAATCGTGCTGCGTCGCACGGGCGACGAGAAGGTGCTGGCGTCCAAGACCTACCAGGTCGGCGGCGCGGTCGGCTCGACCGGCAACGCCATCAACGCGCTGATCGCCGAGCCGCTGTCGGTTCCCTTCATCAACGAGCGCGCCGCCGACGATTACGAGGTGGTTCTGTCGATGGGCAAGGGCGGCGAATCGACCGACCGGCGCCGCAACCGGCATCGGCGCTGAGTCCGCCCCTCCGGGCGTGACGCGGGTTTCCACAGCCTGCCGCATCATGCTGCAGCGCGGCGGATTGACACGGCCGCGCGTCCGGTTACATGTGGCCGGGTCAGTTCAAGATCTTTCGCGGAAGAGACCGGCGTCGCCTTCGGGCAGCGTCGGCGCCGAAGGCGCAACCGCCCCGGAAACGCTCAGGCAAACGGACCGCGAAAGGATGACGCTCTGGAAAGCGGCGCTGCGCTCGCGCGCAAGCGCCCACCGACGGGGGTAACCGGCGTTCTTCGGAACGCCGGGAAATCTCTCAGGTCACGGGACAGAGGGGGCGCCGCCGGCTATCCGCCTGCGGACGCGCGTCCCGATTCCGGAGGTCCCTTGGCCGAACCATCCTCGACCGAACAGCTCGCGCTCACGCCGCTGCATGCGCTGCATCTACGGCTCGGCGCGCGCATGGCGCCCTTCGCCGGCTACGACATGCCGATCCAGTATCCGACCGGCGTGATGACCGAACATCTGCACACGCGCGAAAAGTGCGGGCTGTTCGACGTCTCGCACATGGGCCAGGCGATCCTCGAAGGCCCGAACGCCGCCGCGCGGCTCGAGACGCTCGTTCCCGGCGACATCGTTTCGCTGGCGCCGGGGCGCACGCGCTACACGCAGTTTCTGACGCCCGAAGGCGGCATCATCGACGACCTGATGGTCACACGGCTGCCCGGCGATCCCGAGCGGCTGTTCATCGTCTGCAACGCCGCGCGCAAGGACGTCGATTTCGCGCTGTTGCGCGAAAAGCTGCCGGACCTCACGTTGGATGTGTTCGAGGACCGCGCGCTGATCGCCGTGCAGGGCCCGAAGGCGGCGGACGTGGTCGAGGGGCTCATTCCCGGCGCGCAATCGCTGGTGTTCATGCAAGGCGGCGATTTCGAATGGCGGGATTCGCCGGTCTTCGTCACGCGGTCCGGCTATACGGGCGAGGACGGCTACGAGATCTCGCTGCCGGCCTCGCAGGCGGAAGCCTTCGCCGAGCGGCTGCTGTCGCACCCCGATTGCCTGCCCATCGGGCTCGGCGCCCGCGACTCGCTGAGGCTCGAAGCCGGGCTCTGCCTCTACGGCCACGACATCGACGAGACGACCGATCCGATCGAGGCGGCGCTGAACTGGTCGATCTCGAAACGCCGCCGCGCGGAAGGCGGTTTTCCCGGCGCGGCGCGGATTCAAAAAGCTCTCGCAGAAGGCCCTGCGCGCGTGCGCGTCGGCCTTGCCTTCGAGGGCCGCCAGCCGGCGCGGGAAGGCGTGGAGATCGCCACGCCCGACGGCCGCGTGATCGGCAGGATCACGTCGGGCGGATTCGGGCCGAGCCTCGGCGCGCCCTGCGCCATGGGCTATGTGGCGCGCGAATTTTCCGCGCCGGGAACGGAAGTCGTCGCGCTGGTGCGCGGCAAGGCGCTGCCGGCGCGCGTGGCGAAGACGCCCTTCGTGCCCAACCGCTATCACAAGGGCTGAGAGGAGAGGTTCATGGCGACAATCCGTTACACCAAGGACCACGAATATATCCGCGTCGACGGCGACATCGGCGTGGTCGGCATTTCCGATCACGCGCAGCATGCGCTGGGCGACGTCGTGTTCGTCGAACTGCCCGCCGTCGGCAAGAAGGTCGCGCAGGGCGGCGAAGCCGCTGTCGTCGAAAGCGTGAAGGCCGCGAGCGAAGTCTATGCGCCGGTCGCCGGCGAAGTGATCGAGGTCAACGGCGATCTCGAGGGAACGCCCGCCAAGGTCAACGAGGATCCGCTGGGCGACGGCTGGTTCATGAAGATCAAAATCGCCGACGCCAGCCAACTCGACGGGTTGATGGACGAGGCGGCTTACGCGGAGTTTCTGAAGACGCTGGAGTAGAGGTCCGGCGCATTCTCGCGCCGTCATTGCGAGCCCGACAGAAATCGGCTGTTGCCGATTTCGTCTGAAAGCGAAGCAATCCATCCACCGGGACTTGATCCAGATGCGGGGATGGATTGCTTCGTCGCTTCGCTCCTCGCAATGACGGCCCATTGTTTCGAGCCAACGGAATTCCCATGCGCTACCTGCCCCATTCGCCGCAAGACCGCGCGGACATGCTCGCCAAGATCGGCGTGTCGTCCATCGACGATCTGTTCGCCGATATCCCGAAGGACAAGCTGATCGGCGGCCTGCCCGACCTGCCACGCCACAAGGGCGAGATCGAAGTGGAGCGCATTCTGTCCGGCATGGCCGGCCGCAACGTTTCGGCGGGCAGCGTTCCCTTCTTCGTCGGCGCCGGCGCCTACAAGCATCACGTGCCCGCCTCCGTCGATCACCTGATCCAGCGCTCGGAATTCCTGACCAGCTACACGCCCTATCAGCCCGAGATCGCGCAGGGCACGCTGCAATACATGTTCGAGTTCCAGACGCAGGTCGGCCGCCTGACCGCGATGGATGTGGCGAACGCCTCGATGTACGACGGCTCGACAGGCTGCGCGGAAGCAGTCCTCATGGCGCATCGCGTGACGCGGCGGCGCAAGGCCGTGCTGTCGGGCGGGCTGCATCCGCATTACGCAGAGGTGGTGCGCACTATCTCCGACATGGCGAGCGACGCGGTCGTGACCATGGCGCCCGATCCGCTCGCCACCGAGAACATCATCGCCGCGATCGACAAGGAGACATCCTGCGTCGTCGTGCAATCGCCCGACGTGTTCGGCAATCTGCGCGATTTGCGCCCGATTGCGGAGGCCTGCCACGCCAATGGCGCGCTGCTGATCGCCGTCTTCACCGAAGTCGTGTCGCTCGGCCTCGTGACGCCGCCGGGCGAAATGGGCGCCGACATCGTCGTCGGCGAGGGCCAGTCGATCGGCAATTCGCTGAATTTCGGCGGCCCCTATGTCGGCCTGTTCGCCACGCGCGAAAAATTCGTGCGGCAGATGCCGGGCCGCCTGTGCGGCGAGACGGTGGACGCCAACGGCAAGCGCGGCTTCGTTCTCACCCTGTCGACGCGCGAACAGCACATCCGCCGCGAGAAGGCGACGTCGAACATCTGCACCAATTCCGGCCTATGTGCGCTCGCCTTCACCATCCACATGACGCTGCTCGGCGGCACGGGGCTGGAGAAGCTCGCGCGCGTCAATCACGCCAACGCCGTGAAGC
>DAIRCS010000191.1:0-7026 GCA_036796555.1 Rhodoblastus sp. | reverse complement strand
TCATCAGCGTGGTCAGCGAGACGTTCCAGCCGTCGTTGACCTTGCCGAGGCGCTGGCTGTCGGGAATGCGGACGTTGGTGAAATAGACTTCGTTGAAGCCCGAATGGCCGCTCGCCTGCTTGATCGGCCGCACCTCGACGCCGGGGCTCCTCATGTCCAGGAAGAACATGGTCAGGCCCTTGTGCTTGGGCAGCGTCGGGTCGGTGCGCGTGATGAGGATGCCGTAGTCCGAGAAATGCGCGCCGGTCGTCCAGATCTTCTGGCCGTTGATAATCCAGTCGTCGCCGTCCTTCTCGGCCTTGGTGCGCAGGCCCGCGAGGTCCGAGCCGCCGGCCGGCTCCGAGAAGAGCTGGCACCAGACTTCCTCGCCCGACGCTAGCGGCGGCAGGTAGCGGCGCTTCTGATCCTCGGTCGCATAGGCCATGACGGTCGGGCCGCACATGCCCTGGCCGATGGCGAAGGGGCCGGACAAGGCGCCGTATTTGCCTTCTTCCTGATCCCAGATGACGCGCTGGATCGGCGTCGCGCTGCGGCCGCCGTATTCCTTCGGCCAGGTGAGGCAGGCGAAGCCCGCGTCCGCCTTCTTCTTCTGCCAGGCCTTGGCGGCCTTCAGCAGCGCGGCGGTGCGCTGGTCGCGATCCTTGATCTCTTCCGCGGCGGCGAGATCGCGCATGAGATCGTCGGGGCGATTGGCCGCGATCCATTTGCGGGCGAGAGCGCGGAATTCGGCTTCCTGCGGGGTGTCGTCGAAGTTCATCGGACGTTTCCTTCCATCCCCCTCATCCTGAGGAGCGATGCGCAGCATCGCGTCTCGAAGGATGGGCAAAGTTTCGTATCTGGATCATCCTTCGAGACGCCCGCCTTGCGGGCTCCTCAGGATGAGGCGCGTGAAATGTTACGCCGCGGCGTTGCGCTTGCGCATCTCGTCGATCAGCCGGTTCTCCCACATGGTGAGCGAGCCCAGCGTCAGCGCCAGCAGGTTGGAGCGGCGGTAGTAGAGATGGCAGTCGAACTCCCAGGTGAAGCCCATGCCGCCGTGCACCTGCGTGTTGTTCTTCGAGCAGAGCTGGTAGGCCTGCGTCGCCGACACGCGCGCGTTGGCGGCGGCTTCGGCGAGCTCGCCGGCGTCGGTCGACAGCGCCCAGGCGCCGTAATAGGCGTTCGAGCGCGCGAGCGTCGCCGCCACATACATGTCGGCGAGCATGTGCTTGACCGCCTGGAACGAGCCGATCGGACGGCCGAAGGCGATGCGGTCGAGCGCATAGTCGCGGCCCATTTCGAGCGCGCGGTCGGCGCCGCCGATCTGCTCGAAGGCGACGAGCACGGCCGCGCGATCGAGAACCTTGTTCACGAGGTCCCACGCATCCGCGCCATTGCCGAGCGCGTCGCCGGGAGCGCCGTTGAACACGATGCGCGCATGGTTGCGCGTCGGATCGACCGTCTCGACATTCTCGCGCGTCACGCCCGGCCCGGCGAGATCGACAATGAACAGGCCTTCGCGCGCCACGACGATGGCGAAATCGGCAATGCCGCCGTCCGGCACGAGCGTCTTGGTGCCGGAAATCTTGCCGCCGGACGCGGCCGTCATGATCGAGCGCGGCGTGGGATCGCCGACGCCCTCGACGAGCGCCAGCGTTCCGATGGCCTCGCCCGCGGCGATCTTCGGCAGCCATGCTTTCTTCTGCGCATCGGAGCCCGCGAGCATCAGCAGTTCGGCGGCGAGATAGACGGTCGAGGAATAGGGCACGGGCGCGAGCGCGCGGCCGAGTTCTTCCGCCACCACGCAGAGTTCCAGACGGCCGGCGCCGGCGCCGCCGAATTCCTCGGGGATCGCGACGCCGATCAGGCCGAGATCGGCGAGGCCCTTCCACAGCGCGCGGTCATACGTGTCCTTGCCCTCGAGAATGGCGCGCACGTGCTTGGGCGTGGAATTCTCGGAGAGAAAGCGCCGCGCCTCGTCGCGCAACTGCTTCTGCTCGTCGGAGAAATCGAAATTCATCTGTGACCTCCCGTATTCGTAGCCTGCATGTCAGCCCGTGAGCGTCATTGCGAGGAGCATTTCACGACGTCGGATATATCCGACGTCGCATTTTGCGACGAAGCAATCCATCCCCGAACATTGATCCAGATCAGAGGATGGATTGCTTCGCTTCGTTCGCAATGACGAACCGCAGGGCGTCGCAAGGCAAGCGCATTTTTCAAAAGCAAACCCCATTGCAGGAAGTTAGTCAATCGACTAATTAATTGTTTCGCTCTGCGGAGAGCGGGAGGAACAAGCATGGCGGAAACCGCCGAAGCCCTGCACGCGCGGGCGCCGAGCACCAAGGACCGGCTGATCGCCGCCGCGCGCGAGATCATGACCGAGCGCAACGCGGTGGAATTCTCGCTGCAGGACGTGGCGGCGCGGTCGGGACTGAATTCCGCGCTGGTGAAATATCATTTCGGCAACAAGGACGGATTGCTGCTCGCCATTCTCGAACGCGACGCCGAGGCGTCGCTGAAACAAGTGGAGAAACTGCTGGCGCGCGAAATGCCGGCGACGCAAAAACTGAGCCTGCACATGGCGGGCATTATCGAGACCTATTTTCGCAAGCCCTACATGAACCGTCTCGTGCACATGATGATCCACGAGCGCGGCGACGAGGCCGCGAGCGCGGTGTCGCGCTTCTTCGTCGAGCCGCTGGCGCGGTTCCAGCGCCAGATTCTCGAAGAGGGCGTGAAGAGCGGCGAGTTCAAGGAAGTCGATCCGGGCTTCTTCTATCACGCCGTCGGCAGCGCCTGCGACGCGCTGTTCCGCTGGCATCCGGAATCGCGGCGCATCTGGGGCGTGGCGACGATCAACGACGCGCAGCGCCGGCGGTATGCGGATTTCGTCGTCGATCTCGTGCTGAACGGACTGGTGAAGCGGCGATGAAGCCTCTGCCGTCATGGCCAGGATTGTCCTGGCCATCCACGCGGTCCGATAGCAGCGCTCTTCACTCGCTTTCATGCGCCCGCGCAACGGCGCGGCGTGGATGCCCGGGATAAGCCCGGACATGACGTGAACAACAAGACACAGCACAGAGGAAATCCCGATGTTCCATCCCTATCTCCACGCCCGCGAAAATCCCGACAAGGTCGCCATCGTCATGGCGGGCTCGGGCGAAACGACGACCTACGCCCAGCTCGATGAGCGCTCCAACCAGGGCGCGCAGTTGTTTCGGTCGCTGGGTCTCAAGCGCGGCGATTCGATCGCGCTGTTTCTGGAGAACCATCCGCGCTATTTCGAGATCTGCTGGGCGGCGCAGCGCGCGGGCCTCTACTACACCTGCATTTCCTCGGCGCTGACGGCCGGCGAGGTCGAGTACATCGTGCGCGACTGCGGCGCGAAGCTATTCATCACCTCGAAGGCGAAGGCGGGCGAAGCGGAAAAGCTCGCGCCGAAGATCTCCGATCTCAAGCTCTTTTCCGTCGATGCCGCGTGGGGCCCTTATGCGAACTTCGAGGATGCGCGCGCGAAAATGCCGGCGACGCCTATTCCCGATGAAGCGCCGGGCGTCGACATGCTCTATTCCTCCGGCACGACGGGCAGGCCGAAAGGCGTGCGCGTCGAACTGAAGGACGAGCCGATCGACGCGACCAATTCGCTCATCACGCTCGCCGCCGGCCTGTTCGGCTTCAACAAGGATACGGTCTATCTCTCGCCCGCGCCGCTCTATCACGCGGCGCCCCTGCGCTGGTGCATGACGACGATGCGGCTCGGCGGCACTGTCATCGTGATGGAGAAATTCGACCCCGAACGCGCGTTGCAACTGATCGAGAAATACAAGGTCACCGCTTCGCAATGGGTGCCGACGCATTTCGTGCGCATGCTGAAGCTGCCCGAGGACGTGCGCAGGAAATACGATCTGTCGACGCTCGCTTGCGCGATCCATGCGGCCGCGCCGTGCCCGGTGCAGACCAAGCGCGCGATGATCGAGTGGTGGGGGCCGGTACTGAAGGAATATTACGCCGGCAGCGAGGGCAACGGCTTCTGCTACATCTCGTCGGAAGAATGGCTCAAGAAGCCGGGCTCGGTCGGCACGGCGAAGATCGGCGTGCTGAAGATCTGCGACGAGAACAGCGACGAGGTCGCCACGGGCACGGACGGAACGGTCTATTTCGCCGACGGCACGCCGTTCGAATATCACAACGATCCCGAGAAGACCGCGCAGTCGAAGAACAAGCACGGCTGGACGACGCTCGGCGACGTCGGCCATGTCGACGAGGACGGCTACCTGTTCCTCACCGACCGCAAGGCGTTCATGATCATCTCCGGCGGCGTGAACATCTATCCGCAGGAACTGGAAAACCTGCTCGTCACGCATCCGAAGGTGGCGGACGCCGCCGTCATCGGCGCGCCGGACGACGAGATGGGCGAGAAGGTCGTGGCGGTGATCCAGCCGATGAACATGGTGGACGCGGGCGATGCGCTGCGCGACGAACTGATGGCTTTCGCGCGCGAGAACATTTCGCGCGTGAAGGCGCCGAAGCAGATCGACTTCATGGAGGAGTTGCCGCGCCACCAGACGGGCAAGCTCTACAAGCGGATCATTCGCGACGCTTATTGGGGGAAGAAGTCGACGATCGTGTGAGCGAGGCTGCGCCCTTCAGGCATCGCACGAAATCTTGAAATTCTGCAGATCTGTTCAGGCGCCCTCCCTCCCCCTTGCGGGGAGGGCGGGGTGGGGGTAGCCGCGCAAAGACTCTCGCGAGATTGAACCCAGTCGACCCCCACCCCCAACCCCTCCCCGCAAGGGGGAGGGGAGCAGGACTGCTACGACGCGATGGTCACGCCGCCGTCCGCCACGACAATCTGCCCGGTCATGAAAGCCGCGGCCCTCGACGCGAGAAAGGCGACGATGCCGCCGATCTCGTCCGGCTCGCCGATGCGGCGCAGCGGGCTCGTGCGGGTGCGCTTCTCGAGGAATTCGGGATTCTCCCACAAGGCCTTGGCGAAGTCGGTCTTCACCAGGCCCGGCGCGATGCAATTGGCGCGCACGTTTTTCGGGCCCCATTCGACGGCGAGATTGCGCGCGAGCGCGAAATCGGCGGCCTTGGAAATTCCGTAAATGCCCAGCACATCCGTGCCGCGGATGCCGCCGATCGAGGAGACGATGACGATGGAGCCGCCGCCCTGTTTCGCCATGACGGGCGCGCAGAGATTGGACAGCCAGATGTTGCTCTTGACGTTGGAGCCCATCACCTTGTCGAAGGCTTCGTCCGGCAGGTCCGCGAGCGGTCCGTAAACCGGATTGACGGCGGCGTTGCAGACCAGCGTGTCGATGCGGCCCCATGTGTCGAGCGTCTGCTTCACCAGCGCCTCGACATCGCCCTTGCGCGAGATGTTGCAGGGAATGACGATGGCTTCGCCGCCCTTGTCGCGAATGCCCTTCGCCACCTCCTCGCAGGCGTCCGCCTTGCGCGAGGAAACGACGACCTTGGCGCCCATCTGCGCCATGATCTCCGCGGCCGACCTGCCGATGCCGCGCGAGGAGCCGGTGACGATGGCGACCTGGCCGGAGAGATCGAAGGGATGGGTCATGACGGCTCCACGTCTGTCATCCCCGCGCAAGCGGGGATCCAGACCAAGCGATTTCGATGTGACTCTGGATCCCGGATCGCCTGCTGGCGCAGGCGTCCGGGATGACGGATGCGGATCAAGCCGCGATCAGGCCGCCCATGGCGGACAGTTTCGCGAGGTGATGGTCGACGTCGCCGAACAGGGCGTCGATCATCGTGCCGCGCTTGAAATAATGGCCGACGCGCAATTCGTCGGTCATGCCGACGCCGCCGTGCAACTGGATCGACTGCTGGCCGACGAAGCGGACGGACTTGCCGATCTGCACCTTGGCCGCGGACATGGCGCGGGCGCGTTCGGCGGCGTCCGCCTCGTTCGCCATCATCGTGGCGAAATAGGTGATGGAGCGGGCCTGTTCGAGGAACACGAACATTTCCACCGCGCGATGCTGCAGCGCCTGGAACGAGCCGATGGTGACGCCGAACTGCTTGCGCGTCTTGAGATACTCGACCGTGTCGGCATGCGCGACGCCCATGCCGCCGACGGCTTCCGCGCAGAGCGCGGCGATGGCCTCATGCACGACGCGCTCGATGATCGGAAAGGCCTTGCCGGGCTCGCCGAGCACATGGGCGGCGTCGACCTTGACCTTCGACAGCGTGATCTCCGCCGAGCGTGTCGCGTCCTGGTTCCAGTAGCCGCGACGGGTCACGCCCGGCGCGCGGGCGTCGACGAGGAAGAGGCCGATGCCGTTCTCGTCGCGATTCCCGCCCGAGACGCGCGCGCTGACGATGAGCCAGTCGGCGGCGTCGCCGTTGAGCACGAGCGATTTCTCGCCGTCGAGCACGTAGCCGTCGCCGTCCTTCGTCGCCTTGGTGGAGACGCAGGCGAGGTTGTAGCGCGCGGCGCGCTCGTGATGCGCGAAAGCGAAGATTTTTTCGCCGCCGGCGATCTGCGGCACGAGTTCGGCGCGCTGCGCGTCGCTCGCGGCGTGGCGGATGATGCCGCCCGACAGAACGACGGTCGCCAGATAAGGCTCGACCGCGAGCGCGCGCCCGAGCGATTCCATGACGATCATCGTCTCGACCGGGCCGCCGCCGAAGCCGCCATCGGCTTCCGCGAAGGGCAGGGCCAGGAGACCCAGCTCGGCGAACTGGCCCCACATTTCGCGGGAGAAACCGTGCTCGTTCTTGAGGTAAGTCTTGCGCTTGTCGAAGTCGTATTTGTCGGCGACCAGGCGGTCGACCGAGTCCTTGAGCATGCGCTGTTCTTCGGAGAGATCGAAATCCATTTTGTATCTTCCTGACTTAGTAACGTCATTGCGAGCGAAGCGAAGCAATCCATCCACCGGGCGCAGATAGGTTCGGGGATGGATTGCTTCGTCGCTTCGCTCCTCGCAATGACGGCGTCATTGTTGTGGTTTCACAGGCCCAGAATGGCCTTGGCGATGATGTTCTTCTGAATCTCGTTCGAGCCGCCGTAGATCGACA
>DAIRCS010000190.1:0-7042 GCA_036796555.1 Rhodoblastus sp. | reverse complement strand
CGATATATTCGGGCTGGCTTTCCTCGACGACGAGCACGGCCTTCTTGCCGGCGCAGAAGCCGACGATCTCGTCGGGGCAAAGGGGATAGACGACGTTGAGCACCAGCATGGGCAGGTCGCTGCGCCCCTGCGCGCCGGCGAGGCCAATCTCCTGCAGCGCGCGAACGAGCGCATTGGTGACGCCGCCCTGCACGATGAGACCGACTTCGCCGTGGCGGCCGTCAATCTTCTCGTTGAGCCCATGGCCGACGATGAACCTGCGCGCAGCCGGCATGCGGTCGGCGTATTTGGCGATCTCGTGCCCGAAGGTGACCGGGGGATGAGCGAGCGTGGCGTAGTCGTGCGGCGCGGCCGGCTGCTTGTGCAGCGTCGAGACCGCCGGCTTCACATTGTCCTTCGCCGTGAACTCGCCCTGCACATGGCAGGCGCGGATGCGCAGCTCCATCATGACCGGTGTGTGCGAGGCTTCGGAAAGCTCGAACGCCTTTTCGACGCAGCGCACGATGGTCGGCAGGTTGGGGCGCGGGTCCATCAGCCAGAGCGCGGATTTCATGGCGTAGGCGTGGGTGCGCTCCTGAATGACGCTGGCGCCGTCGCCGTAATCCTCGCCGACGACGATCAGGCAGCCGCCCTTCACGCCGGGGGAGGCGAGGTTGGAGAGCGCGTCGGCGGCGACATTGGTGCCGACGATCGACTTCCAGGTCACCGCGCCGCGGGCGGGATACATGATGGAGGCGCCGAGCATGGCGGCGGCCGAGGCCTCGTTGGTGCAGGCGACCACGTTCACGCCGAGTTCGGACATGTAGTCCTTGGCCTGCACCATGACGTCGAGCAGATGCGAGACCGGCGCGCCCTGATAGCCGCCGACATAGGAGACGCCGGCCTGCAGCAGCGCCTTGGTGACGGCGAGAATGCCCTCGCCGTGAAAAATCTCGCCCTCGCCGAGCTTGAGGCTCTCGATTTCCGTGGCGAACGAGCGCTCCATGGGTCCTCCGTCGATTTTGCGGTGGACGCTAGCATGTTTGACTGGTCGGTCCAGCCGGCATTGCGTGGGACGCGATTACCGCCGCGGCTCCCCTCCCCCTCGCGGGGAGGGAGGGAAACCCATGCCGTGCTCTTGATCGCGCCCGCCCTTTCGGCTTATAAGCCGCGCCTTGAACCGCCCGGCCAGTGATGGGCTGCCGTGGCGGTTTTTCCTCGCTCACGCGAACAATAGAGCGGCGCTCGCGCCGCAGGAGAGCAAAATGCCCAAGCTGAAGACCAAGTCTGGCGCCAAAAAGCGCTTCAAGATCACCGGCACCGGCAAGGTGGTCTACGCCCAGCGCGGCAAGCGCCATGGCATGATCAAGCGGACCAAGAAGCAGATCCGGAACCTTCGCGGCACTTCCGTCATGTTCAAGACGGACGGCGACAACGTGAAGAAGTACTTCCTGCCCAACGGCTGAAGTTCGGTTCCCTTTTCCTTTCAAGGAGTTCTGTAAAATGGCTCGCGTCAAGAGAGGCGTCACCTCGCACGCCAAGCACAAGAAGACCCTGAAGGCCGCCAAGGGCTTTTACGGTCGCCGCAAGAATACGATCCGCACGGCCAAGGCCGCCGTCGACAAGTCGATGCAGTACGCCACGCGCGACCGCAAGGCGAAGAAGCGCGTGTTCCGCGCGCTGTGGATCCAGCGCCTCAACGCCGCCGTGCGCGAGGCCGGCCTCACCTATTCGCGCTTCATCGACGGCCTGAACAAGGCGGGCGTCGAGATCGACCGCAAGGTCCTGTCCGAGCTCGCCATCGCCGAGCCGGCCGCTTTTGCGGCCATCGTCGAAAAGGCCAAGGCGGCGCTGCCCCAGGCGGCGTAAGCGCTGGGACCGCTGGCCTCCGGCCGGCAGCCGGCTGGAAGCCGGCGTTCCCGGATGAGAGGCCCGCCAACCGGCGGGCCTTTTGCGTTTCTCGACAGTCGCGTTTCCGCGTGGCACAAGCCGCGCAAATTCCTTCGTGAGCAGGGCATGTCCGACCACAAGACGCTCGAAACCGAGATCCTCGGCCAGATTTCCGCCGCCCCCGACGAGGCCGCGCTCGAAAACGTGCGCGTGTCCGCGCTCGGCAAGAAGGGTTCCGTTTCCGCCCTGCTCGCCACGCTTGGCAAGATGGCGCCGGATGAGCGCAAGACCGCCGGCGCGGCGATCAACGCCCTGAAGGACCGGGTTACCGAAGCGCTCGCCGAACGCAAGATTGTGCTGAAGGGCGCGGCGCTCGAAGCCCGGCTCGCCGCCGAGACGCTCGACGTCACGCTGCCGGTGCGCAGCGGCGGGCCCGACACCGGCCGCATCCATCCGATCAGCCAGGTGATGGACGAATTGACGGAAATCTTCGCCGACATGGGTTTTGCGGTCGCCGAGGGTCCGGACATCGAGACCGACGACTACAATTTCACCAAACTGAACTTTCCCGAGGGCCATCCGGCCCGCGAGATGCACGACACGTTCTTCTTCAATCCCGGCGCCGACGGCGCGCGGAAGCTCCTGCGCACGCATACCAGCCCTGTGCAGGTGCGCACCATGCTCTCCCAACAGCCGCCGATCCGCGTGATCTGCCCGGGCCGCACCTACCGCATCGATTCCGACGCGACGCATACGCCGCAATTCCACCAGGTCGAAGGCCTCGTCATCGACAAGACGGCGCATATGGGCCACCTGAAGTGGATTCTGGAGGAATTCTGCAAGGCGTTCTTCGAGGTGAAGACCGTGAAGATGCGCTTCCGCCCGTCGTTCTTCCCCTTCACCGAGCCGTCGATGGAAGTCGACATCCAGTGCCGGCGCCAGGGCGGCGAAATCCGCTTCGGCGAGGGCGAGGACTGGCTGGAGATTCTGGGCTGCGGCATGGTGCATCCCAACGTGCTGCGCAATTGCGGGCTCGATCCGGACATCTACCAGGGCTTCGCCTGGGGCATGGGGATCGACCGCATCGCCATGCTGAAATACGGCATGCCGGATTTGCGGCCATTCTTCGAGGCGGACGCGCGCTGGCTGTCGCACTATGGATTCCGGCCGCTGGATTTCCCGACGCTGGCGGGCGGACTTTCGGCCTGACACTTGGTTTTTCGTCATTGCGAGGAGCGAAGCGACGAAGCAATCCATCCCCGAACCTGCCCACGCCCGGTGGATGGATTGCTTCGCTTCGCTCGCAATGACGGCTGATTTCACGGAACGACAATGAAATTCACCCTCTCCTGGCTCAAGGACCACATCGAAACCGAGGCCTCGCTCGCGGAAATCTGCGAAACGCTGACCCGCATCGGTCTCGAAGTCGAAAACGTGATCGACCCCGCCGCGGCGCTGAAGGATTTCACGATCGCCTATGTCGTCGAGGCAAAGCCTCATCCGAACGCCGACCGTCTGCGCGTGTGCATGGTCGACACGGGTTCGGGCGCGCCGGTGCAGGTCGTCTGCGGCGCGCCGAATGCGCGCACGGGCATGAAGAGCGTGTTCTCGCCGCCCGGCGCCTACATTCCGGGCAAGAAGATCACGCTCGGCAAGGGTTTGATCCGCGGCGTCGAATCGCTGGGCATGCTGTGCTCGGCCGCCGAGCTCGAACTCTCGGAGGATCACGAGGGCATCATCGACCTGCCCGCCGACGCGCCGGTCGGAACGCGCTATGTCGAATGGGCCGGCCTCGGCGATCCCGTCATCGAGATCAATCTGACGCCGAACCGGCCCGACGCCGCCGGCGTCTCCGGTATCGCGCGCGACCTCGCCGCCGCCGGCCTCGGCAAGCTGAAGACACCGGCCGTCGTCCCGGCCAAAGGCGCCTTTCCCTGCCCTGTGAACGTCACGCTCGATTTCGAAGGCGACGACCGCAAACTCTGCCCGCAATTCGCGCTGCGCATGGTGCGGGGCGTGAATAACGGCCCATCGCCCGAGTGGATGCAACGCCGGCTGAAGGCGATCGGGCTCAGGCCGATCAATGCGCTGGTCGACATCACCAATTACGTCACCTTCGACCGCGCGCGGCCGCTGCACGTGTTCGATGCGAAGAAGGTCGCGGGCAATCTGATCGTGCGGCGCGGACGCGCGGGCGACGAGGTGCTGGCGCTCGACGGCAAGACCTATGCGCTCGACGCGTCGAACGTCGTCATCGCCGACGACAATGGCGTCGAATCCATCGCCGGCGTGATGGGCGGCGAGCATTCGGGTTGCGACGAAAACACCACCGACGTGCTGATCGAGAGCGCGCTGTGGGATCCCGCCAACATCGCGCATACCGGCCGCCGGCTCGGCATTTCGACCGACGCGCGCTACCGCTTCGAGCGCGGCGTCGATCCGGCCTTCAATGTTCCCGGCTGCGATCTCGCGACCGAACTCGTGATGAAGTTCTGCGGCGGCGAGCCGTCAGACATGGTCGTCGCGGGCCAGCTTCCGCCCGCGCGACCCGCGCTGCTCTTCCCGTGGAGCGAAGTGCAGCGCCTGACCGGCCTCGAACTCGAGATTTCGGAGATGGCCGGAATCCTCGAAAAGCTCGGCTTTGCGGTCGAGCGCACGGCCGGCAACGCCGACCGCGCCTACGTGCACATCCCGTCGTGGCGGCCGGATGTCGAAGGCGTCGCCGATCTCGTGGAGGAGATCGTGCGCATCGCCGGCCTCGACCGCGTGCAATCGACGCCGCTGGGGCGCGAGGCGCATGGCGTGGCCGAACCCGTGCTGACGCTCCTGCAGCGGCGCGTTTCCGGCGCGCGACGGGCGCTGGCCGCGCGCGGCATGCTGGAAGCGGTCAACTGGTCTTTCGTGTCGAAGACGCAGGCCGACGCGTTCGGCGGCGGTCAACCGTCGCTGACGCTCGCCAACCCCATCGCCTCCGATCTCTCGGACATGCGGCCGAGCCTCGCGCCCGGCCTGCTGGCGGCGGCGCAGCGCAACGCCGATCGCGGAACGACCGACGTCGCGCTGTTCGAGGTCGGGCAGGTGTTCCGCGGCGACGGCGACAAGGACCAGTTCACCAACGCCGCCGGCGTCCGGCGCGGCACGGCCAAGGTCGGCGGCGCGGGCCGCATCTGGGGGTCGCGCGCCGCGCCCGTGGACGTGTTCGACGCCAAGGCCGATGCGCTGGCGCTGCTGGCTGCGCTCGGGGTGAGCGCCAGCGCCGTCCAGATCGCGCCCGGCGGGCCGTCCTTCCTGCATCCCGGCCGTTCCGCGACCCTGCAATTCGGGCCGAAGAATATCGCCGGCTGGTTCGGCGAGTTCCATCCCGCGACGCTGGAGGCGCTCGACGTGTCCGGCCCGCTCGCCGGTTTCGAGATCACGCTGGACGGCGTGCCGGCGCCCAAGGCCAGGCCCACCAAGGCGAAACCGAAGCTCGATCTCTCCGATCTCATGCCGCTCGAACGCGATTTCGCCTTCATCGTCGATCGCTCCACGCGCGCCGGCGACCTGTTGAAAGCCGTGCTCGGCGCCGACCGGGCGCTGATCGCCGACGCCAGCGTCTTCGACGTCTACGAAGGCGCGGGCGTGCCCGAGGGCAAGAAGTCGGTGGCCGTGTCCGTGCGTCTCGAGCCACGTGAAAAGACGCTGACGGACGCGGAGATCGAGGCTGTGGCGGGCAGGATCGTCGCGGAAGCCACGAAGAAGACCGGCGCGGTCCTGCGCGGATGATGATCCGCCCGGCGCGCGCGGAGGACGCCGACGCGATCTGGTCGATCCTCGAACCGACCATCCGCGCCGGCGAAACCTATCCGCTGCCGCGCGACATGGGCGAACGCGACGCGCTCGCCTACTGGTTCACGGCCGGCCATGCCGTGTTCGTGGCCGAAGACAACGGGCGTATCGTCGGGACCTACTATCTGCGGGCCAACACGACCGGCGCGGGCGCGCATGTCGCCAATTGCGGCTACATGACCGCAGCGGATTCGTTCGGCAAAGGGGTCGCGCGCGCCATGTGCGCGCATTCCCTCGATCAGGCGCGCCGTCGCGGTTTTCGCGCCATGCAGTTCAATCTCGTGATCTCGACGAACGAGCGCGCGGTGCGGCTGTGGCAGGCGATGGGTTTTGCGATCGTCGGCCGGCTGCCGGGCGCCTTCGCGCATCCGACGCACGGCTACGTGGATGCGCTCGTTCTGTTTCAGACTTTGTAGGGCGTCTCTCCTCCTCCTCCCGGGAGGGACCTCGACGGCGCCCAGCCGTATCGCCCTTGACCCGGAGGGGATGCACGGGCGGCCCGCATCGGCTATGAAGACGCCGCTTTCAGAGGAACCGGACCAATGGCGGACATGCGGCTGGTGGTGATGGGCGCGGGCGGCCGCATGGGCCGCGCGCTCGTCAAGGCGATCACGGAGGCCGAGGGCGTGACCGTGCACGCCGCGCTGGAGCGCGCGGGCTCGCCGTCGCTCGGCAAGGATGCGGGCGAACTGGCCGGAGTCGGACCGCTCGGCGTGCCGGTGACCGAGGACGCATTGCAGGCAGTTCTCCACGCGGAGGGAATCGTCGATTTCACCGCGCCCGCCGCGACGGTCGAACTCGCGGCGCTCGCCGCGCAGGCGCGCATCGCGCATATCATCGGCACCACGGGGCTTTCCGCCGACGATCTCGCGAAGATCGCGGCCGCCGCGCGCCATGCGCCGATCGTGCGCTCGGGCAACATGAGCCTCGGCGTCAACATGCTCGCCGTGCTCGTGCAGAAGGCCGCCGCCGCGCTCGGTCCCGACTGGGACATCGAGATCCTCGAGATGCATCATCGCATGAAGGTCGACGCGCCCTCCGGCACCGCGCTGCTGCTCGGCGAGGCGGCCGCGCGCGGCCGGCAGATCAATCTGAACGATCATTCCGTGCGCTCGCGCGACGGCCATACGGGCGCGCGCAAGGCGGGCGATATCGGCTTCGCTGCTTTGCGCGGCGGCACGGTGATCGGCGATCATTCCGTGATCCTGGCCGGCGCCGGCGAGCGCATCACGCTCAGCCATCACGCGGAGGACCGCAGCCTCTTCGCCAACGGCGCGATCAAGGCCGCGCTCTGGGCGCGCGGCCGCAAGCCCGGCCAATATTCCATGCTCGACGTGCTCGGGCT
>DAIRCS010000189.1:0-7121 GCA_036796555.1 Rhodoblastus sp. | reverse complement strand
TGCCAGACATAGCCGCGCTCGTGCGTCGGCGGCGCGCGACGGTTGAGGATGCGGTAGAGGTAATGGCGCTTCGTCGCCGAAAAGCGCGCCTCGAAATCCGGGGCGACCTGTCCGGCTTCGACGACCGCCACCGGAAACAGCCGCAGATGCGCGTTCAGCGCGTCGCGCAGCCGGTCGCCGCGCCAGTCGCGGTCGAGATCGACATGGACGATCTGCCCTTTCGCATGGACGCCGGCGTCGGTGCGGCCGGCGGCTTGAATGGAGGCGGACGCGCCGGTCAGGCCTTCGATGGCCCCTTCCACGGCTTCCTGCACCGAAAGGCCGTTCGCCTGCCGCTGCCAGCCGACGAAGGGGCGGCCGTCATATTCGAGGGTGAGCTTGTAGCGGGGCATGGCGCTACCTCAGCCGCTCGCTCCCCTCCCCCTTGCGGGGAGGGGCAGGGGGTGGGGGAAAGACTGGGCGCCATCTTGCGGGATCGCCCCTGCCATCGACCCCCACCCCGCCCTCCCCGCAAGGGGGAGGGAGAAGACTTGCGCCTTGGCGGAGCCCGCGATCACCCGAGCCTCGCGCCGATCGCCAGCCGCGCGCCGCGTGCGAAATCGGCGAAGGACATCGCCGCCTTGCCGCCGCGCTGGACCTGCACGAGTTCAATCGCGCCCTCGCCGCAGGCCATCACGCCCTCGCCGATCAACGTCCCGGGCGCGCCGGCGCCGGCAGCCAGGCGCGTGCGAAGAACCTTCACCCGCTCCGGCCCGCGGCCGAGATCGGCTTCGAACCACGCGCCGGGGAACGGCGACAATCCTCGCGCGAGATTGTGGACCTCGACCGCAGGCTTCGAGAAATCTAGTCGCGCCTCGGCCTTGTCGATCTTGGCGGCGTAAGTGACGCCCTCTTCCGCCTGCGGGCGGAAGGCGAGCGAGCCGCGCGAAATGGCGGCGAGCGCGCGGGCCATCAGATCGGCGCCGACCTTCATCAGCGAATCGTGCAACTCGCCCGCCGTCATGTCCGGGCCGATGGCGACGCGCTCGGCCATGCCGACCGGGCCGGTGTCGAGGCCCTCGTCCATCCGCATGACCATCACGCCGGTTTCGGAATCGCCGGCCATGATCGCACGTTGGATCGGCGCCGCGCCGCGCCAGCGCGGCAGCAGCGAGGCGTGCAGGTTGAAGCAGCCGAGTTTCGGCGCGTCCAGCACGGGCCGGGGCAGGATCAGGCCGTAGGCGACCACGACCGCGCAATCGGCCTCGAGCGCGGCGAAGGCCGCCTGCTCCTCCGGGCTCCGCAGGCTTTTCGGCGTGCGCACGGGAATGCCGAAGCGGTCGGCGACCTTGTGGACGGGCGAGGGGCGCAGATCCATGCCGCGGCCGGCGGGCTGCGGCGCGCGCGTGTAGACGCAGCAGACCTCGTGGCCCTGGCCGACGATCTCGGTGAGGACGGGAACCGAGAAGTCCGGCGTGCCCATGAAGACGACGCGCATCGGCGTCGCCTCACAGCTCGCGGGAATCGTGGTCGGGATGCCCCGGCTCGTTGGCGGAGCGGCGCGCGATCTTCTCGTATTTCTTCCAGACCCGCTCGCGCTTCAGGCGCGAGAGGTGGTCGATGAACAGAACGCCGTTCAGATGGTCGATCTCGTGCTGGAGCGCGGTCGCCAGCAGGCCGTCGGCCTCGAGCTCGTTCTCGCGGCCCTCGCGGTCGAGATAGCGCGCCTTCACGCGAGACGGCCGTTCCACATCCTCGTAATATTCGGGGATCGAGAGGCAACCTTCCTGGTAGACGCGCTTTTCCCCGGAGGACCAGACGATCTCCGGATTCACGAAGCAGATCGGACGGGCGTCCTCGCCTTCCTTGGCCGTGTCGATCACCACCACGCGCTTCGGCACGGCGATCTGGATCGCGGCGAGGCCGATGCCGGGGGCGTCGTACATGGTCTCGAGCATGTCATCCATCAGCCGCTTGACCTCGTCGTCGACGCGTTCGACGGGCGCCGAGACGAGCCGCAGGCGGTTGTCGGGAATGCAGATGATGGGTCGTATCGCCATGCCGCTCCAATAAGCGCGGGCGCGGGCATGGTCAAATAGCCGCGCCCGGCGGGACTGCTGGCTAAGCGGCCGCGTTTGCAATACATCCGATGCGCGTCGGACGGCGTATATGTCGTCATGGGCGCAGGGCGACTATATATTGTCGGCAAATGGCCGGCGCAGGCGCCGATCGAACTGGGACAGGAATGGGTATCGAGGGATTGCTGGGCGGCGTGCCGCGCGACCAGCTTGCGACGGAACGGGCCATCGCGGAATTTCGGGCGGGTCGGCCGGTCGTGATCGAAACGGCTGCGGCCGCGCTTCTGGCCGCGCCCGTCGAAGGGCTGGATAGCGCCGGCGTCGCCGCGCTTGCCGGGCTGGCGGGCGGCCGCGCGCGTCTCGTGCTGGCGGGCCCGCGCCTGCATCGGCTGGGCGCCGCCGATCGCGTCGCCGCCGCGCGCGCGCTGCCCGCGCCGGAGCTTGGCGCCATTTCCCGCCTCGCCGTCGAGGACGGCGCGATGCTCGATGCGCCGCTGCTGCCGATTTCGCAGAGCGAAGAGATGGGCCTGCGCCTCGCGCATCTCGCGGCGCTGCTGCCGGCGCTGCTCGTCGTTCCGCTCGAGGCCGGCGCGCTCGCCGAAGCGCCGGTCGCGCGCGTGGCCGCTTCCGCCATCGCCGCCTATCCCGCGCGGCGCGGCGCCGAGCTGCACATCGTCTCCCGCGCCAAGGTGCCGCTGGAAGGCGCGCCACAGTCCGAATTCGTCATCTTCCGCGGCGGCGAAGGCCTGCGCGACCAGGCCGCCGTCATTGTCGGGCAGCCGGATTTCTCCAAGCCCGTGGCCGTGCGGCTGCATTCGGCCTGCCTGACCGGCGACCTGTTCGGCTCGCTGAAATGCGACTGCGGCGACCAGTTGCGCATGACCGCCCGCTCGATGGCGGAGAGCGGCGGCGGCGTCATCCTCTACCTGGACCAGGAAGGCCGGGGGAACGGGCTCGCGAGCAAGATCAAGGCCTACCGGCTGCAGGCCGAAGGCCTCGATACCTACGACGCCGACGAGGCGCTGGGCTTCGACCACGACCAACGCGGCTTCGGCTTCGCCGCCGACATGCTCAAGCAGCTCGGCGTCGGCAAGGTGAAGATCCTCACCAACAACCCGAACAAGATCACGGCGCTGGAAGACGCCGGTCTCGACGTGGTCGCGCAGGAGCGCGTGATCGGACGGCCGACGCCGCAGAACGTCGGCTATCTCGCCGCCAAGCGCGACCGCGCCGGCCATTCCATCGATGCCGAACTCGAACCGCCGCTCGTCTGACGACGGGCGACAAGGCGGCGGGCGCGGCGGATATGCCTTCGCCGGCCTCGTTTTCGCGCTCGTCTGGCTGTTCCTGTGCTGGCCCTGGCTGTCGGGCCGCGTCACGATCCCGTGGGACGCCAAGGCGCATTTCTATCCGCAATTCGCGTTTCTCGCCCGCTCCCTCGCCGCGGGAGAGAGCCCGTTCTGGACGCCGAACGTCTTCGACGGCTGGCCGCAGATCGCCGATCCGCAATCGCTGATCTTCGCGCCGCTCTATCTGGCGGCCGCCTTTCTGGGTCCGACGCCCCCGTTCCAGCTCGCCGACGGCGTGCTGTTCGCCACGCTGGCGCTCGGCGCGCTCGGCGTCTTCCTTTACGCGCGGGATCGCGGCTGGCGGGCGGAAGGCGCGCTGGTCGCGGCGATCGCCTTCGCTTTCGGCGGCTCGGCGGCCTGGCGGCTGCAGCATGTCGGGCAGGTGATGAGCCTCGCCTGGTTTCCGCTCGCCCTGTTCGCGCTGTCGCGTGCGCTCGACCGGCGCTCGATCGTCTGGGGCGCGGCGGCGGGGCTGTTTGCGGCCTTCATGGTGGCCGGGCGCGATCAGGTCGCCTGGCTGCAGACGATCATCCTCGCCGCCTTTGTCGCGCAGCGGGCGTTCGGCGGCGCGGGCGTGCGCGCGAATCTGAGAGGCTTCGTTCGCCCGCTCGTCGCGGGCGCGATCGTCGGGCTCGTTTGCGCCGGGCCGCCGGTGCTGCTGTCGGAAATGCTGGCGGCCAGCTGCAACCGGCCTGAAATCGTGTTCAGCGAAGTGGTGAAGGGCTCCCTGCACCCGGCCTCGCTGCTCACCGTCGTCGCTCCCGATCTCTACAGCGTTTCCGGCCCCCTCGCCTATTTCTGGGGTCCGCCCTCGTCGGCCTGGGGGCCGACCGACCTGTTTCTCGCCCGCAACATGGGCGAGGTCTATTTCGGGGCGCTGGCCCTCGCCGCCCTGATCGGCGCCGGCCTGCCGCTGCGCCGGGCCGACCGCGACATGCGCTTTTTCGCCGTCGTCGCGATCCTGCTCGGCCTCTACGCGGTCGGCCGCTACACGCCGGCCTTCGACATTCTCTTCCGCCTGCCGGGCGCGGGCCTGTGGCGGCGGCCGGCGGACGCGACCTTTCCGCTCTGCGCCCTGCTCGCGCTCATCGGCGGCTACGGGGTCCACCGGCTGGCGGCCGGCGAGGTGAAATGGCGGCCGATACCGGTGGCGCTGGTCGTTCTCGCCCTGATCGCGGCGGCGGTCGCGGTGGCGCACTGGAAGGGCAAATTGGTCGCCGCCGCCATGCCGCTTCTGTTCGCCTGGGTCGCATTCGCGCTGGCCATCGCGCTGCTCGAATGGATCGCGCTGCGCGGCCGCGCGCGGCCCTTGCTCGCGCTGGCGCTGATCGGCCTGTTCTGCGCCGTGGACCTTCGGCTCGGCAACGGGCCGAACGAGTCGACGGCGCTGCCGCCCGGCAATTTCGATTTCCTGCGGGCCGACACGACCAACGCCACCATCCTCACGTTGCGGGAAAAGCTCGCCGCCGGCGCCGCGCCCGACCGGCGCGACCGGATCGAACTCGCCGGCCTCGGCTTCGACTGGCCCAACGCCTCGCTGTCCCAGAATTTCGACCACGATCTCGGCTACAATCCGCTGCGGCTGGCGCTGTTCGAGAATTTCACCGGCGCGGGCGACACGGTGGGCCTGCCCGAGCAGCGGACGTTCTCGAAGGCTTTTCCCTCCTATCGCTCGATCGCGGCGGACCTGACCGGCCTGCGCTACATCGCGACCGGCGTTCCGATCGAGCAGATCGACAGGACGCTGAAGCCCGGCGACCTCAATTTCGTGGCGCGCACCGCCGACGCCTGGATTTACGAGAATCCCCGCGCGCTGCCGCGCGTGTTCGTGGCGACGCAGGCGCTGGCCGCCGATTTCGACGCCATCGTCAGGGCTGGCGGCTGGCCCGACGCCGATTATCGCTCCACCGTCCTCCTTTCGTCGGGAAGCGACCAAACGCCGCGCCGGCCGGGAACGGCGCGCATCGCGGCCTATGGCAACACCCATGTCGCGGTCGATACGGACGCGCCCGACGGGGGCTGGCTGGTCCTGACCGACATCTGGCATCCCTGGTGGCAAGCCACGGTGGACGGGGCGCCGGCGGAGATCGAGCGGGCGGACGTCGCCTTCCGCGCGGTGCGCCTGCCGCCCGGACGCCACATTGTCGAGTTTCGGTTCGCGCCGTTTACCGGACTTCTACGTCAGATTGTCACCGGGGTTGCACAGAAATCGCGCACTCCCTAAATCGCCTGAGCCCGTTCAGGCGCGTCGCCATGCCTTCGCCGGCTTTGTTCGACCAATAGCGTGAGGCATGAGAGAAGACGACGAGGGCATATCCGGAAGGGCGTTCGAGCCGCCGGACGAGAGCGCGGCGGCGGGCGAACGCCCGTTCAGCGAGCGGCGCGCGCTCGTCGAGGGCCGCAAGCGGCTGTTCGACCGCAAGCATCTCGGCCGGTCCATCGGCGCGGCGCTTTCGATCGCCATTTTCGCCCTGTCCGTGTTCGTGCTGGCGCGGGTCGTCGCCAATCTCGACATTTTCGCGCTGCGCGCGGCGATCGCGGCCACCAGCGCCGAGCAGATCGCGGCAGCCTGCCTTTTGACCTGCGTCTCCTATCTCGCGCTCACCGGCTACGATGCGCTGGCGCTGCGCCAGATCGGCGCGCAAGTGCCCTATCGCGTGACCGCGCTCGGCTCGTTCACCAGCTACGCCATTTCCTTCACGCTCGGCTTTCCGCTGATCACGGCCGGGGCGGTGCGCTACTGGATCTATTCGCGGGCGGGGCTTTCGGCCGGCAAGGTGGCGAGCCTCACGGTCGTCGCCGGCGTGACCTTCTGGCTCGGCATGGCCTTTGTCGCCGGCGTGAGCATGGTCGCGCGCGCCGACGCGATCTCCTGGATCGACAACCTGCCCTGGCAGATGAACGCGGCCATCGGCGCCGGCGTGCTGGTCGCCATCTCGGCCTATGTCGGCTGGGTCGCCGTCGCGCCGCGCCGCGTGCGGGTGCAGGGCTTTCGCCTGCGCCTGCCCGGGCCGCTCGTCACGCTCGGGCAGATGACGCTCGGCGTGGTCGACCTCTGCGCCGCCGCGGGCGTGCTCTATGTGCTGCTGCCCGCGAAAACGCCGATCGACTTCCCGAGCTTCGCGGCGACCTATGTGCTCGGCTGCATCCTCGGCATCGCCAGCCATGCGCCCGGCGGCATCGGCGTGTTCGAGGCGACGATGCTGAAATTCGTGCCGGCGCCGAGCACGGCCTCGCTGATCGCGTCGCTGCTGCTGTTTCGCATCATCTATTATCTCGCGCCCTTCGTCTTCGCGCTGGCGCTTCTGGGCGCCGACGAGGGCCTGCGGCGCTGGAAGGCGCTGCGCAACGCGATGGAATCCGAACAGGGCGACGAGGATTGACCCCTATTCCTCCTCGCCGCCGTCGCCGAGAAACGACGAGGCCGACAGGACCAGCTTGCGGTCGATCTCGCCGACCTTCTTCGGGTCCTTGCCCTGGTAGGGGATGACGTCGAGCAGATAGCGGATGATCTCGAGGCGCGTGCGGCGCTTGTCGTTGCCGCGCACGACCGTCCACGGCGCCGCGGCGCTGTCGGAGCGCGCAAGCATGCGCTCGATGGCGCGCGAAAAATCATCCCATTTGTCCAGCGCCTGATAGTCGAGCTGGGACAGTTTCCAGCGCTTGAGCGGATCGTGATGGCGCGCGTGCAGGCGCTTCATCTGCATCTCGCGGC
>DAIRCS010000188.1:0-7131 GCA_036796555.1 Rhodoblastus sp. | reverse complement strand
ACATCGCCATCCTGACGGGCGGCGAGATGATCGCCGAAGACCTCGGCATCAAGCTCGAGAACGTGACGCTCCCCATGCTCGGCCGCGCCAAGCGCGTGCGCATCGAGAAGGAGAACACCACGATCATCGACGGCGCCGGCGCCAAGAAGGACATCGAGGGTCGCGTTTCGCAGATCAAGGCGCAGATCGAGGAGACCACCTCGGACTACGACCGTGAGAAGCTGCAGGAGCGTCTGGCCAAGCTCGCCGGCGGCGTCGCGGTGATCCGCGTCGGCGGCGCGAGCGAGGTCGAGGTGAAGGAGAAGAAGGATCGCGTCGACGATTCGCTCAACGCCACCCGCGCTGCGGTGGAAGAGGGCATCCTGCCGGGCGGCGGCGTCGCCCTGCTGCGCGCGGTCGCGGCCCTGGACAAGGTCTCGGGCGCCAATCCTGACCAGAAGACCGGCGTGGACATCGTTCGTCGCTCGCTGACGGCTCCGGCGCGCCAGATCGTCGACAACGCCGGCGGCGACGGCGCCGTGGTGGTCGGCAAGCTGGTCGAGGCCAAGGACTACGCCTACGGCTTCGACGCCCAGACCGGCGAATATGCCGATCTGGTGAAGGCCGGCATCATCGACCCGACCAAGGTCGTGCGCACGGCCCTGCAGGATGCGGCGTCCGTCGCCGGCCTGCTCATCACCACCGAGGCGATGATCGCCGAGTTGCCGAAGAAGGACGCGGCCCCGGCTATGCCGGGCGGCGGCATGGGCGGCATGGACTTCTGAGAAGTCCGTTCGCCCGGAAACTCAAAACGGCGAAGCGCGGCAGGCCGCGCTTCGCTTGCGGCGCGGACTTCCAGGAAGTTCATCGTCGCCAGCAATCCCAGGCCCGGCTCCGCCGGGCCTTTTTTGTTGCGGCCGTTTCGCTTTCGTCGCCGACCGCCCCTGCGCGGCGAAATTATGGGCCCCGCTTGCGCCCGCCGTAATTCGGCTTATGGTTTCGGGCGTTAGGGCGCGTGAGCCAGCGGCCCGTCCGATCGTCGACCCGGCCAGAACCCGCCGGAAGGCGGGCTTCCTCGATCGGGCGCAGGTTGCGGGCGACGCGTTCAGCCGATCAGGGCGCGCCGGTTGTCGGCTCGAGTTACGGGGGCGCGCTTCAGGCGCGTGCGGCGGAATGAGCAAGGTTCTCAATACGGGGCGCACGACGACACGCGCCGACCTTCTGGATGCGGTCTTCCAGGCCTGCCCGACGCTGTCGCGGGTGCAGGCGCGCACGATCTTCGAGATGACGCTCGAGGAGATCGCCGACAGTCTCGACCGCAATGAAGCGGTCAAGCTGCGCGGCTTCGGCGCCTTCAACGTGCGCTCCAAGCGCGAGCGCATCGGCCGCAATCCGAAGACTGGCGTCGAGGCGGCGATCAAGCCGCGTCGCGTCGTGACCTTCAAGCCGTCGCCGGTGCTCGTCGCCCACGTGAACGGCCAGTCGATCGAAGGCCTGGAAAACGCCGACTGAGCGCCGGAAACGCCGGCCGATCTAGGACCGCCGGCCTCCGGCCGGCATCCTTGCGCTCTTTCAGCCGGCTGGAAGCCGGCGGTCCCGGTTTCAGCCGCCCATCTTCGCCTTGAGGGCATGGTCGGCGAGCGTCTTGCCCAGCGACCAGACCGCGCCCGGCACGCGGTGCGCGTCGGCGATCACGGCGTCGAACGAGCGCTCGATCCAGGCGATGTCCTCGTCGCCGATCGTCAGCGGCGGAAGAAGCTTGATCGTATGGTTGCCGTGCCCGGCGACCTGGCTCAGAACCCGGTGATCCTTGAACAGCGGGATGGTGATCATCTGGCAGAACAGGCCGGAATTGACCTTCTCCAGCACGGTCCATGCGGTCTTGAGCTTCAGCGACTTCGGCGCGCCGAACTCGATGCCGACCATCAGCCCCTTGCCGCGCACGTCCTTCACCAGCTCGTAGCGCTGGTTCATCGAGCGGAAGCCCGCGAGGATCTGCTCGCCGCGGCGCGCCGCGTTCTCGATCAGCTTTTCTCCCTCGATGACTTCCAGCGTGGCGAGGCCCGCAGCCATGGCGAGATCGGCCTTGGAGAAGGTCGAGCCGTGCACGACCGCGCGATCCATGCGGTTGAACACTTTTTCGAAGATCTGCTTGCGCGCCAGCACGGCGCCGACCGGGACATGGCCGCCCGACAGCGCCTTGGCGAGCAGCACCATGTCGGGCTCCGCGCCCCAGTGCTCGACGGCCAGGAACTTGCCCGTGCGCCCGAGGCCGGTCTGGATCTCGTCGGCGACGAACAGCGCGCCGTATTTGCGGCAGAGCGCGGCCGCGCGCGCGAGATAGTCCGGGTCGGGCATGTTGACGCCCTTACCCTGGATCGGCTCGACGAAGAAGGCCGCGACGTCCTTGCGCGCGAGCGCCCGGTCGAGCGCGTCGAGATCGTTGAAGGGTATCTCCGCGACGTCGGGCACGAGCGGCCCGAAGCCGTCGCGGAAGATCGCGTCGCCGTTCATCGACAGCGCGCCGTAGGTCAGCCCGTGGAAGGCGTGGTCGCAGAACAGGATGCGCGGGCGGCCGGTGGCCGAGCGCGCGAATTTCATCGCCGCTTCCACGGCTTCCGCGCCGGAATTGCAGAAGAACGCCTTGTCGAGCCAGGGCGTGTATTTGAGGAGCCGCTCGGCGAGCAGGCCCGCCAGCACCGACACGTCCATCTGGACGAGATTGGGCAGGTCCGCCTCGATCACGCTGATCAGGGCCCGCGCGACGTCGGGGTGGTTGCGTCCGAGCGCGAACACGCCCCAGCCCGACAGCAGGTCGAGATAGCGCGCTCCGTCGCGGTCCCACAGATACTGGCCGGAACCGCGGGTGAAGCCGACGTCGTAGCCGATCGTCTGCAGCACGCGCACCATCTGCTCGTTCAGGTGGCGGCTGTGCAGGCGATAGCGCTCCGGCTCGCGCCCGGCGGCGAGCGCGGCGAAGTCGAACGGATCGGCCCCGACGGGCCGGGGATCGCTGAGCGTCAGCGACGCCTGGTTCATGCGGCTTTCTCCGAAAGCGGCGCGGTGGTGGAGCGGAATTGACCGGCCGGCCTCGATTGGGGGCGGCCGGCCGATTTTCATGACGGCGGACGCCGCCAATGTCAAACATGCCCGGCGAGCCTTTCGGCGCCGTAAACGCGACGCAAAAGGGGCGCTCACGGCCGACGGCGCCGGTCTGGCTTGCGCTTCCCGCGCGTCCGGCCGATACACGGGCGGGGCGTATCGGACAGGTGATTTGAATGCGGATTCTGAGCGGCGCGGTCGGCGCATTCGGGCTTCTGGCGGCCTTCGCCGGCTATCGCCTGGGCGACAGCTTCCTCTATCTCGTCGCCGCCGCGGCCCTGGTGTGCGCCTACACGACGATGGCGTCCGAACGAATTTCCGCTTTCATGAAAATTTTCGTCGCGATCTTCTCGACGGAGACAATCGTGTTCGGACTGGCGATCGTGGCGCTCCACGCCGGCTTCTGGCACGAGCGGCTCAACAACTTCACGCCGCCGGATTCGCTGCCGCTGACGGTCGCGGTGTTCTCCATCCTCGTCTACGTCGTGGCCCGCCTGAACGTCATGCGCGAGCCGCTGCGCATCGCCGATCTCTATTTCACCCAGTCCGACATGGGCGCGGCGCGCATCTGGCCCTTCCGCCCCTTCGCCGCGCGCGAGCGGCGGATCGCGGTCGCCATGATCGCGACGCTGGTCCTCATCAACCAGGCGCAGGTCGCGATCACCGTGCGGCTCTCCTTCTTCAACCGCGACTGGTTCAACGCCATCCAGGCCAAGGACGCGCCGAGCTTCTGGAGCCTGCTGTTCTGGGTCTTCACGCCCTGGGCCTTCGTCTACATCGCCAGCGCCATCATCGAATTCGTGCTGCAATCCATGCTGGTGATCCGCTGGCGGCGGTGGCTGACGGATTTCTACGTCTCGCACTGGCTCGGCGGCCATGCGCACTACCGCATGAGCCTCGCCGGCGGCGCGGCCGACAACCCCGACCAGCGCATCGCGGAAGACGTCAACCGCTTCATCATCGGCGGCGGCGACGGCGAGGGCATCTACTCCTATTCGATCCTGCTCATCTCCACGCTCTCCTCGCTCGTCTCCTTCTCGATCGTGCTGTGGGAGCTCTCGGGCAATTACGCCATTCCCGGCACCGAGATCGTGATTCCCGGCCTCCTGTTCTGGGTTGCGCTGATCTACGCCGCCTTCGGCACGCTCGTGACCCATCTCATCGGCCGCTCGCTCGTCGGCCTCTATTTCGACCGCCAGCGCGTGGAAGCCGACTTCCGCTTCTCGCTCGCGCGCCTGCGCGAATATGCCGAGCAGGTCGCGCTGCTGGCCGGCGAGAAGGCGGAGCAGAGCGCGCTCGGCGGCAAGTTCCGCGCGGTCATCGCCAACTACCTGCTGATCGTCGCGCAGCGCAAGAAACTCATGGCCTTCACGGCGACCTACGGACAGATGTCGCCGATCATCCCCTACGTCTTCACCGCGCCCTTCTATTTCGCCGGCAAGATCCAGCTCGGCGTGATGACGCAGACCGCCGGCGCCTTCGCCCGCGTGGAAGGCGCGCTCACTTTCTTCATCAACAATTATACCTCGCTCGCCGGCTTCACCTCGGTCGTCCAGCGTCTCTCGTCCTTCGATCAGGCGATCAAGACGGCCGAGGACGCGCGCGACGCCGGCGTCAATCGCGCGCCGGCGGCGGCGGGCGGGCCGGTGATCCTCGACAAGGTCTCCATCCGCCTGCCGAACGGCCGCGAGATCGTGCGCGCCGACGGCCTCGTCTTCGAGCCGCGCCAAAGCACGCTCATCACCGGTCCCTCGGGCTCCGGCAAGTCGACGCTGCTGCGCGCGACGTCGGGCATCTGGCCCTACGGCGCCGGCCAGATTCGCATCCCCGAGGGCGAGCGCGCCCTGGTGCTGCCGCAGCGCCCCTATCTGCCGAACGGCACGCTGCGCGCGGCGGTCTCCTATCCGGCCGAGCCCGGCGCCTACCCGGACGAGGAGATTCGCGGCGCGCTGAAGGCTGCGCGCCTCGAATCCTTCGTCGACCGCCTCGACGAGGACGACGTCTGGACGCAGCGCCTGTCAGGCGGCGAGCAGCAGCGGCTCGCCATCGCGCGCGCGCTGCTGGCCCGGCCGACATGGCTGCTGCTGGACGAAGCGACCGCCGCGCTGGACGAAAAGCTCGAGGCCGACGTCTACGGGGCGATCTTCGACCGTCTGCCCGAGACGACCGTCATTTCGATCGGCCATCGTTCGACCCTGCGCGCCATGCACAAGCGGCATCTCGATCTCGAGCCGCAGGCCGACGGCGTCTACGCGCCGCAAGGGTGAAACGTGGACCGCGGGCCTTCCGGCTCGCTTCCATGTCGAATTCTGAAGAGCGAGCCTGAAGGCTCGCGGTCCAGGAGAACATCGATGCACGCTGGCCCCATCGCTCTCGCCTTCGCCGCCGCCTATCTCGGCGCGGCGCTTTATTCCGTCCTGGTGGAGCAGCCCGCGCGCCTGACGCTGGACGACCGCGCGCTGGTGAAGGAATGGGCGCCGAGCGACCGCCGCGCGCTGCTGCTGCTCGCCCTGTTCGCGCTGGCCGCGGCCATCGCCGCGCTGATCGAGTTCCGCGCGGGCGGCAATGCGCTCTGGCTGATCGGCGCGGCCTTCGCCATGGCGAGCTGGCCCTATATGTTCTTCGTGCTCGTGCCGCTCAACAATCGCCTGCTCGCGCCCGACGACGGCGGCGCCGGCGCGCGCGGGCTCATCGCCACCTGGGGCCTGCTCGAATGGGGTCAGGTCGGATTGGGGCTGGTCGCCAGCGCGGTCTTCGTCGCGGCGCTGGCCTGAGCGCTATTTCTTCCGCTCGTCGAATTGCGCGCGGCAGGCCGGCGAGATTTCCGGCAGATGCGTGCGCAGGCAGGCCTCGATCTTGACCGGATCGGGAATGTCCTTGCCGCAGAACTTGAACGCGTCGCCCTCGCAGGCCGCGCGTTGCTCCGGCGTTCCCTGCGCCTGCGCGGGCAGGGCCGCGACAGTTGGCAAGAGGCAGGCGAGGGCGATCAGATAGGCAGGTTTCACAGCTTCATCCTTGCAATGGGCGTCCTCGTCAACCGGCGGCGGAGGATTTCGTTCCGCGCCCTTGCCCTTGCGGGCCGGCGCGCCTAAACCCCGGCCATGAGCGACACCAAGAATACCGTAAAAGCCCGTCAGCCGCGCGGTCTCGCCGACCGCGGTCCCGCCGAGCTCGCAGCCTCCGAGCGCATGCTCGCCAGGATACGCGAATCCTACGAACTCTACGGCTTCGAGGCGGTCGAGACGCCTTTCATCGAATATACCGACGCGCTCGGCAAGTTCCTGCCCGATCAGGACCGGCCGAACGAGGGCGTCTTCTCCTTCCAGGACGACGACGAGCAATGGCTGTCGTTGCGCTACGACCTGACCGCGCCGCTGGCCCGCTATGTCGCCGAAAACTACGACAAGCTGGCCAAGCCCTATCGCTCCTATCGAGCCGGCTACGTGTTCCGCAACGAGAAGCCCGGCCCCGGCCGCTTCCGCCAGTTCATGCAGTTCGACGCCGACACGGTCGGCGCGGCGAGCGTCGCGGCGGACGCGGAAATCTGCATGATGGCCGCCGACACGCTGGAAAAGCTCGGCATCCGGCGCGGCGACTATGTGGTGAAGGTCAACAACCGCAAGGTGCTCGACGGCGTGATGGAGGCGATCGGCCTGCCTGACGCCCCCGAACATCACCAGCGTCGCCTCAAGGTGCTGCGCGCCATCGACAAGCTCGACCGTCTCGGCCCGCACGGCGTCGAAATGCTACTCGGCCCCGGCCGCAAGGACGAGAGCGGCGATTTCACCGCCGGCGCCGAACTCGACGCCGCCGCCATCGCACGCGTGCTCGCCTTCACCGCCGCGCGAAAAGCGACGAACGCCGAGACGATCGCGGCGCTCGAACATGCCGCCACGGGCTCACAGCGCGGCCTCGAAGGCGTGTCCGAATTGCGGGACATCGCGGCTTTCGCGCTGGCGGCGGACTATGGCGAGGACCGCATCCTCATCGACCCCTCCGTCGTGCGCGGCCTCGAATATTACACAGGCCCCGTCTTCGAGGCGGAGCTGA
>DAIRCS010000187.1:0-7169 GCA_036796555.1 Rhodoblastus sp. | reverse complement strand
GCCTTCACGCCGGCGCAGGAACAGGTGCGCGAGACGGTCATCCGCTTCGCGCAGAAGCATATCGCGCCGCGCGTGCGCGAGATCGAGGAGAGCGAGGCCTTCCCCGTCGATCTCTTCCCGAAATTCGCCGAAGTCGGCCTCATGGGCATCCGCTATCCGGAAGAGGACGGCGGCGCCGGCATGGACAAGGTGACCGACTGCATCGTGCGCGAGGAGATGAGCCGCGTCTGCCAGTCGGTCTCGGCCGCATGGTCGGCGGCCACCCATATCGGCATTTGGCCGATCTGGCGCGGCGGCACGGACGATCAGAAGCAGCGCTGGTTCGCCCCCGCGCTGCGCGGCGAGGCGATCGCCGCCTTCGCGCTGTCCGAGCCGGACGTGGGGTCCGACACGCGCGCCCTGAAGACGAGGGCCGAGAAGGTTCCGGGCGGCTGGAAGCTGAATGGCGCCAAGCTCTACATCACCAACGCGCCCTTCGCGCATTTCCTGCTGCTGGCCGCGCGCACCAAGCCGGAACTCACGACAGACGCCATCAGCCTGTTCATCGTCGATTTGCCCAATCCCGGCGTCGAGATTTCCAAACTCGACAAGGAGGGCATCCGCGCGTCGGAAACCGGGCTGGTTCATATCGCCGACGCCTTCGTGCCCGATGAGGCCCTGCTCGGCGGCAAGGAAGGCTCGTATCATCTGGTCATGGAGGCGCTGGCTGAAAATCGCGTCGGCGTCTCGGCGAATTGCCTCGGCATGGCGCGCAACGCCTACGAAGTCGCGCTCGACTATGCGAAGACGCGCCTCGTGCGCGGCAAGCCGATCATCGAGCATCAGGCCGTCGCCCATCGCCTCGCCGACATGGCGACGGACGTCGAGACGATGAGATGGATGGTCTATCACGGCGCCTGGCGCGTTGATCAGGGCGCATGCGACATGGCGCTGGCGTCGAAGATCAAGCTGCATTGCTCGGAGGCGGCCGTGCGCGTCTCGGAAAGCGCGATCCGCGTGCTCGGCGGCGCGGGCCTCATGCGCGAATATCCGGTCGGCCGCATCCATCGCGACGCGCTGGTCTACCTGATGGGCGAGGGCACGTCGGAAATCCAGCGCAACATCATTTCGCGGACGTTGAAGGCGGGCGGAGCTTGATTTGTAGCCATCATTACTATAGATTTTAGTTCGACAAAAAGGACACCCAACGCCAAAAGCGGGTGCATTCGTGTCTCAACGGGCGTCGAACGGAAGCAGGCAGGGCTCGCGCCTCGAGGACCGGATTGATGCGCATTTTCCAGAACCGCAGCGTTGCACGCGCCGCGCGCAAGGAAGGTTTGAGCGACGAAGCATGCAGGAAGGCGATCGATGGCGCAGAGCGCGGCCTGATCGACGCCGATCTCGGCGGCGGGTTGATCAAGCAGCGCATTGCGCGCCAAGGCGGCGGCAAGTCGGGCGGCTATCGCTCGATCATCTTCTACCGGCGGGGCGATCTGGCGATCATGCTTGAGCTGTTCGCCAAGTCCGACAGGGCGAATGTGACGGTCGCCGAACGCGAAGCGCTTGGTCTGCTTGCCAGGGAACTGCAGAATCTTTCGCTGGCTCAGCTGCGCGATCTGGTTCGAAACAAGGGGTGGAGAGAGATTGGCGATGGGCCAGAAGGCCAGACATAAATCCGACCTGCTCGCCTCCATTCACGAGACGGCGCAGGACCTGCATGAGATCGGCGCGATCTCGAAAGCGACGATGCGCGACTTCGACCTTGCGTGTCTCACGACGGTCAGCGAACTCGCGCCAGATGAAATCCGGGAAATCCGCGAGAAAGCCAATATGAGTCAGGCGACCTTCGCCCTCGCGCTCAACGTGTCGAAATTTCTCATCAGCAAATGGGAGCGTGGCGAGGCAAAACCGAGCGGCCCCTCGCTCAAGCTGCTCGCGCTGGCGAATTCCAAGGGGATCGACGCGATCCTCTGAGCATCGCCATTGCGAGGAGCGCCTCAGAAAAACAGCGCCCGGTCCTGCGGCAGGTTCTTGTAGAGCCCGGCCACCTGCTCGGCATAGCCGTTGTAGAGCTGCGTCGGCACGCGGTCGCCCGTGCCGATTACCTCTTCCGTCGCCTGCGACCAGCGCGGATGCGGCACTTGCGGATTCACGTTGGCCCAGAAGCCGTATTCGCTGCTCTGCAGTTTCTCCCAATAGCTCACCGGCTTCTCGGCGACGAAGGAGATGCGCACGATCGACTTGATCGACTTGAACCCGTATTTCCACGGCAGCGCGAGGCGGAGCGGCGCGCCGAACTGGTTGAGCAGCGGCTTGCCGTAGGCGCCCGTGACCATGAAGGCGAGATCGTTCTTCGCTTCCTCGACCGTCACGCCCTCCACATAGGGCCAGGGATACCAGACCTGCCGTTGCCCCGGTGCGACCTTCGGGTCCTTGAACGTCTCGAAGCGCAGGTATTTCGCTTCCGGCTTGGGATCGGCGAGCGCGACGATCTTCGACATGGGAAAGCCCGTCCATGGAATGCTCATCGACCAGGCTTCCACGCAGCGGTGGCGATAGAGCCGCTCCTCGATCTGCATGCGCTTGATGAGATCGTCGATCGCAATCTCCTGCGGCGCGTTGCAGAGGCCGTCGATCTTCACGCTCCACGGCCGCGTCTTCAGCGCGGCGGCTTCGTCGGCGACATGCTTGGACATGCCGAACTCGTAGAAATTGTTGTAGTTCGCGTTGACCTTCTCCGGCGTCACGGCGCGGTCGAGCTTGTAGGCCTCGTTGCGCGGCGCGGGATAGAGGCCGGCCGAAGGATCCTCGGCGGCCGCCGCGAAGGGCAGCAGCGCCAGCGCGCCGCCGATCGCGCCCGCGCCGGCGAGCACGGCGCGGCGGTTCAGGAACAGATGCTCGGGCGTGGCCTCGGCTTCCCGGATGTCCCAGGACTTGCGGGTCTTGATCAGCATGGCGCGCCTCGGTGCGAATTCCTCGGGGACAGACCTAGTGGCCCCTGGCCTCACGAACAAATCACGAGCCCGCGATCAACGCCGCGCCGCCCGGAACAATGCAAAGCGCAGCGCCGCCTCGTCGGCGATGGCGGGCGTGTCGTCGTGCGCGACGCAGGGCCAGCTCTCCAGCCGCCCGCGCCATCTGCGCACGCGCCCGTCGGCGACCAGCGTGCGGATGAGCCGGGAAAGCCGCACGCTGCCGCCGGTCGGCTCGTAGACCATCACCGGCGCGTCGGTGGCGATCGCCTCGCCCACCATATTGGTGCTGTCGGCCGTCACGACGATCAACGAGGCGTGCGCGAGCATCTGGACGTAAGGGTTTTCGCCCGTCCCGTCCCACAGGAACGTGTGCATGGGCGCATCCGCGCAGACGCCGCGCAGACGGGCCAGCAATTGCGGCGGCGTGCGGCGCGAGGGCGTGATCATCGCGCCTGCGCCCGACAGGACCATGCTTTCGACGACGCCGACCATCGAGACGATGTCCTTCTCGTGGAAGGAATAGTGTCGGCTGTCGCCGCCGAGCAGCAGCGCCATGCGCGGCTCCGGCAGCCGCGCGATACGCGGATCGGGATTTTCGCGCGCAGCGTTCAGGGTTTCGTGCGTCACGACATGCGGCGCGGTCAATGTCGTCATCACATTGTCGCCGCGCAGGCGATCATGCTCGGCGACCCACACCATGTCGGCGACATGCGGATCGATGCGCGGATCCTTCAGGAAGATCGTGAACGTCTTGCCGCCCGACGCGCGCCGCACCGCGCGCAAATAGGGAACGGCGCGGCGGCCGGACGCGATCAGCACCTCCGGAAAGGGCGGCGCGATCGGGCTCCCGGGCGCGTCCGGACGTTCGGCGGGATCGACCGGTCCGCGCGGCGCGAGCAGCGCGAAGAATTTGCGCGGCCGCACGACGCGCGTCTCGACATCGAGGCCGAGCGCCTGCGCGAGCCCGAGACAGGGCGCCTCGTCGCCGGCCTTGCCGTCGGTCAGCACCCAGCAGGAGGCGCCGGCGAGCATTTTTCGCGCAGTCTGCACATTGTCGGAGGCGGCGTTCACGTCTAGACCTTTGCTCCTTTCGATTTGGGAGACAAGATTTGAGCGCCCGGCTGGATGCGATCGATCTCGCCATTCTGGCGGAACTGCAGGCGGACGGGCGCATCACCAATGTCGAGCTCGCCCGGCGCGTCGGCATTTCCGCCCCGCCCTGCCTGCGCCGCGTGCGCGCGCTGGAGGAGGCGGGCGTCATCGCCGGCTATCGCGCGCTGGTCGACACGCGCGCGGTCGGACTTGCGGTCGTCTTCTTCGTCTTCGTCCAGCTCGATCAGCAGACGGAAGCCGAACTCTCCGCGTTCGGCGCGCGCGTCGCGGCGTGGAAGGCCGTGCGCGAGTGCTGGACCCTGTCGGGCGAAACCGATTTCGTCCTCAAATGCGTCGCGCCCGATCTCGACGCCTTCCAGACTTTCGTCACGGAATTGACGGCAACCCCCAACGTGCGCAACGTCCGCTCCTCGCTGGCGCTGAAGCCGGTGAAGGACGAAGCGCTCGCCTATGTCGATCGGGACGCGGGCCATGGGACCGAAACGCATGAACACTGAAAAGATTTCCATCGTTCTGGTCGGCGGCGGCAAGATGGGCTTCGCCATGCTGCAGGGCTGGGCGAACCTCGGCCTTGCGGGCGCCAATATCGCCGTCCTCGAGCCCATGCCGTCCCCCGAGCTTGCCGCGCTCTGCGCCGGCAAGGGCATAAGACTCAATCCCGCCGAAAATTCGATTGCCGAGCCGCAGATCCTCGTCGTCGCGATCAAGCCGCAGACGCTCGACGCCGCGGGCCCGCGCCTGGCCGCCCTCGCGGGCCCGCAGACGCTGATCGTCTCGATCCTCGCCGGCAAGAGCATCGCCGATCTCTCGGCCCGCGCGCCGCGCGCCGGCGGCGTCGTGCGCGCCATGCCGAACACGCCCGCCGCGATCGGCCGCGGCGTCACCGGCGCGGCGGCGAGCGCCGGCGTGACGGAAGGCCAGCGCGCGCTGGCGCACAAGCTGCTCTCGGCGGTCGGCGGCGTCGAATGGGTCGTGGACGAAAGCCTGATCGACGCCGTCACCGCCGTCTCGGGCTCGGGGCCGGCCTATGTCTTCCTGCTCGCCGAATGCCTCGCCGCGGCCGGCGCGGCCGCCGGCCTGCCGGCCGATCTCGCCGCGCGCCTCGCCCGCGCGACGGTCGAGGGCGCGGGCGAGCTCATGTTCCGCTCGCCGGAAACGACGCCCGCGCAATTGCGCGTCAACGTCACCTCGCCCGGCGGCACGACCGAGGCGGCGCTCGGCGTGCTGATGGCGGACGACGGCCTGAAGCCGCTGATGGAAAAGGCCGTCGCGGCTGCGGACGCCCGCGCCAAGGCGCTGTCCGGCTAGCATGGCGGCGCTTTGACAACCTCCCGCCGGCTTGCTCTAAATCGCGGCCGAGAGGGAGGAAACAATCATGCTGATCGACCGTCGCCACTTCGTGGCGGGAACGCTCGCCGCGCCCGCGCTTCTGTCCGCCGGCGCCGCCCGCGCCGCGACCACCATCAAGATTTCGCATCAGTTCCCCGGCGGCACGATCGACAAGGGCGATTTTCGCGACCGCCTCTGCCGCAAGTTCGCCGCCGAGGTCGGCAAGCGCTCGAACGGCGACATCAATGTCGAGGTCTACGCCAATTCCTCGCTGATGAAGACGAACGCCCAATTCTCCGCCCTGCGCAAGGGCGCGCTCGACGCCTCGTTCTTCCCGCTGCCCTATGCCGGCGGCGAGGCGCCCGAGGCCAACATCGGCCTCATGCCGAGCCTCGTGAATTCCTACGATCAGGGCCTGGCCTGGAAGACCAAGCCCGTCGGCAAGGAACTGACCGATTATCTCGCCGACAAGGGCGTGATGATCCTGACCTGGGTCTGGCAGGCCGGCGGCGCGGCAAGCCGCTCCCGACCGCTGGTGACGCCGGAAGACGCCAAGGGCCTGAAGATCCGCGGCGGCTCGCGCGAGATGGACATGGTGTTCCAGGCCGCCGGCGCGGCCGTGCTGTCGCTGCCCTCCAACGAGCTCTACGCCGCCATGCAGACCGGCGCCTGCGACGCGGGCGTGACGTCGTCCACCAGCCTCATCTCCTTCCGTCTGGAGGAGCTTTCCAAGCACCTGACGGCCGGTGGCGGTAAGTCCTACTGGTTCATGTTCGAGCCGCTGCTGATGTCCAAGGCGATCTTCGACAAGATGCCGAAGGCCCATCAGGACCTGCTCGTGAAGGTCGGCGAGGAGATGGAGGCTTTTGGCCGCCAGGCGGCCATGGCCGACGACGACGAGGTCGTGGCCGTCTACAAGAAGGCCGGCGCGCAAGTCCATCCGCTCGAGAACGACGTGCTCGAGAAGTGGAAGGCGATCGCGCGCGACACGGCATGGAAGGACTACGCCGCCAAGAACGCGGGCTGCGCGAAACTCATCAAGCTCGCCCAGGACGTCTGACCGGAGCGGCCCGATGTCCGGCGCGCCGGTCTATCACGAGAACGCCGACCTGCCGGCGGGCTCCGGCCCGCTGGCGCGTCTTGCGCGCGCGCTCAACCGCCTCAACACGCTCATCATGGCGCTGGCCGGCCTCGCGGCCATCGCGGCGAGCCTCGTCCTCTCCTACAGCGTGGTCGTGCGCTACCTTTTCCACGCCCCGACCTACTGGCAGGACGAGGCGGCCGTCTTCCTGCTCGTCGGCGCGACATTCCTGACCGCCGCCTTCGTGCAGGAGCGGCGCGGCCACGTCGGCATCGAGGCCTTCGCGGAACTCCTGTCGCCGGCCGCCAACCGCATCCGCCTGATGCTGGTCGACATTCTCTCCTTTCTCTTCTGCGCCTTCTTCGCCTGGAAGAGCTGGACGCTGTTCCACGAGGCCTGGGTCGACGGACAGGTGACCTCGTCCACCTGGGCGCCGCCGCTCTGGATTCCCTATGTCCTGATGGCCCTCGGCATGACGCTGCTTTCGCTCCAGATCGCGCTGCAGATCGCGCTCGCCTTTTCGGGAGACAAGCGCCCGTGAGCGTGCTGACCACCGGCCTGCTCTATGCGGGCGCCACGCTCGTCACGATGTTTTCGGGCATGCCGATCGCCTTTGCGCTCGGCGCCGTCGCGCTTCTCTTCATGCTGTTCTTCATGCCGTCGGCCTCGCTCGATACGGTCACGCAGAACGT
>DAIRCS010000186.1:0-7184 GCA_036796555.1 Rhodoblastus sp. | reverse complement strand
GTCATGGGCTGCATCGTGAACGGGCCGGGCGAGAGCAAGCACGCCGACATCGGCATTTCGCTGCCGGGCACCGGCGAGGCGCCGGCCGCGCCCGTCTTCATCGACGGCAAGAAAGCGCTCACCTTGCGCGGCGCCGGCATCGCCGACGAATTCAAGCAGATCGTCGAGGACTACGTCGAGCGCCGCTTCGGCCAGACCACGAAGGCCGCAGAATAAGCCCCGTCTCCCGCAAAGGCCCGGCCGCGACGCGCCCTGCGCGCGAAGGTCGCATCGACTTTATATAATAACATTCTTATGTCCGAATGTGATGACGCCGACCGGCGCGAAAGCGCGCCGTGCGGCGTCTTGCATTCAAGAGGACATGACGATGACGACCGCGAACGAAAACCATCCCGTGGGCCTGCCGCGCCTCAACGAGCCGGCGCCCGACTTTTCCGCGCGCACGACCCATGGCGACCGCAAGCTCGCCGACTATCGCGGCAGGTGGCTCATCCTGTTTTCGCACCCGGCCGATTTCACGCCGGTCTGCACCACGGAATTCATGGGCTTCGCGCGCAATTACGAGACGTTCAAATCGCTGAACTGCGAATTGATCGGCCTGTCGATCGACTCGGTCTTCGCGCATCTCGCCTGGGTGCGTTCGATCAAGCAGAATTTCGACGTCGACATTCCCTTCCCGATCATCGAGGACCTGAAGATGGACGTGGCGCGCGCCTATGGCATGGTCCATCCCGGCGCCGCCGACACGCAGGCCGTGCGCGCGACCTTCTTCATCGATCCCGAAGGCGTGCTGCGCGCCATGGTCTACTACCCCATGAGCAACGGACGCTCGATCGACGAATTCGTGCGGCTGCTGCGCGCGCTGCAAACGAGCGACAAACTCGGCGTCGCCACCCCGGAAGCCTGGCAGCCCGGCGACAAGGCGATCGTGCCGCCGCCGAAGACGGCGGCCGACATGGCCACCCGCCTGACCGAAGGCCCGAAGCAGGGCATGGAGGTCGTCGACTGGTATTTTTCGAAGAAGGCCGTCTGAGCGCGCCGCTTCCGCGAGTCCCGCCGCAGCGCCTAGCCGCGGCGGGACGAACCGCCTTTAGAACCGCTTCACATATTGCAGGAAGCCCGACTTCGTCGCGATCTTGTCATAGAGGATCATCGCGCGTTCGTTGGAAAATTGCGTGAGCCAGTGCACGCGCGAGCAGCCGTGGTTCTGCGCGACCTCGTAGACGGCCTCGATCAGCTTGCGCCCCACGCCGCCGCGAATGTCGGGCGCGACAAACAGGTCCTGCAGGTAGCAATAATCGCCCGTCGTCCAGCACGAGCGATGCATGATCCAGTGCACCATGCCGATCGCCCTGCCGGCGTCGTCGCGCGCCAGAAACGCGCCCATCGGCTCCTGTCCGCCGGTCAGCCGCGCGAAGGTGACGCGCGTCGTCGCCTCGGGGATATCGACGTCGTAGAACGTCTGGTAGCCGCGCCACAGCGGCAGCCATTCATCGAAATCATTCGTCGTCAGCGCAACGATGCGCGTCATGTCCGCACGCTCCCTCGTCAGAAAAGGCCTGCCGCCAGGTTGATGGTCAGCGCGAGAATGGTCGTGTTGAAGAAGAACGACAATACCGAATGGGCGAGCACGACCCTGCGCATGGCGCGGGACGAAATCGACACGTCGGCGGTCTGCGAGGCGACGCCGATCGTGTAGGAGAAATAGGCGAAGTCGAGATAGGTCGGATGCGTCGTGTCCGGGAAGATCAGCCCGCCGCGCGTGTCGGACGAAGCCTGGGCCGCCTGCGCGACATCGTCGTCGTCGACATCGCCATCCCCGTCGAAATCGAAGGACCCGTCGGCCGTCTCGCCGCCCTCCGCGCCGGTAAGCGACCGTTCCAGGTAATATTCGTGCGCGTAATGCAGCGCGAATATCATGTGCATGAACAGCCATGACGTGAGGATCGTGACCGCCGCCAGGCTGAGGTGCAGGGCGCGCGCAACGCCTTGCAATTCCTTGGCCGCGCCCATTTCGACGACGATGGCGAATATGGCCGCGATCGCCGCGATCGCGGAAAACGCGAGCACGACATAGCGCCCGTCGTCGAGCAATTGCGCCTCGAAGCGGATGCGCCGGTCGTTCGAGCCGCGCGTCATCAGCAGGACGAACAGGAGATCGCCGATGGTCGCGACGTTCCAGCCGATCAGCGCGCGCGTGACGACGCTGAAACTCTCCGGCGCGAGGAAGCCGACGAGGGCGCCGGCGAGAAGGGCCAGGAACAGGCGCGGGCGCGCCGCGATGATTCGGATCGGCAGGATATGGTCGCGATGGCGTTTCAACCGCGCGTCGAATTCGGCTTCGAGGCGCGAGATATCGTCCATCGGCGCCATCTGCGCGCTCAGCTTCGCCGCGCGGCGGTGAAGCGCGCGGCTTCCGCCAGCACGGCGGCCTTTTCGCCGAAGCCGCCTTCTTCCAGCGCCTCGATCGCGTCGATGGCGAGGCTGTCGCGCCGCTCGCGCGCGGCGTCGAGGCCGAGCGCCGACACGAGCGTCGCCTTGTTGCGGCCGGCGTCCTTGCCGGCGCGCTTTCCGAGCGCCGCCTCGTCGCCCTCGGCGTCGAGAATGTCGTCGGCGACCTGGAAGCAGGCGCCGAGCGCGCGTCCGTATTTCGTCAGCGCTGCGCGCTGGCCGGCGTCCGCGCCGCCGATGCGCGCGCCGGCTTCCACGGCGTAGAGCAGCAGCGCGCCGGTCTTCATCGCCTGCAGGGTCATGATCGCTTCGCGCGCGTGCGGCGCGGTCGCCTTCTCGGCTTCGAGATCGAGCGCCTGGCCGCCGACCATGCCGCCGAGGCCTGCGCCGCGGGCGAGCCCAAGCACGAGATCGGCCCGCACGGCGGCGTCGGCATGGGTCGCGGGATCGGCCAGCACGTCGAAGGCGTAGGTCAGCAGCCCGTCGCCCGCCAGAATGGCGGTCGCCTCGTCGAAGGTCTTGTGGGCGGTGGGACGGCCGCGGCGCAGGTCGTCGTCGTCCATGGCCGGCAGGTCGTCGTGGACGAGCGAATAGCAATGGACCATTTCGAGCGCGCTCGCCGCGCGCAGCACGCCCTCGCCCTCGACGCCGAACAGCCGCGCGCTCTCGACCACCAGAAAGGGCCGCAGCCGCTTGCCGCCGCCGAGGCTGGCGTAGCGCATGGCCTCGAGCAGGCGCGCAGGCCGTTCGATCTCGCCGTCGCGCACGAGGGGAGAAAGCAACGTGTCGAGCATGGCCTCGGTCGCGCCGGCGACCTCGTCGAGCCGCGCACGGAACAGATTTGCGGTCGCACGCTCGGTCATCTCGTCCTCGATCCCCAGACAGTCCGGCCTCGCTTGCCCCATCGCCCTCCTTCGGTCAAGGCTGCGGGCGGAGGTGCAAATGGCGCGGTTTCTGGGGCGCGTCTGGCGGCTGGGGCTCGCGGTCGCGTTGACGGCCGCGATCATGCTGGCGGCGCTGACAGCGCTCTGGCGCTTCGCCCCGCCGGTTTCGACGCTCATGCTCGCCCGCTACCTGACCGGGCGGCCCGTCGTGCGCGATTACGTCCCGCTGGAGCGCATCGCGCCGGCCCTGGTCGCCTCCGTGGTCATGTCCGAGGACGCCAAGTTCTGCCGCCACCATGGCGTCGACTGGCAGGCGCTGGGCGACGTTCTCGACGACGCCGACGAGGACGGGCCTTCGCGGGGGGCGTCGACCATCACCATGCAAGTGGTCAAGAACCTGTTCCTGTGGCCCTCGCGCAGCGCCATCCGCAAGGGGATGGAAATCCCGATGGCGATGGCGCTGGACTTCGCATGGCCGAAACGCCGGATCATGGAAGTCTATCTGAACATCGCCGAATGGGGGCCGGACGGGATTTTCGGCGCGCAGGCGGCCGCGGAGGCGGACTTCCGCCGCAACGCGAACGCCCTGACGCCCATGCAGGCCGCGCTGCTCGCCACGGCCCTGCCCAATCCGATCCTGCGTTCGCCCGCGCGGCCCAAACCCGGCCATGCGCGCCTCGCCCGCCGGGTCGCAGGACGGGCGGAAGGCGCGGCGCCGTGGCTCGACTGTCTGAGGAACTGAGCGGAGAAGCCGGGAAATTTCCCGCACAGGGTGGCGTCTCCGGATTTTTTGGGTTATGGAGCCGCTGCCGTTCCGCCGGCGCGTCGCTCGCCCGGCTTGCCGACCCCGCGGGACCATGGAGTTTCAAATGGCTGTTCCGAAGAGAAAAACCTCCCCGATGAAGCGCGGCTTCCGCCGTTCGGCGGACGCGCTCGCCGCCCCGACCTATGTCGAGGACAAGGATTCCGGCGAGCTGCGCCGCCCGCACCATGTCGATCTCAAGACCGGCATGTATCGCGGCCGCCAGATCCTCAAGCCGAAATCCCAGGAAGCGTAAGCTTTCATCCCGGCGTTTTGAAGCAGCCGGCGGCCTCCGCCGGCTGTTTTCGTTCGTCTGCGATCAGGCGAGGCTGGCCTCCGGCACCAGCACCCGCCGAAGCCGGATCGTCTCGCGCGAGGCCATGTCGAGCCGGTCGTAATATTTCTGGATCAGTTCGACGAAGCTCGATCCGTCGATCAGCTTCAGATTGCCCTTCGACCGCGCGAAGCTCGCCGCGCTCGCGGTATAATCGCCGGTCGTGATGAAGATGCCGACGTCGCGCTCCTGCACCATGGCGTAGAATGCCTTCACATGATCGGCGCAGATGTTGGCGTCGTTCGACTTCACCTGGATCTTGATGATCGGCGGCTCGATGCCCAGTTCGTCGCGATGCGCGATCACGTCGATCCCGTCGTCGCGCACCGCGCGCGTCGCCCGCGCATTGTAGCCCATCGCGCGGAACAGCGACGCCACGAACGGCTCGAGCGCGCTGCCTTTGAGGTCGGTCTTGATCCGCTTCGAGATGAAGTCGCGCGTCGTTTCCTCGATGTCGCGCAGGACGCCGGATTCCGTTTCATCCTGCGTCGGCGACGGCTGCGTCTCGGCGACGTGGTCGGGGTCGGCGAATTTTTCGCGAAACTCCTCGGCGAAGGATTTCACCTCGAAGAAGGTGAGCGCGGAGCCCAGTTCGTAGAGCGCGCCCTGCGAGAAGCTGTCGCGCGAGAGTTTGCCGATCCAGCGCACGCCGCGCCGGTGGCCGAATTCGCCGAGATCCTCGGTATCGTAGAGATAGGGTCCGACAACCTCGCCCCAGCGCACGGTGCGATCGGACTTGCGCGGATAGAGGACGTTGTCGCCGATCCGCATCTCATGCACGAAGCGGTAGAGCTGCCCGGCGGAAATCGGAATCGAGCTCGCGCGCGCAGCCGGCGCGGCGCGCGCAAACGCCGCCTTGAACGCGTCGCGCGCCGCCGGAAGCCGGCCCGCGTCGTCGCCGATCTCCCCGAAGGACATGGCGACCTGATTGCGCTTGAGAAAGAGAAAATCGGCTTCGCCGCTCGCGCCCCCGCGAACGCACCAAATGCGTTTTGCTTCCATCGCCGCCCAACCCTTCCCGGCAAGAATACGGCGACGCCCAAAATTGACGGGTGGCGCCGGTATATGGCGTCAAAGAAAGGAACTTACGGCCGACACGATTTCGCCGCCATCTTTAACGCGTCTTAGTCTCAAAGCGTAACGAAGGAATTCATCAAAATCCGTTTGGCTACATAAACGAATGAGCGGAGCGCAAAAAAAAACGCCGGCGCGCGAGCGCCGGCGTCTTTCATGCGGAACGCGTTCTGCGCGTCAGATCATCGTCTGGCCGCCGTTGGCCGACAGCGTCGACCCGGTGATGAAGCCGGCGTCGTCCGAGGCGAGGAACACCACCGCGCGCGCGATCTCCTCCGGCTCGCCGAGACGGCCGACCGGGATATAGGGAAGGATGGCCTTGGCGAGCACGTCGGGGTTGATCGCCTTGACCATCTCGGTCGCGATATATCCGGGGCAGATGGCGTTGGCGGTGATGCCGAACTTCGCGCCTTCCTGCGCGAGCGCCTTCACGAAGCCGATGTCGCCGGCCTTGGCCGCCGAATAATTCACCTGGCCCGCCTGGCCCTTCTGGCCGTTGATCGAGGAGATGCAGATCACGCGGCCGAACTTGCGCTCGCGCATGCCTTCCCAGACAGGGCGCGTCATGTTGAACAGCGAGTTCAGGTTGGTGTTGATGACCGCATACCACTGGTCCTTGGTCATCTTGTGGAACATGCCGTCCTTGGTGATGCCGGCGTTGTTCACGAGCACGTCGACCGGGCCGAGATCGGCTTCGACCTGCTTGAGGCCGGCGACGCAGGCGTCGTAATCGGACACATCCCACTTATAGACGGCGATGCCGGTCTCGGCCTTGAATTTCGCGGCGGCCTCGTCATTGCCCGCGTAGCTCGCCGCCACCTTGTAGCCCGCCGCCTTCAGCGCCTTCGAGATCGCCTCGCCGATGCCGCGCGTGCCGCCCGTAACCACTGCAACTCTCGCCATATTCGTTCACTCCCCGTAATTGGTTCTTGGTTGAACGGCGGTCGGCGTCAGGCGTTCGGCAGTCGCGTGAACGACTGCCGACGGCCCGATGCCGACTGCCCGATGCTTAGCGCTCGACCGTCAGCGCGACGCCCATGCCGCCGCCGATGCACAGCGTGGCGAGGCCCTTCTTCGAGCCGCGCTTCTGCATTTCGTGCAGCAACGTGGTCAGCACGCGCGCGCCCGATGCGCCGATCGGATGGCCGATGGCGATCGCGCCGCCGTTGACGTTCACGATGGAAGGATCCCAGCCCATGTCCTTGTTGACCGCGATCGCCTGCGCCGCGAAGGCTTCGTTGGCCTCGACAAGGTCGAGATCCTTGACCTTCCAGCCGGCCTTTTCCAGCGCCTTGCGCGACGCCGGGATCGGGCCCGAGCCCATGATCTTCGGATCGACGCCCGCCGTCGCCCAGGAGGCGATGCGCGCGATCGGCGTCAGGCCGCGCTTGGCGGCTTCCTCGGCCGTCATCAGCACGATCGCCGCGGCGCCGTCGTTGATGCCGGAGGCGTTGCCGGCCGTCACCGTGCCTTCCTTGCTGAAGGCGGGTTTCAGCTTGGCCATCTGGTCGAGCGTCGCGCCGTGGCGGATGTATTCGTCCTGATCGACGATCACGTCGCCCTTGCGGGTCTTGACGGTCACCGGAACGATCTCGTCCTTGAACTTGCCGGCCTTCTGCGCGGCCTCGGCCTTGTTCTG
>DAIRCS010000185.1:4125-7286 GCA_036796555.1 Rhodoblastus sp. | reverse complement strand
GGCCTGCCGCTCGCCTATTCCAAGGACATGCAGGAAGACAAGGAAGGCGTGTTCGACGCCGTGCATTCCCTGTCGCTATGTCTTGCGGCCGTCGCCGGCATGGTGCGCGACATGACGCCCGACGCCGAAAGGATGCGCGCCGCCGCCGGCGCCGGATATTCGACCGCGACCGACATTGCCGACTGGCTGGTGCGGCGGCTCGGCATGCCGTTCCGGCAGGCGCATCATGTGACCGGGCGCGTGGTCGCGCTGGCGGCCTCGCGCGGCGTCGACCTTGAGCAACTCACGCTCGAGGATCTGCGGACGATCGAACCGGCCTTCGAGGCGGACGCCCTCGATGTGCTGAGCGTCGAGAGTTCCGTGGCGAGCCGCACGAGCTACGGCGGAACCGCGCCGGACAACGTGCAAGCGCAGGCCGAGGCCTGGCTTGCACGTCTTCGCGGCGAGGCGCAACCCTGAGGCCTCGGCTTGTTGGCTGGACGCTGCGACCTGTGTTAGGCCAAGCCAACGTCATCCGGGATGATCCTGTGTTTTCGCGCAAAAGCATCGTGGTCTGCATTGTCGCCGCGCTCGCCTTGAGCGGCTGCGGCCGACGTGGGCCACTGGAGCCGCCGCCGGGCGCGCCGCCCGACCAGAAGGCGAGCCAGGCCGCGGCGCCGAAGGTTCAACCGCCGGGCGCGCCGGGCGGCTTGTTCCGCAACACCCAGCCAAAGCCGGAAGAACCCGAAACGAAGCCTGAAAACGCATCGAAACGATCGTCGTCTTTCGTTCTCGACCCACTGCTCTGAAGCATGCGCCATTTCGACTATCGCGACGGGGCGCTTTTCGCCGAGGACGTCGATATCGGCGTGCTGGCGGAGCGCGTCGGCACGCCCTTCTATTGCTATTCGACGGCGACCATCGAGCGTCACTACCGGGTCTTTCGCGACGCCTTCGCAGGACTCGACGTTTCGATCTGCTACGCCATGAAGGCCAATTCCAACCAGGCGATCATCCGGACGCTGGCGCGCTGCGGCGCGGGCATGGATATCGTCTCGGAAGGTGAATTGCGACGGGCGCTCGCCGCCGGCGTGCCGGCCGATCGCATCACCTTTTCCGGCGTCGGCAAGACCCGCTATGAAATCGCGCTGGCGCTGCGCAGCGGAATTTTCTGTTTCAACGTCGAATCCGAACCCGAACTCCTCACGATCTCCGAGGTCGCCAATGCGCTCGGCACGACAGCGCACGTCGCGTTGCGCGTCAATCCGGACGTCGACGCCAAGACCCATGCGAAAATTTCGACCGGAAAGTCGGAAAACAAGTTCGGCGTCCCGATCGCGCGCGCCCGCGCGATCTATGCGGAGGCGGCAGGCTTGCCGGGCATTCGCGTTTCCGGCGTCGACATGCACATCGGCTCGCAGATCACCGATCTTGCGCCGTTCGAAAATGCATTTTTGCTCCTCGCAGACCTCGTGAACGACCTGCGGGCGGACGGGCATGTCATCGACCATGTCGATCTCGGGGGCGGCCTCGGCATACCCTATCGACCGGAAGAAGATCCCGATTCATATCATCCCGATCGCTATGCGGACGTCGTGCGCCGGACTGTGGGCCATCTCGGCTGCCGTTTCATTTTCGAGCCTGGCCGGCTCATCGTCGGCAACGCCGGTATTCTGGTGACGCGCGCCATTTACGTGAAGCGCGGGGAGAACCGGACTTTCGTCATCGTCGACGCGGCCATGAACGACCTCATCCGTCCCACCCTCTACGAGGCGCATCACGAAATCCTTCCGGTCCTGCGCCGGCAGGACGCGACAATGGAACGTGTCGATGTCGTCGGGCCGGTCTGCGAAACCGGCGACTATCTCGCGCTCGACCGCGAACTGCCGTCGGTCCGCCCCGGCGATCTCCTCGCCATCATGTCGGCGGGCGCTTATGGCGCGGTCCAGGCTTGCACCTACAATTCACGGCTTCTCGTCCCCGAAGTCCTCGTCAATGGCGCGGAAGCCGCCGTCGTGCGGCCGCGGCTGACCTACGAGGACCTGATCGGCCTCGACACAATTCCGGCATGGTTGGCGTAAACGCTGTCGGGCGCACGAAGGTCGCACTACGTCTGCGCTTCGTGTAGCCTGACCGAGGCGGGACGTCCGCCTCTCCTGCGTCGCGGAAATTCTGCCGAAGTGCACTCGCCCGAACGAACGCTCGCCAAACTCGTCGCCGCGGCGAAAGCCGTCCTGGCTTGGGAGGTCATCTGGCGCGCGCTGTCGACGGTGGCGGGCGTCGGCGCCGTGTTTCTCGCCGCCTCCTGGTTCGGCCTCTGGGACTACATCCCGCCGGCGGCGCGGCCCCTCGGGATCGCGGCCTTCGCGATTATAGCGATCGCAGCGGTCGCCCGCGAATTCGGGCGCGCGCCGCTTACGCGCCGCGATGCGCTGCGGCGCATCGACCGCGATGCCGGCGACGCAAACGCCATCGCCAGCACCCTCGACGACATGCCCGCCAATGCCGGCGACCCGACGGCGATGGCGCTCTGGCGCGTCCATCAGGCGCGCCTTGCGGGAAAACTTCAGGCGGTCCGCCTCGCGCCGCCCTCGCCACGCGCGGTCGAACGGGACATCTGGGCTTTGCGGGCCGGCGCCGTCCTTCTCGCCGTCGTCGCGGCGATCTACGCCGGCGGCGACCGGTCCGTCCGCCTCGCGTCCGCTTTCGCCTGGAACGGCCAGGGCGAGGCCGGCGCGGGGGCGCGGATCGACGCCTGGATCGATCCGCCCGCATACACGGGAAAGCCGCCGGTGGTCCTCGTCAATGGGCGGGCCGAACAGGCGATTCGCCAGGTGTCCGCGCCCATTGGTTCGACAATTGTCGTGCGCGGCGCCGGCGACAGTTCAGCGGTCGCGGCCGTCGAAGGCGCAATTTCGGGGATCGAGGACAAATCCGCGCGCCCGCGCCCCGACGAGCACATGAGCCGCTTCGCGATCAAGGGCGACGGTCGCCTGAAACTCGCCGGCGCGACATTCGATATTGCGGCGATCCCGGATCGCCCGCCGATCGTCGAATTGCTCGAACAGCCCCGCGCCAACCTGCGCGGTTCGCTCGGCGTCTCCTACCGGACCGATGACGATTATGGCGTCGCAGCCCTCGAGGCGCGCATTCTTTCGGCCGAGCATACGCTCTACCCGCTG
>DAIRCS010000185.1:0-4115 GCA_036796555.1 Rhodoblastus sp. | reverse complement strand
TATCCGATCCTGAAATTCAGGGCCGGGCTGTGCAGGAAAAGCCGCTGGTCGACCCGCCGCAGCTCTCGCTCGCGCTGCCGCCCGGCGCGAACGGAATCGGCGAGGGACGCTCGACGCTCGATTTCTCGGAAAGCCCCTGGGCCGGCGCGCGCGTCTCGTTCCGACTGGTGGCTCGAGACGAAGGCGGCAACGAAGGCGCGACTGCGCCGATATCGATCTACCTGCCGCAGCGGCCCTTCACCAAACCGCTGGCGCGCGCATTGGTCGAGCAGCGGCGCAATCTGGTTCTGGCGCCCGGACAACGCAGCCGCGTCAGCGCCGCGCTCAACGCGCTGATGCTGGAGCCGGAAAAGTTCGGCGTCGAGACCGCCGTCTATCTCGGCCTGCGCGTGGCTGGCTCGGGTCTTGCGCACGCGCGATCCAATTCGGATTTGATCGACGTCGCAGACCTGCTCTGGTCGATGGCGCTTCAGATCGAGGATGGTCGCGCAAGCGACGCCGAGCGCGACCTGCGCGCCGCCGAGCGCGACCTGCGCGAAGCCCTTCAGCGGAACGCCTCGCCGGAAGAAATCGCCCGGCTCACGCAAGCGTTGCGGCAGGCGATGGATCGCTTCCTCGCCGAGATGGCGCGCAAACAGCCGGATCGGCAGGATCAGGCGCAGGCCGACCAGGATCGGCGGTCGCGGTCCATCTCGCGCGACCAGCTCCAGAAGATGCTGGAGCAGATGGAAGCCATGGCGCGCTCGGGCGATACGGCGAACGCGCAGCAAATGCTCGATCGCCTGCAGGACATTCTCGAAAATCTTCGCACCGCGCGCAGGCGCGGACAGCCGAGCCAGGCGCAGCGCGAAATGCAGCGCGCCATGTCGGACCTCGATCGGCTCATGCGCGATCAGCAGCAATTGCGCGACGACACGTATCGCGATGGCCAGCTCGACCAGAACGAAAACCAGTCGCGCCGCGAGGGGCGCTCGAACCGCGATGACGCTCAGGGACAGCAGCGCGGCCAGAACGGCGCCAACGGACAAAACCGGGGCCGTAGCCTGAAAGAACGCCAGGCCGAGCTCGAAAATCGTCTGGCCGACATTCAGCGCAGGCTCGGAAAGAACGGAAACAACAAGTTCGGCGGCGCCGGCGACGCGATGAAACAGGCCGAGGGCGAACTCGGCGAGGCCGGCGACCGCGACAAGGCGGTCGATGCGCAGGGCCGCGCGCTCGAAGCCTTGCGCCAGGGCGCCGAGCAGCTCGCGCAGGACATGCGGAATCGCGGCGACCCGTCGGAGCAGGCCGGCGATGGCGATGGCCCCGCGATGGGCGAAGCCGGCGGCGACGAGCGCGAGGAAGCCGATCCGCTCGGCCGCCCGACCGCGCGCAACCGCCGCTACGATCCCAATGCGCGCTACGATCCCCTCGGCGCCGCTCCGGCCTTGCGCGCCCAGCGTGTCCTTGAAGAGCTGCGCCGCCGGCTCGGCGAGACGGCACGGCCGCAGGACGAACTCGATTATCTCGAACGCCTGATCCGTCGCTGACGCGTCTGCACTTGTTCGAGCCCGCCGCTAACTACGGTCCGGAATGACGCGAGGTCACCGTTCATGGGCGCCAATATCCTGATCTCCGTAGCGCTCGGCGCCGTGGCGATCGTCTTGTTCCTGGGACTGGCGAACATGATGCGCGACGGAAGCGCAAACACGTCTCAACGGTTGATGCGATGGCGGGTCGGGCTGCAGTTCGTCGCCATCCTCGTGATTATGGGCGTCCTCTGGCTCAGGAGCTGACGGGGTATGGTGCGTCTCAACAAGATTTACACCCGCACCGGCGACGATGGGACGACCGCCCTGGTGTCCGGAGGGCGGCGTTCGAAGGCCGACTTGCGCGTCGAGGCCTATGGCGCGATCGACGAGACCAATGCGTCGATCGGCGTGGCGCGCGCCGCGCTGGATGGAACGGAGCCCGCGCTCGTCGCCATGCTCGCGCGAATCCAGAACGATCTTTTCGACCTGGGCGCGGATCTCGCGACGCCCGCCGACGCCCCGCGCGCTGAGGGTGCATTGCGCATCGTCCAGAGTCAGGTCGATCGGCTCGAGCGCGAAATCGACGAACTCAACGCTGAACTGCAGCCTCTGAAATCCTTCATTCTGCCGGGCGGATCGGCCGCCGCCGCCGCCCTTCACCTGGCGCGGACCATTGCGCGGCGCGCGGAACGCGTGATGGTGGCCCTGGTCGCCACACCTGGCGAGAGGGTCGACGATCCCGCCATGCGGTATGTCAACCGCCTCTCCGACTTCCTCTTCGTCGCTTCGCGGACCGCGAATCAGCGCGGCGCTGCGGATGTTCTGTGGGCGCCCGGCCAGAATCGCTGATTTCGCCCGTCGGAACGGCCCTGGCGGTTGCCGCGAAGCGCGTTGACTCGACTGGAGTCGACGAGTACCAAGCTTTTCCGAATTTTGGCCCTGTGGGAGCGAGTGATGAAGGTTCTCGTGCCGGTAAAACGGGTTGTTGACTACAACGTGAAGATCCGCGTGAAATCGGACGGCACGGGCGTCGATCTCGCCAACGTGAAAATGTCGATGAACCCGTTCGACGAGATCGCGGTGGAGGAAGCCCTGCGCCTCAAGGAGGCCGGCAAGGCGACTGAGGTGATCGTCGTGTCCGTCGGTCCCGCGCAATGCTCGGAGACGCTGCGCACCGGCCTCGCCATGGGCGCCGACCGCGGCATCCTCGTGAAGGTCGACGGAGCGGTCGAACCGCTCGCCGTCGCCAAGATCCTCAAGGGCGTGGCGGACGCCGAACAGCCCGGCCTCATCATCCTCGGCAAGCAGGCGATCGACGACGATTGCAACCAGACCGGCCAGATGCTCGCGGCGCTCCTCGGCTGGGGCCAGGGCACTTTCGCCTCCAAGGTCGAGATGACCGACGGCGGCGTGAACGTGACCCGCGAGGTCGACGGCGGCCTGCAGACGGTGGCGCTCAAGACGCCCGCGGTCGTGACGACCGACCTGCGCCTCAACGAGCCGCGCTATGCGTCGCTGCCCAACATCATGAAGGCGAAGAAGAAGCCGATCGACGAAAAGACCGCGGCCGACTACGGCGTCGACGCCACGCCGCGCCTGACCGTTCTCAAGACGACCGAACCGGCGGCCCGCAAGGCCGGCGTGAAGGTTGGGTCCGTCGCCGAACTGGTTGGCAAGCTCAAGAACGAAGCGGGAGTGATCTGATGGCGACGCTGGTCATTGCAGAAGTCCACGGCGGCAAGCTGAACGACGCGACCGCCAAGGCTCTCACGGCGGCGGCGGCTCTCGGCGGCCCGGTCCACATTCTCGTCGCGGGCCAGGGCGCCGACGGCGCGGCTGCTGAAGCCGCCAAGCTTGCTGGCGTGGAGAAGGTGCTGGTCGCCGATGACGCGGCCTATGGCCATCAGATGGCCGAGCCGACCGCCGCGCTGATCGTCGGCCTCGCCTCGGGCTATGACGCGATCGTCGCGCCGGCGACCGCTTCGGCCAAGAACATCATGCCGCGCGTGGCCGCGCTGCTCGACGTCATGCAGGTCTCGGAAATCACCGGCGTCGTCGCCCCGGACACCTACGAGCGTCCGATCTACGCCGGCAATGCGATCCAGACCGTGCAGTCGAAAGACGCGAAGAAAGTCATCACGGTCCGCACGGCGTCGTTCAAGGCGACCGGCGAAGGCGGGTCTGCGGCGGTCGAAAAGATCGCCACGGCGGCCGATCCCGGCGTATCAAGCTTCGTATCGGAAGCTCTCGCCAAGTCCGACAGGCCGGAACTGGCTTCGGCCAAGATCATCGTGTCCGGCGGACGCGCCATGCAAAGCGCCGAGAACTTCAAGAAATACATCGAGCCGGTGGCCGATCGCCTGGGCGCCGCGGTCGGCGCCTCGCGCGCGGCGGTCGATGCCGGATACGCGCCCAACGACTGGCAGGTCGGCCAGACCGGCAAGGTGGTCGCGCCCGATCTCTATGTCGCGGTCGGCATCTCCGGCGCGATCCAGCATCTGGCCGGCATGAAGGATTCGAAGGTCATCGTCGCCATCAACAAGGACGAGGAGGCGCCGATCTTCCAGGTCGCCGACTACGGGCTGGTGGCTGACCTGTTCCAGG
>DAIRCS010000184.1:0-7365 GCA_036796555.1 Rhodoblastus sp. | reverse complement strand
ATCACGCGATGATGACGGGCATGCTCACCGCCCTCAATATCATCTCGGGCGAGACCGTCTACAACACCTGGGAAGTCAACGAGGACGCCGAATACGGCGAGGCCGGCGTGTCGGGCGCGCAGGAAGCTCTCAAGAGCGAGCGTCTCGTTCCGCGCAAGGTCGCCTGATGTCTCTCGACGCAACGACGGGCGCGCTGCCCGCAGCGCGCCTTTCGCGTATCCCGCTGGCCGGCTTCGTCAGGGACGCCGTCGGCTACGGCGCCGCCAGCGCCGTCGCGCTCGTCGTCGACTACGGCTCGCTCGTCGTCCTCAACAGCGTCTTCCATGTAGGCTACCTCACGGCCGCCTTCACGGCCTTCATGTGCGGCCTCGTCGTCGCCTATCTCCTCAACACGCGTCTCGTGTTCAGGGGGCGCTCGCGCTATAGCGCGCGGGGCGAACTCGTCGGTTTCCTGCTCACCGGTCTCGCCGGTCTCGCGCTCAACCAGGCGCTGATGTTCGGTTTCGTCAGCGAACTCGGCATGCCCGTCGCCGCCGCCAAGGCGCCGACCGTCGGCTTCGTCTTCCTGTTCAATTTCCTCAGCCGTCGGCTGTTGTTGTTCACGTCCGCCTGAAGCGTTTCGAACACGTCGGCGAGCGGAGATAGCCGTGCCAAATTACCTCGCCGCCGTGGATGGACGCGCATATCGCTTGCGCCGGTGGGCGCCTGCCGCTCTCTCTCCGGCGCTCGCGGTAGCGGCCCTGTTCGTTGTCCGTCACCCCTACGAGGGGATTGTCGGCGACGGCATGATCTACATCGGTCGCGCATTGGCGAACCTCGACCCGGGCGGCGTCGGCCGGGACCTGATGTTCCAGAACGACGGCCAGTCGAATTTCACGCTCTATCCCGCGATCGCCACCTTTCTCCTGAAGTTCATGTCGCCGCTCGCAGCGGGCGCGCTCCTCGCGGCGATCGCGATGACGCTATGGCTCGGCGGAATATGGGCGCTTGTCCGGGCGAGCGGCGAGAAGCGTGTATGGGCTGCGCTCGGCGTCGTCGTCACGGCCGCGACGGGCTACGCTTTTCTCAACCCGGCGGAAGCGACGCCGGTTCCGCGACCGGTCAGCGAAGCTCTCGTGCTGTTCGCGCTCGCGGCGATTCTGACATCGCGCCTGCGTCTGGCGTTCGTCCTCCTCATGCTCGCAGCCGCCTTCCATCCGATCATGGCGTTGCCGGGAATCGCCGTGTTCTATCTGGTCCTCTGCCATAGAGACCGGCGCTGGGTCTGGTTCGGCGTGGCCTGCGCTGCGGCAATTGGCGTGGCGGCCGCCCTCGGCCTGCCGCTGTTCGATCGACTGACGCAACGAATGGATGCGGAATGGCTGGACGTCGTTCGCCAGCGCAATTCATATCTCTTTCCGCACGAATGGACACAGTCGACATGGACGCGACAGGCCATTCAGGCGATCACGATCCTCGTCGCCGCGCGCCGGCTTGCCGATCCCTTCCGGACAGTGGCGCTCAGCGCGCTCGCAGCCGGCGCCGCCGGAATAGCGATCGCCTGGTTTTGCGGTCTCTATCTGCCGCTTCTCCTCGTCATTCAGGCGCAGACCTGGCGCATGTATTGGCTCACCGCCGTCATGGCGGCGGTTGCGATGGCGCGGCTCGCGACGAGCGCGAACGATACGCGGGAGAGGCTGCTCGTCGTCGCTCTCGCGCTGGCGTGGCTGAGCGCCGACAGCTCGTTTGCGCTTGTCCTGACACTCGCGGCGCTCGCCTTCGGCGCGACCCTTTCGAAGGTCTATCGCGCGCCGGACAATTGGGACATCGGCGCCCTGGCGATTCTCGGCGTCTTTGTTCTCACCCTTTCGTTCCTCTCGGCCGTGAGCGCCTACCAGATTTATTTCGTCGATGGCGCGCTGCGCGCGACGCCGGCTGAAATATGGGCGGTCGTCTTCCGGGATACGGCCTTTGTCGCCGCCATCGCCGTCGCGATGTATTGGTCGAGGGCGCCGTCGCGCCTTCGGGATGCGCTCGCCATCGCCGCCTTTCCCGCCGCGGCGTGCGCCGCGCTGCTTTGGTATGGGCCGCCGCCGGCGCAACGCGAAATGTTCGCGGACGGCCGCAGCGCGGAACTGGCGAAACTGATGCCCGACGCGCGCGGCGAAGTCCTCTGGCTCAAGGGCCGGGCGGAGCCGTGGGCCTTTCTCGGCCGGCCGAATTGGGGATCGGAGATACAGGGCGCCAGCATCATCTTTTCGCGGCCGCTCGCCATGATCTACAAGGACCGCGCCAATCGCCAGGTTCGGCTCGGCCTCGCCGAACAATCCCTCGTCAGCCGCGTGACCTCGCCGCCGACGACGGCCTACGCCGCGCCGAGCGCCGACAGTCTTCGCACGCTGTGCAGCCAGCCGGACGCCCCGACCTATGTCGTCTGGCCTCCCGACGCCGCAAAGCCGATCGATCCTGATCTCCATGCGAAAATCTGGACGCCGCGGCACGCGCATTACGATCTGATTCTCGGCGCCGCCTCCGGATCGAAAGTCGAGGGCGTGACGGAATACGCCGTAGCCGATTGCGCAAGCCGCCCCTGAGCGCCTGGCCCATACCTCGAATCCTCACTCTGAGGAGCGCCTGAAAGGCGCGTCTCGAAGAGTGGCCGAGGCGCGAGATACTGGAGCATGCTTCGAGACGCGATGCTTCGCATCGCTCCTCAGCATGAGAGGCGCGGGTCTGGCCGGACGTCGCTTGCGATGGTGGTCCGCTCTGTCATCCCGGACGGCCGAAGGCTGATCCGGGATCCAGCCGGACGCGTCCATGAGCCGGGATGACAAGATCGGGTCAGGCGAGGGTTCGCGTTTGCTCCCGCTTTATCGCAGGATCCGGTAGATCGCGTTCGGCTTCGCGTCGATCGCCATCGGCTCCAGCCAGTCCGGAACGCGGCCTGCGATCAGCGCCGCCGCAAGACCCTCAGGCGCGCGCTGGGCCATGATGCGCGTGCGTTGCATCAGCGGGCAGGCGACGAGATAGTCGGCGCCCGAGGCGACGGCCAGCTTGCGCGCCTCTTCGGGGCTGGCCATGAAGACATCGATCGACAGGCGATTGCCGGCGTTGTTGCGATGATAGGGCGCGGCGACGACGGAATGATGCGTGAAGGCGAGAAGATGAGAGCCTTCGTCGATCGGCGCGAGCACGAGGCCCGCCGGCGCCGCGTCGAGCGGCGCGACGGCGGAGGGCTGCAGGCATGCGGCGGTGCGGCTGCCGTCGTCCTGCGCGCCGCCCGGCAGCGCGAACGCGTAGCTCAAGGGGGCGAAGGGCAGGCAGAACAGCGTCGCCAACAGCGGCCGCAACGGCCCCGCCGGCGCCAGCCGATGCGCCAGCGCGACAACCGCGACCGCCGCGCCGATCGCCGCGAGCGGAGCGACCGAGGAGAAGACGCGCACCGCCCAGAATGTCGTCATGAAGCCGACGGCGATCAATGCGCCAAGCGCGAGCAGCCGCGCGCGCCGCACGCCTTGCGAAAACGCTGCGGCTGCGAGCGTGGCGACGAGCGCCAGCGCCAGCGGCGCGCCGAGCATGAGCGCCGCGGCGGGTCGCGTCGCGCCGAGGTCGAGCAGTTTTTGCACTTCCGCGACATGATCGAGCCAAATCGCGCGCACCAGCGGATCGAGCCCGACGAAAGGATCGCCGAAGCATGCCGGCGCGACGAGCGCCAGCGCCGCGAGCGGAACGAGACCGAGCGCGACCGCAGCCGCGAGGCGCGGCGCCGGCGTCGCCAGTTTGTCGCCGATGAACCCAAGTCCGAGCAATGCGCAGGCGCCTGCGAAGCCTGCGACGAGATGGGCGGCGGAATAGGCGTCGCAGGCCGTGTTCGTCCAGCGCGCGGGCCCCACGGTCGCCACGAAGCAAACGGGCAGGGCGACGATCAGGCCGAGCGCGAAAATGCGCAGCGCCGGCGCTGTTTGCGCGCCGCGCACGACCCAAGCGACGACGGGTATGGCCGCCAGCACGACGAAGAACGGCAGGTTTTCGAGGCTGATCGCCAGCGACAGCGCGATGCAGGACGCAGCGACCCACATCGCCTTCGCGCGCGAGGCGTCGAGCGCGTCGAGCACGGCGCCGCTCGCGAGCATGAGCAGGACGATCTGCGGCGCGTGGTGATCGATGCGGCCGGGAACGAATTGCGCCAGAAAGGGCGCCGTCGCGAAGGCGAGCCCCACGGCGGCGATCTGAACCGCGCGGCCGCCGAACAGACGCGCGACATGCGCCACCGCCATGTAGAGGCCGGCGAGCAGGGCGAGCGGAAAGACGAGCCGCGTCGCCGCCTCCGCCTGCGCGGGCGCGAGAAGCAGTCCAAACGTTTTCATCAGCGCGACGAGCGGAACGTCGACGACGCGCGACCAGTGCATGAACGAGCCTTCCGGCGGCGCGAGCCGGTGCTGCGCCATGTCGAACCAACCCTGACCGGTGAGAAGGTCGCGCACCTGCGCCATGCGCATGGCGTCGTCGGTGTCGCCGAAGGCGCCCGTGGTCCAGACGTTGGCCGTTTGCGGCCATGTCATCGCGACGCCGCAGCCGAGCGCGACGAGGATCGCGAAGGCGACGCCGGGGCGGAAGGCGACGGTCGCGCCGGCGCGGGAATCTATGGCGGCTTCGCTCATGGGAATTCCGGTTGAACCCGCGCATTCTAGGAAGCGGCTGTTGCGACGAGGTTACCGCTGCTTGCCTTGGGCGCCCGCGCGTGAGAGACCGGCGGCCCGAAAGAAGAGACCATGACGCCCGCAGCCCGCCTCTCCGCCGCCATCGACATTCTCGCCGCCATCGGCGAGCTGCGCGCGCCCGTGGGGGAAGCGCTGAAGGATTGGGGCCGCCGCAACCGCTACGCCGGCGCGAAGGACCGCACCGCCATCGCCAGCCTCATCTACGACGCGCTGCGCACGCGCGCGTCGTCGGCCTGGGTGATGGGCGGCGACAGCCCGCGCGCGATCATGCTCGGCGCGCTGAAGGTTGCGCGCGGCCTCGACGCCGCGGCGATCGCGACCCTCTGCTCCGGCGAACGCTATGCGCCCGCGCCGCTCTCGGACGAGGAACGCGCGCGCCTCGAAACCGCCGGCCTCGACGGCGCGCCGGACCACGTGCGGGGCGATTATCCCGAATGGCTCGGCCCGCACTTTGCGCGCGCCTTCGGCGCGGAGGCCGTGGCCGAGGGCAGGGCGCTCGCGCAGCGCGCGCCAGTCGACCTGCGCGTCAACCTCATCAAGACGACGCGCGAAAAGGCGCTGGCGGACCTCGCGCATCTCGATCCCCTCCCGACGCCCTTTTCGCCGCTCGGCCTGCGCATCGCCGTATCGGGCGACGGCCGCGGCCCGGCGCTTTCGGCCGAGCCCGCCTATGTGAAGGGGCTCGTCGAGGTGCAGGACGAATCCTCGCAGCTCGCCGCGATCCTCGCTGCGCCGAAGGCGGGCGAGCAGGTTCTCGATCTCTGCGCCGGCGGCGGCGGCAAGACGCTGGCGCTGGCGAGTCTGATGGCCAACAGCGGCCAGATCTACGCGACGGATTCCGACGGACGCCGCCTCATGCCGATCTACGAGCGGCTGGAGCGCTCCTGCGCCCGCAACGTGCAGGTGCGCGCGCCGAAGGGGCAAGCCGACATTCTCGCCGATCTCGAAGAGCGCTGCGACCTCGTGCTGGTGGACGCGCCCTGCACCGGCGTCGGCGCATGGCGACGCAACCCCGACGCCAAATGGCGCATCCGTCCCGGCGCGCTGGAACAGCGCATGAAGGATCAGGAAGCCGTGCTGGAGCGCGCGGCGAAATACGTGAAGCCGGGCGGCCGGCTCGTCTACGTCACCTGTTCGCTGCTGGTCGAGGAGAACGAGGAGCGGATCGCGGCATTTCTCGACGCGCATCCCGATTTTTCGGCCATGGACATGAAGGCGGTCGCGCGTGAAGCGGGACTGGAAGCGCTTGCCGCCCTCGCTGATGAAGACGTGAACCTGAACCCCTCCCCACAAGGGGGAGGGAGCAGGCCCGACATCGGCATGACCTTGCGCCCATCGAAAATCGGGGCCGACGGCTTCTTCGTCTGTATCCTACGCCGCGCCTGACCAGCACTGTCATTCCCGCGAAAGCGGGAATCCAAAATCGCGCCGCAGATCGCCGGCTGGAGTCCCGATCGCGCTGCGCGTCGGGATTGCCAGAAGGGGATGAACCGCGGACCCCATTTCACCTGCAAATGGGGGACACAAGCGCGGACGAGGCCCGCGGTTCAAGCTCGCTTTACGCCGCTTCGGCCATCGGCGGCGCGTTCCAGGCGCCGACCTGCTCCACGGCCAGCGCGCGCTTGAGGCGCGCCAGATAATCGATGCGCGGCGCGCCGTCGAAGCCGTCGGCGGCGAGTTCCGCCGTCAGGCGCTTGGCGTCGATCCACTGGAAGCCGCGGCCCTCGAGCGCTTCGGCAAGGGCGGCCAGACCGGCGGCCCGCGCGGAGGCGTCGCGGAAATGCAGGGCCTCGATCACGAAGACCCGGCCGACCGCGACGCCATAGCCGCCGCCGACGCGCTCGCCGTTCCTGAGCGACATGTCGAAGGAATGGGCGAAGCCCGCGTCGAACAGGCCTGCAAACGCCCATTTGAGGCGCGGCGGCGTCGGCTGGGCGCGATCGGCCTCGCACAGCGCCGCCTCGAAATCCTGATCGAAGGAAATGCGCATCTCGCCCGCGCCGCCGGCGCGCGCCGCCAGCGTCCGGGGCGTCGCGACGGCGCGCAGGCCCGGCGACCACCATTTCATCGGCCCGAGATGCCCGCTGGGATAGAGGCCGCGCTCGTAGGCGTCCATGATCGTGGCGACGGAGAGTTCGTCCGCCACGCCACAGAGCCCGTCGGGCGAGGACAAGGCGCGCGAAGGGTCCGGCAGGCCGTCGGCGCCGATCGATTTTTCCCGCAGCATGAATTCGGTGGCGCGCAGGCAGCCGCCGAGCCCGTCGCGCGGCACGACCATGCGGGCGGCGCGCCAGATGCGCTTCAGCGTCTCCAGCGGCTTTTCGGCGAACAGGCCCTCGCGCAGCGCCTTGCGGGCGCGCGGCGACAAGGGGGCGGGCGCTTCGGAGCCGGGAGAAAACAGGGCGGCGAGTTCGCCGAGCCGCGCGCGGCCCGCGATCAGGCGATTCACCTCTGTCTGGCTGATGCTCATCTGAAACGTCTCGTCCCTGCGCCCCGTAGGGCCGTGGACTGACGTTAGGCGCGGGCCTCTTGCCGCCGGTTCAAACCGATCGCTCGAATAGAAGTATAAACCCGTTAGGAACCGGCCTTTCGGCGTTGCGCGGGCGGTCTGCTTCGCCTAATCCGCTTTTTTGGTTGAGAGGTTCCTGATGACCGCGCTTTCCGC
>DAIRCS010000183.1:0-7368 GCA_036796555.1 Rhodoblastus sp. | reverse complement strand
GCCGCTCGACATGGAATTCCTTGGCGTAGCCCATGCCGCCATGCGTCATGATCGCCTGCCAGGCGGCGTCGTGGCCGGCGCGCGCGCCCAGAAACTTGGTCGCGTTCGCCTCCGCGCCGCAATTCTGGCCGGTGTCGTAGAGTTCCGCCGCCTTCATCGCCATCAGCCAGGCCGATTCCAGATACATCCACTTTTCCGCCAGCGGATGCTGGATGCCCTGGTTCATGCCGATCGGCCGGTCGAACACGACGCGCTCCTGCGCATATTTGGCGGCGCGGCGCAAAGCGTCCTGGCCGATGCCGATCGCCTCCACGCCGAGCAGGATGCGCTCGGGATTGAGCGAATGCAGGATGTAGCCGAACCCCTTGCCTTCCTCGCCGATGCGGTCCTCTTCGGGAATGAACAGGCCGTCGATGAAGATGGCGTTGGAATCGACCGCCTTGCGGCCCATTTTCGGAATGCGGCGCACCTCGATCTTCGAACGGTCGAAGTCGGTGTAGAAGATGGTGATGCCGTCGGTCGGCTTGCGGCAGTCCTCGTATTTGGTCGTGCGCGTCAGCAGCATGATCTTGTTGGCGACCTGCGCGGTCGAGGTCCACACTTTCTGCCCGCGCACGAGATAGCCGCCGGGAACCTTCTCCGCGAAGGTCTTGATGCGCGTGGTGTTGAGGCCCGCGTCCGGCTCGGTGAAGCCGAAGGCGACTTTGTCTTCACCGGAAATCAGGCGTGGCGCCCAGCGGCGTTTCTGCGCGTCCGTGCCCTTGATGACGATGGGATGGGGGCCGAACAGGTTGATGTGAACGGACGAAGCCGCCGCCATGCCGCCGCCGTGGCTCGCCACCTCGTGCATCATGATCGCGGCCTCGGTGACTCCCAGGCCCGAGCCGCCATAGTCCTCCGGCATGGTTATGCCGAGCCACCCGCCGTCGGCCATGGCCTTGTGGAACTCGAACGGGAACCTGCCGTCCTCGTCGCGCTCCAGCCAGTAGTCGTCGCCGAATTGCGTCACGACCGCGCGCACGCCGTCGCGGATCGCCTGACGCTCCTCGGCCGTTGGCATGGGCTTCGAACCACTCATGGCGCAGGTTTCCTTTCGATCACTTGTCCGCAGCGGCCAGCGTTTTCCTGGCGGCCTTGAGATGCGGGATGTCGTACATCTTGCCGCCGATGCCGAGCGCGCCGGTGCCGGGATTGGCCTCGAATGCGTCCACCACGGCGCGCGCCTCGGCGATCTCAGCTTCGGAGGGCGAGAAGCAGGCGTTGATGGTCGCGACCTGATCTGGATGGATCGCGATGCGGCCCGTAAATCCGTCGCGTCGTGCGAGACGGCAGGATTGTTCGAGGCCCGCACTGTCGCGAAAATCGGCATAGAGCGTGTCGATCGGCGCGACCTCCGCCGCAGCGGCTGCAAACAGGCATTGCGTCCGCACATAGCGATAGGGCTCGGTCCAGCCGCCGTCCGCCTCGCGCGCGCCGGTCGCGCCGACGGCTGCGCTCAGATCTTCCGCCCCCCAGGTCAGCCCGACGAGACGGGGATGCGACGGCGCATAGCTGCCGAGATGGAACATGGCGACGGGCGTTTCGGTGACGACGACGAGGATTTTCACCGATCCGACCGTCAGGCCGGCGCGAGTCTCGAAAGCGTCGAGATAATGGGCGATACGAAGAATATCTTGCGCGCTGTTCGCCTTGGGGATCAGCAATCCGTCGAGGCCGGGTTTCACCACGGCGGCCATGTCCTCGAGCGTCAGGCCGGTGTCGAACGGATTGACCCGAACGAAGAACGACCAGTCCCGGACGCCGCGGTCGTCCAGCAAGCGGGAGACGGCGGCGCGGGCTTCCGTTTTCTTCGGCGGCGCGACCGAATCCTCGAGATCGAGGATCAGCGCATCTGCGCCGCATCCGCGGGCTTTCGCGAACTTCTTGTCGCTGTCGCCGGGCACGAAGAGGAGCGAGCGCAGCCTCACTTGGGGCTCCCGAGCATCAGGCCGAGGCGGCGGCAATAGGCGACCTCTTCGTCGCGCTGGTTGAAGGCGCGATGCTCGAAGGTCACGATGCCCTGGCCGGGGCGCGACTTGCTCGCCCTGAGCTCGAGGATCTTCGTTTCCGCGCGGATCGTGTCGCCGGCGAATACGGGCTTGGGGAAGGACCCAGCCTCCCAGCCGAGATTGCCCACGGTGGTGCCGAGTGTCGTGTCCTGAATGGTCAGACCAACCATCAGGCCGAGCGTGAACACCGAATTGATCAGCGGTTTACCGAATTCCGTACCCTTCGCGTATTCGTGGTCGATGTGGATCGCCGCCGGATTGTAGGTCAGCGAGCAGAACATCATGTTGTCCATTTCCGTCACGGTGCGACGGATTTCGTGCTTGAACGTCCGCCCGACGACGAACTGGTCGAAATAAAGTCCCGCCACGCTTTCCTCCCGCTTATTTCAACAGTCCGAGCACAGAGACCGCGGCGACGCTGTTGAACGGCGCGCCGCCGAGATTGTGGGTCAGGCCGTAGTTGACGGTTCCGCGCTGGCGTTCGCCCGCGCGGCCCTGCAACTGGTTGTAGATTTCGTAGGCCATGCGCAGGCCGGAGGCGCCGACCGGATGGCCGAAGCATTTGAGGCCGCCGTCGATCTGGCACGGCAAGGCGCCGTCGCTGTCGTAACGCCCGTCGAGAATTTCGAAGGGGGCGCGCCCTTCGTCGGAAAGGCCCAGATCCTCCATCGTCACGAGCTCCGTGATCGAGAAGCAATCGTGCACTTCCGTCAGGCTGAGATCCTGGCGCGGATTTGCGAGACCGGCCTCGGCATAAGCCCGCTTGGCCGCCTCGCGCGTGTTGGCGACATAAGAGCCGTCCCACGCGCCATATTGCATCTCCCAGCCATGGCTGGCGGACAACTGGATCGCCTTGACGGTGACGGGATCGGTCTTGCCGAGCCCACGCGCGATGTCCGGTGTCGTAACGATGGCGCAGGCGGCGCCGTCCGAGACGCCGCAGCAATCGAACAGGCCGAGGGGGTCGGCGATCATCGGCGCGCCGAGAATCGTCTCCATTGCGACCTTGGTCCGCAGATGCGCGCGCGGGTTGAGCGCCGCATTCTGGTGGCTCTTCCAGCTCACATGCGCCATCGAGCGCTTGAGGTCCTGCGCATCGACGCCGTGGCGCGCGGCATAGGCGCCGGCGAGTTGGGCGAAGCCGCCGGGCGCCGAGCCGTAGGGCATCCACAGGTCGTTGGCGAGGCCCTTGGTGCGCAGCGGTAAGCCGCCGTAGCCCGTGTCCTTCAGCTTCTCGACGCCGAGGGCCAGAGCGAAATCGACCGCGCCCCCCGCGACCGCATAGACAGCGGCGCGGAGCGCCTCCGTTCCGGTCGCGCACATGTTCTCGACGCGAGAAACCGGAATCGACTTCAGGCGCAGCGCGTGCGCGAGCGGCAAAGCGGAATTGCCGACGTTGATGTCGTCGAGCGCATTGCCCATCCAGGCCGCGCCGATCTGGTCGCGCGCAATGCCCGCATCCGCCAGCGCTTCCTCGAACGCGCCGACCATCAGATCGTCGGGCCCCTTGTCCCAATGCTCGCCGAAAGCGGTGCAGCCCATGCCGATAATGGCGACGCGATCCCTGATTCCGCTGGCCATCGCTCAGGCTCCCATCGCCGGCCGTGCGAGCGGCGCCGCTTTCCAGAAATACGTGCGGAATCCGAGCTGCCTGTTGCGCGATTTGATGCGGAATCGCATGCGCACGGGATCGCCGACGGAGAAACCGCCGTCGCTGTCGTCGGTAAATTCCATCATGATGCGCGCGCCGCAGTCGAACTGCACGAGGCCGAACCAGAACGGAGGATCGGGCGTGAAGTTCAGGCGGTCTGCCGTCGCCGAGACGATCCGCGCGGGCTCGTCGGCGAGGCGGACGTCGGCGAGCTTCTCCGGCCCCGTGGCGTCGGGGCGCACCGGGATGTTGCTCTTGGGGAATTGCACATTACCGGCGGAATCGCGCCCGCCGACGAAACCCATCATATCGCGGCCGTAGCGCGCGAGCACAGTCGCCTGCGCCTTCTGCTCGAATTCTGCGCGAACGCCCCAGTCGAGATCAAGCGCCTCCGTCAGGCTGAGGAAACGGACGTAATCATCGGTCGCGACGCCCTCGCGCAGGTGCTGCGCGGCTTCGCGCACGCCGGACAACGCCCCGGTCTTCTCGAACACCAGGGCATCGCAGCCGCTGCCGAATCCCGCCACGAGGACGAGATCGCCGACCGCTGCGCGCTCGAACGCGAGCGCGGCGGCGTAGAGCGCGTGCGCGGCGCCGAGATCGCCGGCGCCGGCGGCGAGATCGGCGGCAAGATTCGGCGCCCCGATCCCCGTCTGTTTGGCGATGTCGCGCCATGCGCCGGCGACCGGCTCGTGAACGGCAGCGAAGGCGACTCGGTCCGGCGTGGCGCCCGCATTGGCGAGGGCGGCCTTGATCGTCGGCGCGACGATGCGCGCGACCAAGACCTCGCGCACAAATCTTTCCTCGTAGCCATAGGCGTATGGATGTTCGCGCGAGGCGTAGAGATCGACGAAATCGGCCGTGCGGCTCGCATGGCCGATGAGCCGCGCGCCGCCTCGGTCGGAAACGCGGACGGCCGCGCCCCCGTCGCCGAAAGCGAGATGCAGCGGATTGCCGGCCTGCGCGGAACGCTTTTCGCCAGCGGCGATCAGGGCGTCGCCCGAACCGAGCAGCGCATCGAGCAGGGCGGACAAGGCGCAGCGACGCGATCCCGCGACATCGAAGCTGCGGACGGAGGGGTCGAGCGTTAGCGCGTCGACCAGGAGCGGCGCATGCGCGCGCTCGAAAAATGGCGCCGAGGTGGATGCGAAAACAAGCTTACTAATATTGCTTCCCATGGCGAACGGACGAGCCGCCTCCAACGCGAGCGTTACGGGGTCCTCATCCCATCCCGCAACCGCGCGAAAGCCTGCGCCGCGACCGCTAAGATTAGAGAATTTCAGCGCACGCGCCGCGGCGGCTCTGTCCATGCGCATCAACGGAAGATAGCCGCTGAGGCCTGCCACGAAACGATCACTCAACGAGCGTTCTCCTCGTGCGTCTGTCGCCGACGCCGGATGCATTGTTGACAGCGCATCCGACGTTTGTAAAGATGCTTACTAATTGCCGCTGCCATGAACGACGAGCGGCGGGGAGGAAGCGGCTCAGATGGGCATGGATGTTTTCAAATCCGACGCGCTCGCGGGCAAGTCGATCCTCGTGACCGGCGGCGGCAGCGGATTGGGGCGCGAGATCTCCAAGGCGCTCGCGGCCAAAGGCGCCACGATTCACATCTGCGGCCGCAGGCCAGGCATGCTCGAGGAAGCCGCCGCCGAAATCGCGGCTGCCGGCAGCGGCCGCGTGGCGACGCATGTATGCGACATCCGCGATGCGGATTCAGTCGATGCGATGATCGACGACGTCTGGCGGCACGGCCCGCTCACGGGGCTTCTCAACAATGCGGCGGCAAATTTTATCTCGCCGACGAAAGACCTTTCGGCGCGCGGCTTTCGCGCCGTGACGTCGACCGTGATGGACGGTTCGTTCCACGCAACGCTGTCGGTCGGAAAGCGCTGGATCGCGGAAGGGCGAAAGGGTTCAATCGTAAGCAACCTCGTGACCTGGGTTTGGACCGGTTCGGCCTTCGTGCTGCCCTCCGCCATGGCCAAGACCGCGCTGCACGCGATGACCATGTCGCTGGCGGTCGAATGGGGGCCTTACGGGATCAGGCTCAACGCCACCGCGCCGGGTCCATTTCCGACGGAGGGCGCCTGGGAAAAGCTCAACCCGATTCCTGATACACGTTCGAGCGCGACCAGCGCGGAGACGGTGCCGCTTCGGCGGTACGGCAATATGGCCGAATTGCAGAACCTGATCGTATTCCTGATGTCGGACGCCTGCGAATACATCAACGGCCAGACGATTGCGATCGACGGCGGCCAGCACCTGGCCGGGCCCGGCACCTTCGCCGACCTGACGGCGCTGACCGACGAGCAATGGCGCGCTGCGCGCGAAGCCATCCGCGCCTCCGTCGTGAAAGAGAAGTCCAGCCGCTCCTGAACGAGATGCGTGAACCGGCAAAGGTGATTCAGTGATCGAACGTTCGCTTTTCAGCGAGGAGCACGCAATCTGGCGCGAAACCGTGCGCCGGTTCGTGGAACGCGAGATCGTTCCCTTCCATGCGCAATGGGAGAAGGATGGAATAGTCCCGCGCGAACTCTGGCTGAAAGCCGGCGAGCAAGGCCTGTTGTGCTGCACCGTGCCGGAGGAGTACGGCGGTCCGGGGCTCGATTATTTATTCGATGTGATCGTGTTCGAGGAATTGTGGCGTGTCGGCGCGAGCGGCCCGGGCTTTCTGATCCACACCGATCTCGTCGCCACCTACATCATGTCGTTCGGCACGGACGAGCAGAAGCGCCATTGGTTGCCAAAGATGGTGCGGGGCGAGGCGATCGGTTCGCTTGGCATGACGGAGCCGCACGCAGGCTCCGACCTCAAGGCGATCCGCACCCAGGCGATGCGCGACGGCGATGAATTCGTCATCAATGGCCAAAAGGTGTTCATCTCCAACGGCCAGATGTGCGACGTGCTGGTGCTGGCGACCAAGACCGACAGCGCCGCCGGCGCCAAAGGCGTGACGCTCTTTCTGGTGGATACGTCGCGGGAGGGCTTCCAGCGCGGACGAAATCTCGACAAGCTCGGCATGAAAGCCCAGGACACCTCGGAACTCTTCTTTGATAATCTCCGGGTCTCCGCGAAGGACATGCTTGGCGCGGAAGGCCAGGGCTTCGCGTTGATGATGACCAAGCTGTCGCAGGAACGACTGGCGCAGGCGATCCGTTCGGCGACGGTCGCCGAGACCGTCATCGAATGGACCGCTGACTATACCGCCGATCGCAAGGCGTTCGGCCAGTCGATCGCCGATTTCCAGAACACCCAGTTCGTGCTGGCGGACTTGAAGGCGCGTGCGACCATGGCGCGGGTGTTTACGGACAAGTGCATCGAATTGTTCATTGCTGGCGAGCTCGACTCGGTCGACGCCGCCATGGCGAAAATGACCACCTCGGAACTGCACTGCGAGGTTGTCGACAAGTGCCTCCAATTGTTCGGCGGCTGGGGCTATATGTGGGAATATCCGATCGCGCGCGCCTATGCGGACGCCCGTATCGTGAAGATCGCAGGCGGCTCCATAGAAGTCATGAAGACGATCATCGCGCGCGACATGTTCAAGACTCGGCTGAAGCCGAAGAGATAGGAAAAGTCGTGCAGCAGGCGAAGAAGCATGTTCGGGCGGGGCAGCGGTCAGGCGCTGCGACCAAGGGCGAAAGCAAGGGCCGTTCGGGCGCGAAG
>DAIRCS010000182.1:0-7418 GCA_036796555.1 Rhodoblastus sp. | reverse complement strand
CCTGGTCGCAGCGCTTCTTCGACAAGTTCAAGCGCATGCCGACCGCCGCGCAGGCGAGCGTCTATTCCTCGATGACGCACTACCTCAAGGCGGTGAAGCAGGCGGGCTCCACGGATTCGGCGGCCGTCATGAAGATCATGAAGGAAACGCCGGTCAAGGATTTCTTCGCCGACAACGGCGTGATCCGCGAGGACGGCCGCATGGTTCACGACATGTATCTCTTCGAGGTCAAGACGCCGGAAGAATCCAAGGGCAAATGGGACGATTACAAGCTGCTCGCGACAATCCCCGGTAAGGACGCCTTCCTGCCGCTGTCGGAATCGAAGTGCCCGCTGGTGAAGAAGTGAAGTGAACGCAGTCTGTCATGCCCGCGAAAGCGGGCATCCGGAGCCTCATCCGAAACATATGCGTTTGGCTGTGGATTCCCGATCGTTCGCTACGCGAGCATCGGGAATGACACGTCGCCTCAATCCGGCCAGAACGATTTCGGCGCCATCAGCACGGGCCGGTTCTGCATCTGCAGGGCCAGCGCCATGCACTTGCCGTAGCGGCGATTGACGCTGTCGGCGAAATTCGCGGTCGTCATCTTCGACCTGATCTTCACGCTCTTCAATTGAATGCCGGGAACCTGCGCGAAAACCGGCTGCTTGCCTGTCACGCGCGCATAGAGCGCGCGCACGGCGGCCCACGTCTGCGTCGTCGTGAAGTCCTTTTTCTTTTCCAGCGTCAGGTCGCGGCGCAGCGCCGCGTCGTCGATGCCGAGATTGTAATGCGCGATCAGCCCGCGCAGCGCCGTCTCGCTGTCCGTCACGTCGCCTTTCACGCGGCCGAGCTTGTCGTAGGAGAGAAGATCGCCGTCGGTCGCGACCTTGTGGCCGGAGAGTTTCGCCACGATCGCCTGAAAGGCCGCGTTGCGCGCGGAATAGCGGCCGGAATTGTAATCGGCGAAGCGATAGATCTTCTGGTCGTAGCCGCTCTCGTAGCCGAGCAATTGCTTCGCGCCGTAGAAGAGCCCGCCGGCGCGCGTGTAGAGCCGGTCGCGCACGCCGTTGCTCTCGCCATGCGTGATCGGCCGCCAGTGTTCGCCACGCTCGGCGTTCAGCGCGAAAGCGACGGAAACCTGCATCGAGCCGACGGTGGAAATCTGGTTGTATTCCTCGACCCATGTGTCGAGCAGGCCCCATTGCAGCAGCCCGTCGAGCGAGGATTTGCCGGCGCCGTATTCGACCAGCGCGCGATAGGCGAGATCGAGATCGCGTTCGGTGCGCGCCGCGCGCACGCGTTTGATGAACGAATGGCGCGTGTCCGGTAGGCTGTCGAGCATGTCGTAGGCCCGGGCTCCGAGAATCGGAATCTTGCCGAGTTTTTCACGCACGGCCTTGTCGGCGATGGCGCCGAGATTCGGCACGGCGGGATTTTCGTTGAAGCCCGATTCCTGCGACGCGACGGCGATGACCGAGCAGATGTTCTCGCGCGTCTGCGGAAACTTGTTGTCGGCGAGCGCGGCCAGAATGTCGTCGCCCCAGCCGACCGCGTCGCGCACGCCGCCGCGCTCGTTGAGGATGAGACGCGCGACATCGGGCGGGCTGAAGGATTGGGCGGAGGTTTGTGTAACGGGCGCTCCCACAACAAGGGCCGTCATTGCGAGGAGCCGAAGGCGGCGCGGCAATCCATCCCCGCGTCTCGACCAGAATGCGGGGATGGATTGCTTCGTCGCAAATTGCGACGTCGGATATATCCGACGTCGTGAAATGCTCCTCGCAATGACGGGCATGATTACAGAGCTCGCCAGCCGATATCGCGCCGGCAGAATCCATCCGGGAAGTCGATGGCGTCCACGCCCGCATAGGCGCGGCCGCGCGCCGTGCGCACGTCGGGCCCGAAGCCGGTCACGTTGAGCACGCGCCCGCCGTTGGCGAGAATCTTCTCCCCCGAGCGCTTCGTGCCTGCGTGCGTCACGACAACGCCGTCCAGCGCATTCGCCTTGTCGATCCCCTTGATCTCTCCGCCCTTCTGCGGCGCGGCCGGATAGCCCTTCGCCGCCAGCACGACGGTCAGCGCGGCGACGGGTTTCAGCGCGACCTGCTTGGCTTCCAGTTTTCCGTGCGCACAGGCTTCCAGCAGCGTCAGAAGATCGTCGTCGAGGCGCGGGAGGATCACCTGCGTTTCGGGATCGCCGAAGCGCGTGTTGAATTCGATGAGTTTCGGTCCGTCCCTGCCGATCATCAGGCCGGCGAACAGCACGCCCTTGAAGGGCATGCCCGCTTCCGCCATCGCGCGCACGGTCGGCTCGACGATTTCCGCCATCACGCGCGCCGCGATGGCGTCGGTGACGACGGGGGCCGGCGAATAGGCGCCCATGCCGCCGGTGTTGGGTCCGGTGTCGCCGTCGCCGACGCGCTTGTGGTCCTGCGCCGACGCCAGCGCTATCGCGCGAAAACCGTCGCAGAGCGCGAAGAACGAGGCTTCCTCGCCGTCCAGAAATTCCTCCACCACGACTTCCGCGCCAGCGGCGCCGAACGCGCCCTCGAAACAGGCCGCGACCGCGGCCTCGGCCTCGGCCAGCGTCATGGCGACGACCACGCCCTTGCCGGCGGCGAGCCCGTCCGCCTTCACCACGATCGGCGCGCCGTGGGCGCGCACATAGGCGAGTGCGTTGTCGCGATCGGAAAAGCGCCCATAGGCGCCCGTCGGAATTTTCGCGCGCGCGCACAGGTCTTTGGTGAAGCCCTTGGAGCCTTCCAGTTGCGCGGCCGCCTTCGACGGGCCGAAGGCGGCTATGCCGGCGGCTTCCAGCGAATCGACGAGGCCATCGACCAGCGGCTGCTCGGGGCCGATCACGACGAAATCGATTCGCATCAGCCGGCAGAAATTCACGACCGCCGCGTGATCGGCCGTTTCCACGTTCACGCATTCCGCGACATCGGCGATGCCGGGATTGCCGGGCGCGCAAAAAAGCTTCGTCAGGCGCGGGCTTGTCGCCAGCGCATTGGCGAGCGCATGTTCGCGCCCGCCGGAGCCGATCAGCAATACGTTCATGAGGCCCGTCCCGCGTTTGGCCGCTCCATATCAGGCGCGGCGCAAAAAGTCAGGGCGGATGGCTTGATCCCGGGCCGGCCTTGCATTTGGCTGTCGCCAAAGGGGGAGCGCGATGCAACCGACAAGTCTGCTTGGTCTGGCCATCCTGGCGGTCACGGCTGCACCGGCCGCGGCCCTCGATTGCAAGGCCGCCAAAGGCGACATCGACAAGGCGATCTGCTCTTCTCCCGAGGCCGCCGCCGCAGACGAGTCCATGGCGGCGGCTTACAATGCGCTGCGCGGGCGCATGGGCCCGGCGGAACGCGAGGCGCTGCTGGTCTCCCAGCGCCTGTGGATCAAGCGGCGCGGCTTCGGCTGCGACAGCGACAAGCCGGGCTATGCGCAATGCCTGGCGAAGGAAACCGAGCAGCGCCGCGCCTTCCTCGAGGCGCGCGCCGAAAGCGGGCCGGGCCTCGATTCGCCGCTCGTCCCGGTCATCGTGGCGAAGCCCGGCAAGCCGCGCGACTGGGAGATCGACGTCGAACTGCTCAAATTCGTCGAGCCGAAGACGCCCGGCGAAAAGACCTTCAACGCCGAGATCGGCAAGATGCTCAAGGACATTCCGACGGACCGCAGCGACATCCAGCGCGACCAGACGTTTTCGCACGATGTCTGGATGCGCGTGACCTGGCTTTCGCCGCGGCTGATTTCGGCGCGGATCGAGGGGTATGACTTCGAGGGCGGCGCGCACGGCAATCCCTCGACGTCGGGTCTCAATATCGACACGAAAAGCGGCCGCAAGCTGGTTTTTACGGACGCCTTCGACAAGGCGGCCCGCGAGAAACTGACGGCGCACTGCCTCGCCCAGATCGCGCCGGAGAAAGTCCGGCGCGGCATGGACGAGCCGAAGGGCGAAGAGCTGAAATCGCTGCGGCAGGGGATCGACGAGGGACTGGCCGAACTCGACGCATGGAACTTCGCGGCCCAAGGCGCCACGATCGTCTACGGTCCTTACGCCATAGGTTCCTACGCCGAGGGAAGCTACACATGCGACGTGCCGCTCGCGCGCTTGAAGGAGCTGGCGAAGAAGGACTTTCCGCTGCCCGATTGAGCGGTCATGCGGCGGATTCCGAGCCCGCTTGCGTAAAGCCGGGCGCCGCGCGCTCCTCCGCGTCCGGCGCCTGCCATATCGTCTCGATGAAATCGAACATGGGCCGCGTGATCTCGAAGGCGAAACCGCCGTCGCGCGCGGCGTTGCGGGCGGCGACCCGCGCCCAGCGCGTCTCGGCGGGCGTGGCGATATAGTGGAGCCGGGCCGAAAGTCCGCGCCGCATGGCCTCCGCGCTCGCCTGCGCCCGCGCGGCGCGGGTCAGCAGGCCGGTATCGAAGACGGAGGGCGCGCCCAGCGCCTTGGCCTGGACTGCGACGTCCCACATCTGTCGGCGCGCGCGCTCGACCCGCTGGTTCATCGCCGCGAAATCGGCGCCCGCCAGATCGGGCGCGAACAGGGTTTGCATCCATTCGTCGATGGAGAAGGGCAGGGCGCGTTCCTGCCGCGCCAGCGCGCGCGCATAGGTCGTCTTGCCCGCGCCCGTCGAGCCGACGATGAAATGAATGTCGGTCATTGCGTCGTCCTCGCAGCGAAAGCCGGCTCCGCCAGAGCCAGCGCGTGCGCGCGGACGTCACCGGGCCAGCCGGCGATGCGCGCGGCGAAGGCCGTGCCGTCCTTCGCGAACAATGCGCGCGCGGCTTCCTCGAATCCGGGCAGGTCGCCGCCGATGCCGTGCATGAACTTGTAGGCGGCCTCCTGCGCGCGCCGCGCCGCCTGATGCGCCTCGCGGCGCGGGTCGTGGCTCGCCGCTTCCACGAGCTTGCGCAGCGCCACCGAAGCGCCGCCGGGCTGGGCGCGCAGCCAGTCCCAATGGCGCGGCAGCAGCGTCACTTCCCGCGCCTCGACGCCGAGCTTCGGCCTGCCGCGTCCGCGCGGCGCCTGCGGGGCGAACCCCGCCTCGGCCCGTGCGGAGGCTTCGTCGGCCGTGCCGCGCAGGTCGAGATCCAGCGGCGCGCTGGTGGCGGCGTCGAACACGAGCAGCGGCGCGGTTTCGCCTTGGGCGGCATAGGCTGCGCGGGCGACGGCGCCCGCCGGTCCGCGGGCGATCAGGCTGTGGCCGAGAAAGGCCACGAATGTCGGTTGGTTCGTCATGGCTTATTTATATCCGGATAATATATTGAGTCAATATCGTCCGGATAAAATTCGCGGATGGCGACGCGGGGCCTCCTCCGCCATAATGGCGCATGGCTGAATCGCCCGCCGGCAACGCTCCCGAACTCTCCGTCTCCGAACTCGCCGCCGCCCTCAAGCGCACGGTGGAGGACCGGTTCGGCTTCGTGCGCGTGCGCGGCGAGATTTCGAACTATCGCGGGCCGCATTCGTCCGGCCACGCCTATTTCTGCCTGAAGGACCAGAACGCCCGGCTGGACGCCGTGGTCTGGAAGGGCGTGTTCGGCCGGCTGCGGACGAAGCCGGAGGAGGGGCTGGAGGTCATCGCCACCGGCAAGCTCACGACCTTTCCGGGCAAGTCCTCCTACCAGATCGTCATCGAGGCCATCGAGCCCGCCGGCGTCGGCGCGCTGCTGGCGCAGCTCGAGGAGCGGCGCAGGCGCCTCGCGGCCGAGGGCCTGTTCGACGCCGCCCGAAAACAGCTCATTCCCTATCTGCCGACGACGATCGGCGTCGTCACCTCGCCGACCGGCGCCGTCATCCGCGACATTCTCCATCGCATCCGCGACCGTTTTCCGCGCGATGTCCTCGTGTGGCCGGTGCGCGTGCAGGGTGAGACGGCGGCGGGCGAGGTGGCGGCCGCGATCCGCGGTTTCAACGCCTTGCCCGAGGACGGCGCGATCCGCCGTCCCGACGTCCTCATCGTCGCGCGTGGCGGCGGCTCGCTCGAGGACCTCTGGGCCTTCAACGAGGAGATCGTCGTCCGCGCGGCGGCGGAAAGCCACATCCCGCTCGTGTCCGCCATCGGCCACGAGACGGATACGACGCTGATCGACCACGCCGCCGACCTGCGCGCCCCGACGCCGACGGGCGCGGCCGAAAAGGTCGTGCCCGTTCGCATCGATCTGCTGGCGCAACAGACGGAGCTGGCGCGCCGCCTCGCGCATGCGCAGACGCGCCTGCTCGACCTGCGTCGCAACGAGCTGCGTGCGCTCGCCCGCGTGCTGCCGACGCCCGACGACATTCTCGGCGGCCGCCGCCAGTCGCTCGACGCCTGCGCCTCCGGCCTGCGCAAGGACATGCGCGACCTGCTGGCGCGGCGCCAGCGGCGTCTGGCCGATCTGGCGGCCGTGCTCGCGCGCCACTCGCCGCACGCCGAACTCGAACGCACGCGCCGCCGCTTCGAGAAATCCGCCGACGCGCTCACGCGGCTCGGCGCGACGATCACGCCGGCGCGCGCCGACGCGCTGATGCAGATCGGCGGCCGCCTCGACCGCGCGATGGAAAACCGCATGGTCCGCGGCCGCGACCAGATCGCGCGCCGCCGCGAGACGTTGGCGACATGGCACGGCCGGCTCGCGCCGGCCTTTGCGCGTCTGATGGCGCAGCGCCGCGAAAGACTCGCCACGCTCGAAAAGCTGCGCGCCTCGCTCGGCTACGAGAACGTTCTCGCGCGCGGCTTCGCGCTGGTGCGCGACGAGCGCGACGCGCCGCTGCGCAGCGCCGCCGCCGTTGCGCCGGGTCAGAAACTCGTGCTGCAATTCGCCGACGGCCGCGCGCATGCGACCGCCGACGGCGATGCGCCGCCGAGAAAGCCGGGCAAGCCCGCAAGGACGCAGGGCGGGCAGGGGTCGCTGTTCTGAGCGGTTGCGCGCGCGTGCGATCCATGCGCTATGCTGACGCGCCGGACGCCGCCAGAAGCGTCTCACATGGGAGAAGCGGCCCTCGATGCTGATTGCGTTGATGTCGGATATTCACGGCAATCGCGAGGCTTTCGACGCCTGCCTCAACCATGCGCGCAAGCAGGGCGCGGAGCGCTACGTCATCCTCGGCGATCTCGTCGGCTACGGCGCCGATCCCGCCTATGTCGTCGACGTCGTGCGCGGCATGCAGGACAAGGGCGCGGTCGTCCTGCTCGGCAATCACGACGAGGCCGTCTCCGGCTCGCTCGGCGGCATGAACGAATACGCGCGCGCGGCGATCGAATGGACGCGCGGCAAGCTCGACGTCGCGCAGAAGAAATGGCTCGCCGAACTGCCGCGCACGCATCGCGAGGGCGAGGTTTTCTACGTCCATTCCGACGCGTCCAATCCGGCGGCCTGGATCTACGTCAACAATCCCGCCGTGGCCGAGCGCTCCATCCGCGCCAGCGATGCGCACGTGACCTTTTGCGGGCATG
>DAIRCS010000181.1:0-7421 GCA_036796555.1 Rhodoblastus sp. | reverse complement strand
GGGGGGGGGGGGGGGGGGGGGCCGCCGCGGGGGCCGCGCCGATACATGCGTTCAGGTCGCTTGGCCCCTCACCCCAACCCTCTCCCCGCCCTGCGGGGAGAGGGAGCCTAATCCGCCCCAGCGCTCGCGAACACCTTCGCCAGCGCCTCCCGCGCATCGTTCTGGATTTCCGCCAGATGCTCCGCCGAGCGGAAACTCTCGGCGTAAATCTTGTAGACGTCTTCGGTGCCGGACGGACGCGCCGCAAACCAGCCGTTTTCGGATACGACCTTCAGGCCGCCGAAATCCGCGCCATTGCCCGGCGCCTTGGTGAGCTTCGCCGTGATCTTTTCGCCCGCGAGCGTCGTCGCGCCGAACTGTTCGGGCGAGAGCTTCTTCAGCACGTTCTTCTGCGCCGCATTGGCGGGCGCGTCGATGCGCGCGTAGAAGGGCGCGCCGAGATCGCGCGTGATGGCGGCGTAATTCTCGCCGGGGTCGCGCCCCGTGCGCGCGGTGATTTCGGCGGCGAGCAGACCCAAAATGATCCCGTCCTTGTCGGTCGTCCACACGGAGCCGTCGCGGCGAACGAAAGAGGCGCCGGCGCTCTCCTCGCCGACGAAGCCGAATTCGCCGCCGATCAACCCGTCGACGAACCATTTGAAGCCGACAGGCGCCTCAACCAGCTTGCGGTTCAAGCGCTGCGCCACGCGATCGATGATCGAGGACGACACCATCGTCTTGCCGATCGCCGCTTGCGCGCTCCAGTCCGGCCGGTGGCGGAACAGATAATCGATCGCGGTCGCCAGATAATGGTTCGGATTCATCAGTCCGCTCGAGCGCGCGACGATGCCGTGGCGGTCGGCGTCAGTGTCGTTGGCGAAGGCGACGTCGAATTTCGATTTCAGCTCGATCAGCTTCGCCATGGCGTAGGACGAGGAGCAATCCATACGGATCTTGCCGTCCCAATCCTGCGGCGTGAAGCGGAACGTGGCGTCGACGAGATCGTTCACGATCGTCGCGTCGATCCTGTAGCGCTCGATGATCGGCGCCCAGTAATGCACGGCCGCGCCGCCGAGCGGGTCGATGCCGATCTTCACGCCGGCCGACCGGATCGCCTCCATGTCGAGCACGGAAGCGAGATCGGCGACATAAGGCGTGATGTAGTCGCGGCGTTTCACGAAACCGGACGACATGGCGCGCGCGAGACTCACGCGCTTCACGCCGGCGAGGCCTGCCGCCAGCATGGCGTTGGCTTCTCTTTCGATGACGCCGGTCACGTCGCCGTCGGCCGGGCCGCCGTTCGGCGGATTGTATTTGAAGCCGCCGTCCTGCGGCGGATTGTGCGAGGGCGTGATGACGACGCCGTCGGCCAGATGTTCGCCGCGGCCGCGATTGTAGGTCAGGATCGCATAAGACACGACGGGCGTCGGCGTGTAGCCGTTCCTCTCGTCGATCATCACGGTCACGTCGTTGGCGGCGAATACTTCCAGCGCGCTCGCCAGCGCCGGCGCGGAGAGCGCGTGCGTGTCGGCGCCGATGAACAGCGGCCCGTCGATCCCCTTCGAGCGGCGGTAGTCGCAGATCGCCTGCGAGATCGCCAGAATGTGATTCTCGTTGAAGGCGCAGTCGAGCGACGAGCCGCGATGGCCCGACGTGCCGAAGGCGACGCGCTGGCCTGCCTCGGCCGGATCTGGCTTGCCCGTGAAATAGGCCGTGACCAGCCGCGAGACGTCGATCAAATCGTGCGGATCGGCGAGCTGTCCGGCGCGCGGATCGATATGGGCGGCCATGAATTCTCCTGATCGAATGCTGCCCCCCGGGACCGCCGGCCTCCGGCCGGCTCTTGGTCGGCCGGCCGGAGGCCGGCGGTCCCGGATAAAGGTTACGCGCTCACCGCCCCATCGCCGCATAGGCCTGCTTCTTGAAATCGAAGAAGAAGGGGTTCCAGAAGGCCATGTAGCGCTGCGCCATCACGACGCCGGCGAGATTTTCCCGCGGGTTGATGAACCAGTGCGTGCCTGCGACCCCACCCCACTGGAACTCGCCCTGCGCCTTCGGCGGATCGAGCGGCCCGGGTTCGACGGTCACGGCGCCGCCGAGCCCGTAGGCCTTGCCGGGCATCGGGCCGAGCATGGCGAAACGGATCCACTGGCCGTCGCGCAACTGGTTGCGCATCATCTCGTCGATGGTCTCCGGCTTTAGCAGGCGCGGCCCGCCCGGCAGCAGCGCGCGCACCAGCGCGATCATGTCGAAAAGCGTCGTCACCAGTCCGCCGCCGCCCGACAGGCGCGGAAAAGGATGCAGGTAGGCGCCCGGGAAAGGCGCGTTCTCGAGTTTCGTCAGGCCGGGCTTCATGGGATCGAGCAGGTCCGCGCCCTTGTAATAAGCCACGAGCCGGTCCTGCTTGTCCGGCGGCGCGTAGAAGCCCGTATCCGCCATGCCGAGCGGGTCGAAGATGCGCGCCTTGATGAAAGCGTCGAACGCCTGGCCCGACGCGACTTCGACAAGCCTGCCGAGCACGTCGGTGGCCACCGAATATTCCCAGTTCTCGCCGGGGTGGAAGATCAGCGGCAGATGTTCGAGCTGATCGATCATGTCGGTCAGCGGCGTCATCGGGTTCAGAACCTTGCGGTCGTTGTAGGCCTTGAAGATGGTCGTGCCGGGATCGAAGATGCCGTAGCTGAGCCCCGCCTGATGCGACAGCAGGTCGCGCACCGTGATCGAGCGCCGCGCGGGCTCCGTGTCGCCGATGTCGGTCGCGCCCGCTTTCAGCACGCGGCGATCGCCGAGTTGCGGGATGTGCTTTTCGATCGCGTCGTCGAGCCCGATCCTGCCGTCCTCGACCAGCAGCATGATCGCGCAGGACGTGACCAGCTTGGTGTTGGAAAAGGCGCGGAAGATGTGGTCGAAGCGCAGCGGATCCTTCGCCTCGCGGTCCGAAAATCCGACCGCCTGCATGTCGACGATGTCGCGGCCTTCCAGCATCGCCCAGGAGACGCCGGCGAGAATGTCGTCATCGACATAGCGCTGCATGGCCGCGCGCACGGGCGAAAAATCGTAGTTTGACTTGATGGCGACGTGTTCGTTCACCGCGTGTCCTCCCCGAGCGTTGCGCAGCTTATTGATTCCCTGCCGCCGGGCGCAAGGCGGCCGGCCGCATCCCGCCTATTCCGGAAAGACCGCAAACACGCCGTTGAGTTCTTTCGACGGCATCCCCTTCGCGAGGGAAGCGAACGAGCCGTCCCTGATCTCCTTCGCCGCCGCGACGGTCGCGGCCCACCCGACGCGGGCGAGCGAGCCGCCGACGCTGATCCGCCGCACGCCGAGGCCGGCCAATTCGGCGAGCGTCATGGTCGGATCGATCGCCAGCACGTTGAGCGGCTTCGGCGCGACCGCGCGCGCCATCGCTTCGATGTCGGCGCGCTGGCGCACGCCCGGCGCATAGAGGCAATCCGCGCCGGCCTCCGCGAAAGCGACGAGACTGTCGATCGCGCGCTGCACGGCGGAGGGGTCGTCGAGAAGGATTTCAGTGCGCGCAACGAGAATGACATCGGCGGCGCTCGCCGCGATCGCCGCGCGCGCCGCCTGCAGGCGCTCGATCGCAGCCGGCGTATCGTAGAGGCCGCCGCGTTCGAGATCGCGATCCTCGATCGAAAGCCCCGCGACTCCGGCCTCGATCGCCAGCCGAACGCTTTCGGCGACGCCCTCGGGCGTCGCCGCAAAACCGGATTCGAAATCGGCGTTGACCGGCAGATCGACCGCGCCGCACAGCAGCGCCAGATGCGCGAGCGCCGCGGCGCGGCTGACCTTGTAGTCGGGGCGCCCCGCCGTCCAGGCAAAGCCCGCGCTGGTCGAGGCCAGCGCCTCGAACCCGAGATGCTGCAGCATGCGCGCGCTGCCGACGTCCCAGGGGTTGGGCAGGGCGAAACATCCCTGCGCGTGCAGCGCGCGAAAGGCCGCGCGCTTCTGCTCCGTCGTCTTCATTCCCGTCTCTCCCGAGCTCCTCGCCCGCCGCCCAAAATAGCGTCAAGGCGTGGGATGGCGAGGCGGCGTCAGGCGGCGCAGGAAAATGCGGTCCTCGCGCCGGATGAACTTTTCGCGCCGGGCGAAGTCGAAATTCGCGCGACCGGCGGGATCGGCGCGCAATTTCGCGCGATAGGCTTCGTAGGCCGCGAGATCGGCGATGTCGTAGATTCCATAGGCCGTCGTCGCCGAGCCCTCGTGCGGCCCGAAATAACCGACGAGATCGGCGCCGCAGCGCGGGATGGCCTCGCCCCAGACGCGCGCATAGTCCTCGAATTGCTCCTGCGCGAAGGGCTCTATCTCGTATCGGATGAAGCAGGTGATCATGCGCGCCTCCTCGATGTGCGACGAAAACGACCTAGCATTTCCGCGCGGCGCGATGTTTCGTTCGGGAGCGAAGCGTCGCGCGCGCGGGCGCGCTAAAATCTGCGGATGGATACGATCGCCGACGCCCCGAGGAGCGCGCCCATGGCCGGAACGCCCGACATCGCCGCCCTTGCCGCTCTGATCGGCGATCCCGCCCGCGCGCGCATGCTGGAGGCGCTGATGTCCGGCCGCGCGCTCGCCGCCGGCGAGCTGGCGAACGAAGCGGGCGTGACGGCGCAGACGGCGAGCGCGCATCTGACGAAGATGATCGACGCCGGCCTGCTGCTGGTCGAGGCGCAGGGCCGACACCGCTATTATCGCCTCGCGGGCCCGGCGGTCGCGGCGGCGCTCGAAAGCATGATGGGGCTCGCCGCGCGCACGGGGCGCCTGCGCACGCGCCCCGGGCCGCGCGACGCGGCGATGCGGCGCGCGCGCGTCTGCTACGATCATCTGGCGGGCGAGGCGGGCGTGCGCCAGCACGACGCGATGGTCGCGCGCGGCGATATCGTCGCGACCGCCGAGGGCCTTGCGCTCTCGCCGGCCGGCCGCCGGCGGCTCGTTGCCGAGGGCGTCGATCTCACGCCGCTCGACGGCGCGCGCCGCGCGCAATGCCGTCTGTGCCTCGACTGGAGCGAGCGCCGTCCTCATCTCGCCGGCGCGCTGGGCGCGATCCTCCTGAGACATATCCTCGCCGCCGGCTGGGCCCGCCGCGATCCGAAGAGCCGCGCCGTCCTGTTCACCCCGCCCGGCGAGCGCGCCTTCGACGCTTTTCTGGCCGAGGACGAGACGCGGCCGGCAGGACGGTCGATCGCATGATGATGAGAGAACCGCACCGCCGTCAGCGCCGCGCAGTTCGCGACTTCGGTGTTAAAGCGGTTCATCAATAAGTAGAAACGACGCCGTCATTGCGAGGAGCGGAGCGACGAAGCAATCCATCCCCGGAACTGGATCAAATCCCGGTGGATGGATTGCTTCGCTTCGCTCGCAATGACGGCCGGATGGTTCTACTTCACCGTGAAACGCTCTGGCCCGAGCTTTGAGGCGCCTTCTTTCCCTCTCCCCGCTTGCGGGGAGAGGGTTCAGGGTGAGGGGCCCGGCGTGCGCTGCGCGGTTTGGCCCCTCACCCCGGCCCTCTCCCCGTTCACACGGGGAGAGGGAGAGCGGCAGGCCTTCCGATCTCCCTTCCGATGAAGAGGTCCGGTCGCCGCATACGTGAACCTGCACCGCGATGACGGCGCTGTATCCCCAAACGACGAACTGCTCTGGCGCACGCCCCGGGACCGTTCACCCCCGCCGCTGCTGCGCCTTCGCCAGCGCCGCCGCCAGCGCGCCGCCGGCCTCGGGCTTGCGGTCGGGCTGGCGCGCGAAACGCTCCTGTCCGCGCGTCATCTGGTCGCCCTGCCGCGGGCCCGGCTTGCGCGGCTCGGCCGCGTCGTCCAGCCGCATCGTCAGCCCGATGCGCTTGCGCGGCGCGTCCACGTCCAGAACCTTCACCTTCACGATGTCGCCGGGCTTGGCCACTTCGCGCGGGTCCTTCACGAAGGCGCGGCTCATCGCGGAGACATGCACCAGCCCGTCCTGATGCACGCCGATGTCGACGAAGGCGCCGAAGGCCGCGACATTCGTCACCACGCCCTCGAGGATCATGCCGGGCCTGAGATCGGAAATCGTCTCGACGCCTTCCTTGAAATCCGCCGTCTTGAACGCCGGGCGCGGATCGCGGCCGGGCTTTTCCAGCTCCTTGAAGATGTCGACGACGGTCGGCAGGCCGAATTGCGCGTCGGTGAAATCGGCGGGTTTGAGCGACGACAGGATCTTCGCATTGCCGATCAGCGCCGAGACATCCGCGCCCGCCTTCTGCGCGATGCGGCGCACGACCGGATAGGCTTCCGGATGCACGCCGGAGCGGTCGAGCGGGTCCTCGCCGCCGTTGATGCGCAGGAAGCCCGCCGACAGTTCGAAGGCGCGCGCGCCAAGGCGCGGCACTTTTTTCAGCGCCGCGCGATTGCGGAACGAGCCCGCCTCGTTGCGATAGGAGACGATCGATTCAGCCAGACTCTCGCCGACGCCGGACACGCGCGCGAGCAGCTTGGCCGACGCGGTATTCACGTCCACGCCTACCGCGTTCACGCAATCTTCCACCACGGCGTCGAGCGAACGATTGAGCTTGTGCTCGGCGACATCGTGCTGGTACTGGCCGACGCCGATCGCCTTGGGCTCGACCTTCACCAGTTCGGCCAGCGGATCCTGCAGGCGCCGCGCGATCGAGACGGCGCCGCGCAGCGTCACGTCGAGCTCGGGCAGTTCCGCCGCCGCATAAGCGGAGGCCGAATAGACCGACGCGCCGGCCTCCGACACCATCACCTTGGTCGCCTTGATCTGCGGATGCTTCTTCAGAAGATCGGCGGCGAGCCGGTCCGTCTCGCGCGAGGCCGTGCCATTGCCGATGGCGATGAGATCGACGTTGTGCCGGGCGCACAGCGCAGCGAGCGCGGCGAGGCTTTCGTCCCAGCGCCGCTGCGGTTCGTGCGGAAAGATCGCGGTTGTCGCCACAACCTTGCCGGTCGCGTCCACCACAGCCACCTTCACGCCGGTGCGGAAACCGGGATCAAGCCCCATCGTCGCGCGCGCCCCGGCGGGCGCCGCCAGCAGCAGGTCGCGCAGATTGGCGCCGAACACGCGCACCGCCTCGTCTTCGGCATGGGTCCACAGCCGCAGCCGCAGGTCGACGGCGAGCTGCATCTCGATCTTGGTGCGCCACGCCCAGCGCACGCAATCGGCAAGCCACTTGTCGCCCGGCCGGCCGCGATCCGAAACGCCGACTCGCGCGGCGATGGCGAGTTCATAGGGGCCGGGAACGCGCGAGGCGGGATCGGCGGTCGGATCGGCCACCATGCGCAGGTCGAGAACCTCCTCGCGCTCGCCGCGCATGACGGCGAGAATGCGATGCGAGGGCAGTTTGGTCAGCGGTTCGGAGAAATCGAAATAATCGGCGAATTTCGCGCCGGCCTCAGCCTTGCCCTCGCGCACCTTGGTGGTCAGCACGCCGCGCT
>DAIRCS010000180.1:0-7424 GCA_036796555.1 Rhodoblastus sp. | reverse complement strand
CATGAGACGCGTCGTCGTCACCGGCATGGGCATCGTGTCCTCGATCGGCAACAACGCCCAGGAAGTGTTGACCTCGCTGCGCGAGGCGCGGTCCGGCGTCGTCTTCGCCGAGGAATACGCCAAGCTCGGCTTTCGCTCGCAGGTGCATGGCGCGCCGACCTGCAAGCCGGAAGAAATCGTCGACCGCCGCGCCATGCGCTTCCATGGCGGCGGCACCGCCTGGGCGCATGTGGCGATGGAACAGGCGATCGCCGATTCCGGCCTCGAACCCGGCGACATTTCCAACGAGCGCACCGGGCTCATCGTCGGCTCCGGCGGCCCCTCCACCCGCTCGCAGGTCGAAGCCGCCGACGTCACGCGCGCCAAGGGCCCGAAGAAGGTCGGCCCCTTCGTCGTGCCCAAGGCCATGTGCTCCACGGCGTCGGCGACGCTGTCCACCTGGTTCAAGATCCGCGGCACGAGCTATTCGATCTCGTCGGCCTGCTCGACGTCGAGCCATTGCATCGGCAACGCCGCCGAACTGATCCAGTGGGGCAAGCAGGACGTCGTCTTCGCCGGCGGCTGCGAGGAACTCGACTGGACGCTGTCGGTGCTGTTCGACGCGATGGGCGCGATGTCGTCGTCTTACAACGACCGCCCGGCGGTCGCTTCGCGCGCCTATGACGCCAATCGCGACGGCTTCGTCATCGCCGGCGGCGCGGGCATCGTCGTGCTGGAAGAATACGAGCGCGCCAAGGCGCGCGGCGCGAAAATCTACGCGGAACTGACGGGCTACGGCGCCTCGTCAGACGGCGTGGACATGGTGGCGCCCTCGGGCGAAGGCGCGATCCGCTGCATGCGCAAGGCGCTGGCGACGGTGAAGGGCCCGATCGACTACATCAACCCGCACGCGACCTCGACGCCGGTCGGCGACGTCAAGGAGATCGAAGCGATCCGCGAGGTCTTCGGCGTCGGCGACAAGTGTCCGCCGATCTCCGCGACCAAGTCGCTCACCGGCCATTCGCAGGGCGCGACCGGCGTGCACGAGGCGATCTACTCATTGCTCATGCTCAACAACGATTTCATCTGCGAGAGCGCAAATATCGAGGAGCTCGATCCGGCCTTCGCGGACATGCCGATCCTGCGCAAGCGGCGCGACAATGCGAAGCTTGCGACCGTGCTGTCCAATTCGTTCGGCTTCGGCGGCACCAACGCTTCCCTCGTGTTCAGCCGCATCGATGCTTGAGCGGAGCCCCGACATGAACGCGCAAGCAACGAAGGGCCTGATGCAGGGCCGCCGCGGCCTCGTCATGGGCGTGGCCAATTCGCACTCGATCGCCTGGGGCATTGCGCAGACGCTCGCCGCCCATGGCGCCGAACTCTGCTTCACCTATCAGGGCGACGCGCTCGGCAAGCGCGTGGCGCCGCTGGCGAAGCAGGCGGGCTCCGACTTCATCCTGCCCTGCGACGTCGAGGATCTGGCCTCCGTCGACGCCGTCTTCACGGCGATGAAGGACCGCTGGGGAACGATCGACTTCATCGTTCACGCCATCGGTTTCACCGACAAACGCGAATTGAAGGGCCGATACGCCGATACGACGCGCGAGAATTTTTCGCGCACGATGGTGATCTCCTGCTTCTCGTTCACGGAAGTGGCGAAACGCGCGGCCGAACTGATGCCCAACGGCGGCTCGATGCTGACGCTGACCTACGGCGGCTCGACGCGCGTCATGCCCAACTACAATGTGATGGGCGTGGCCAAGGCGGCGCTGGAAGCCTCCATGCGTTATCTGGCCAACGACTTCGGGCCGCAGGGCATCCGCGTCAACGCGCTCTCGCCCGGACCGGTGCGCACGCTCGCCGGCGCCGGCGTCTCGGACGCGCGCGCGATGTATTCGTTCCAGCGCGCGCATTCGCCGCTGCGCAAGTCCGTCTCGATCGAGGAGATCGGCGGATCGGCGCTCTATTTCCTGTCGGACCTGTCGGCCGGAGTGACGGGCGAAATCCACCACATCGACGCGGGCTACAACATCATCTCCATGCCGCGTCCGGAGGACATGAAGGCGCCGATGGGCGAGGACGACGGCGCCTGACAGCCGTCGACGCGGCATGACGCCGTGGACGGCCGCCTGAAGCGCCGCCGGGCGACAGCCGCCGGCTACATTGCCAAACCTTAAGTTGAACGCGCCGGGCGCGCGCGTCTTACTGCATCATCGACACCTCTGGTGCAGGAGACCCACATGAGACTGATCAAGCCAACGGCCATCGCGCTTGTCGCGACGCTCGGCGCCGCCGGCGCGTTCGCCATCGCCAACGCCCAGACGCAGCCGCCGGCAAACTCGCCGACGCCGCCCGGGGCGTCCGAACCCGGTCCCCGGGGGCCGGGCTGGGGTCCCGGCGACGGTCCCCGCGGCGAGATGGGCCGCCACTGGGGCATGGGCCCCGGCGACGACATGGGCCCGGGCGACGACATGGGTCCGCGCTGGGGCCATCGCCGGATGTCGAAGGAGGATCGCGCCGCCTTCCTCAATGCGCGCATCGCGGCGGTCCACGCCGGGCTCGGCCTGACCGCGGACCAGGAAAAGCTCTGGCCGCCGGTCGAGGGCGCCGTGCGCGACATGGCGAAATCCATGACCGAGGCGTTCGACAAGGCGCGCGGCGAGCGGCCGAAGGATCCGGTCGAGGGCATGAAGCAGCGCGCCGAACGGCAGATCGCGCGCGGCGAGGCGATAAAGAAGGTAGCCGACGCCGCCGCCCCGCTCTACGCCACGCTGACGCCGGAACAGAAGGATCGGCTGCCGGCGCTGGTGCGGCCGGGCATGCGCGGCCGGGTCGGCCACTGGATGCACGAGCATGGCATGCGCTGGGGCTGGGGTCGCGACAACGATCGCGGCTGAGGCCTCGGAGATCGAATGAGAAAGCGGGCGGCGACGCCCGCTTTTTTCGCGCTATTCGAAGAAGGCGCGGAGCTGCGACTTCATGATCTTGCCCGGCGCATTGCGCGGCAGTGGCTCGTCCGAGATCGCGATGCGCACCGGCACCTTGAAGGCGGCGAGATGTTCGCCGACGAAAGCGCGCAATTCGTCCTGCGTGACGAACGTATCCGGCTTCAGCGTCACGACTGCTGCGGGCTCCTCGCCGAGCGTGCGGTGCGGCAGGCCGATCACCGCGGCGTCCACCACCGCCGGATGGCGGTAGAGAACCTCTTCGACCTCGATGCAGTAGATGTTTTCGCCGCCGCGGATCAGCATGTCCTTCTTGCGGTCGACGATATAGAGGAAACCTTCCTCGTCGATCCGGGCGAGATCGCCCGTCTTCAGCCATTCGCCCTCGAAGGCGTTCGCCGTAGCTTCTGGCTTGTTCCAGTAGCCGCGCACGACGTCGGGGCCGCGCACCCAGAGTTCGCCGGTCGCGTTCGGCGGCAGCTCGGCGCCGGACTCATCCACGATCTTCATGTCGCAGACGGGAATGCAGGGACCGGCGCTTTCCGGACGATTGCGATAATCCTCGGCGCTGTTTGAGGTGAAGGTCGAGGTCGTCTCCGTCATGCCCCAGCCGATGCCGGGCGCCGATTTCGGAAAGACCTCGACGATGCGACGCACGAGCTCGCTCGAGGCCGGCGCGCCGCCGTAGGAGACGACTTCGAGCGAGGAGAGATCGTATTTCTCGCGGTCGGGGTGCTCGATGATCTGCCAGGCGATCGTCGGAACGCCGCCGGCGGAGGTGATCTTTTCGCGTTCGATCAGTTGCATGGCGCGCAAGGCGTCAAAGCGGCGCATCATCACGATCTTCGTGCCCGTCATGAGCGACGGGCAGAGAATGGCGTGCGCGCCGGTGGTATGGAAGAACGGCACGGCGAGCAGCAGCGCGCGCTGGATGCTCGGGTCCGGCGCCGGGAGCGGCTCGCCGCGCCGGATGAAATTGCGCGCGGCGGCGAATTGCGCGGCGAGGATCGGGCAGGTCGCATTGCGATGCGTCTGGATCGCGCCCTTGGAATTCCCTGTCGTCCCCGACGTATAGAGGATCGAGGCGTCGTCGTCGGGTTCGAGCGGCGCGTCCGGCAGCGGCGCATCGGGAAGCGCGGCCCATTCCATCGGCGCGCCGATGATCTCCTCGAAAGCGATCGTTCCGGCAGGCGCCTTGTCGGCGCGCGTGACGATGATGCGCTGGATGTCGGGGCATTCCGACACGTGCGCCTCGATGCGCGCGAACCGCTCGGCGTCCGCGATCACGATTTTCGCGCCGGAGTCTTTCAGCCCGTAAAGCAGCTCCTCGCCGGTCCACCAGCCGTTGAGCGGCGTGGCGATCGCGCCTGTCAGCAGCGCACCGAAGAAAGCGACCGGCCACTCAGGGAGGTTACGCATGACGATGGCGACGCGGTCGCCCTTGCGCACGCCCTGCGCCTGGAGCCAGCGCGCGAGCGCGATCGAGGCGCGCGCGAAAGTCTCGAAGCTGACGCGCTCGTCCTCGTGCACGAGGAAGGTGCGGTCGCCGAAGGCGCGTCCCGCGACGAAGACATCGCGCAGCGTCGGCGGCGCGTTCTTCCAGATGCGCGTCCTGTGGCCGCGGATGACGGCTTCCGCCATTTCGAACGGCGCGCCCGGCGCCGTCAGCAATTCGTGCGCGCGCGCCAGAGAAACGGCGGGCCAGCCTGCGGGAAGCTCGTGCGTCATGACGAACCTCAGATGGTTGCGCCGCCGTCGATGACGAAATTCTGACCCGTCACGAAGGCGCCGGCTCTGCCGGCGAGGAAGACGGCGCAGCCCGCGATCTCGTCGGGATCGCCGATGCGCTTGAGCGCAGCGCCCGAAGTCGAACGCTTCAGCGTTTCCGGGTCGTCCCAAAGGGCCTTGGCGAAATCGGTCTTGATGAGGCCCGGCGCGATGCAGTTCACGCGCACATTGTCCGGCCCGTATTCGACCGCGAGATTGCGCGCGAGCTGCATGTCGGCCGCCTTGGAGATGCAATAGGCGCCGATGACCGGCGAGCCACGCAGGCCGCCGATGGAGGAGACGATCATGACCGACCCATCCTTGCGCGCGCGCATTTCCGGCACGACCATCGAGATCAGCCAGTTGTTGGCGATGATGTTGTTTTCCAGAATCTTGCGGAAGGCGTCGTCGGAAATCTGCGCCAGCGGGCCGTAATAGGGATTGGCGGCGGCGTTGCAGACGAGAATGTGAATGTCGCCGAACGCCTTTTTCGTCTCGTCGACCAGGCGCTGCAATTCCTCCTTCGAGGAAATGTTGGCGGGTATGGCGATGGCGCGGCCCTCGCCGTATTTCGCGTTGATCTCCTTGGCGACCTCATTGCAGGGCGCAGCCTTGCGCGAGGAGATGACGACGCGCGCGCCGTGTTCCGCCATGCGCTCGGCAATGGCTTTTCCAATGCCGCGTGAAGATCCGGTGATAATGGCGGTCTTGCCGGTGAGATCGAAGAGTTCCATGCGGCGTTTCCTCTTTTCGTTCTGCAATTTGTCCGTCATTGCGAACCCGACAGAAGTCGCCAACAGGCGACTTCGTCTGACAGCGAAGCAATCCATCCACCGGGCTTTTCCGCATGGATGGATTGCTTCGTCGCTTCGCTCCTCGCAATGACGGCGATGATCGTGGTTGAAGCGAGGGCCTTAAGCCCCCGCCTTCTGCGCGAAAGACCACGCCATGTTGGCGAGCGGTTCGGTGCGCGAGCCTGCTTCCATCGCGCGCGCGCTCGCCGCCGTGCCGTCGCGGACGCGGCCGGCGATGCCCTGCGTGATGCAGGCGAGCCGGAACATGTTGTAAGCGAAGTACCAGTCGAGCTGCGGCAGGCCGGGACGATTGGTGATCTTGCAATAGAGCGCGACCGCCTCTTCCATCGAGGGAATGCCGAGCGCCTTCAGATCGAGACCCGAGAGCCCGCTGCGGCCTTCCGGCGGCATCACCCAGTGCGACAGGAAATAGGTGAAATCGGCCAACGGATCGCCGAGCGTCGACAATTCCCAGTCGAGCACGGCGGCGACGCGCGGTTCCTTCGCATCGAAGATCATGTTGTCAATGCGATAGTCGCCATGCACGACCGAGACGCGCTCCTGCGTCGGCACGGTGCGCGGCAGCCATTCGATCAGCTTCTCGACGACCTCGATGCGGCGCGTCTCGGAGGCCTTGTATTGTTTGGTCCAGCGGTCGATCTGGCGCGAGAAGTAATTGCCCGGCTTGCCGAAATCCGACAGGCCGATCGCGTTCGGATCGTAATTGTGCAGGCGTGCGAGCGTGGAAATTTCCGCCTCGTAGATCGCGCGGCGTTCTTCCGGCGTCGCCTGCGGCAGCGCGCCGTTCCAGAAGATGCGGCCTTCCACATTGTCCATGATGTAGAAGAAGGAGCCCAGCACGTCGTTGTCGACGCAGAGCGCCCAGGGTTTGGCGACGGGAAAGCCCTGCGGATGCAGGGCGGAGATCACCTTGAACTCACGGTCGACCGCATGCGCGGACGGTAGGAGCTTGCCGAGCGGCTTGCGCCGCATGACGTAGGAATGGCCGGGCGTGTCGAGCCGGAAGCTCGGATTCGACTGCCCGCCCTTGAACTGGGAAACGGTCAGCGGCCCTTGATAGCCGCTGACGTTTTCCTTCATCCAGGCCTCAAGGCGCGCCTCGTCGAAACGATGGCGCTCCTCGACCGGCTTGGTCCCACCGAAGACGTCGTCGGTGGAGGCCGACGCGCCGGCCATCAGTTCTTCACTTCCCGGTTGGTGTATTTGCGCATCTCCATCTGCGCGATCTGCCGGTTGTGCACCTCATCCGGGCCGTCGGCGATGCGCAGCGAGCGAATGCCGGAATAGGCCTTGGCGAGACCGAAGTCGGTCGTCACGCCGCCGCCGCCATGCGCCTGGATCGCGTCGTCGATGATCTTGAGCGCGATGCGCGGGCCCGCGACCTTGATCATCGCGATCTCGAGCTTGGCGTGCTTGTTGCCGACCTTGTCCATCATGTCGGCGGCCTTCAACGTCAAAAGGCGCGTCATTTCGATGTCGGTGCGCGCCTCGGCGATGCGCTGCTCCCACACGGACTGCTCGCTCACCTTCTTGCCGAAGGCGACGCGGCTCTGCAGGCGCTTGACCATCTTCTCAAGCGCGGCTTCCGCGACGCCGATCGTGCGCATGCAATGGTGGATACGGCCAGGGCCGAGGCGCCCTTGCGCGATCTCGAATCCGCGGCCCTCGCCGAGGATCAGGTTTTCCGCGGGTACGCGGACGTTGTCGAAGACGACTTCCGCATGGCCGTGCGGCGCGTCGTCGAAACCGAAGACGGGGAGCATGCGCACGATCTTCACGCCGGGCGTGTCGAGCGGCACGAGAATCTGCGACTGCTGCTCATGGCGTGGCTTCGACGTATCCGTCTTGCCCATGAGGATGCCAATCTTGCAGCGCGGGTCGCCCGCGCCCGACGACCACCACTTGCGGCCGTTGATGA
>DAIRCS010000179.1:0-7461 GCA_036796555.1 Rhodoblastus sp. | reverse complement strand
ATCCGCGTCGATCTCGCCGCCTGTTATCGCCTCGTCGCGCTCTATGGATGGGACGACCTTATCTTCACGCATATTTCCGCGCGCGTTCCGGGCCCGGCGCATCATTTTCTGATCAATCCCTACGGCATGATGTTCGAGGAGATCACGGCCTCCAGCCTGGTGAAGATCGGGCTCGACGGACAGCCCGTCGGCAGGAGCGATTATCCGGTCAACCCGGCGGGGTTCACGATTCACTCCGCCGTGCACGAAGTGCGCGAGGACGCCGGCTGCGTCATGCATCTGCACACGCCGGACGGAACTGCGGTCTCCACCTCGAAGGAGCGCCTGTTGCCCTTGAACCAGACCGCGCAACTGGTTCTGCCCGATCTGGCCTACCATGATTACGAGGGCGTTGCGCTCGACCACGATGAGCGCCCGCGCCTGCAGAAAGACTTGGGTTCGAAAAACCTCATGCTCCTGCACAACCACGGCACGCTCGCGGTCGGACGCACCTGCGCGGACGCGTTCCTGCGCATGTATTTTCTCGAGCGCGCCTGCACGATGCAGGTGCGCACGCGCATGCTGGGCGACAGCGATATGGATCACCCGACCGCGCAGGACGTGATTGCGAAGAATGCGGCGCTCGCATCTTCCGGCGGGATGTCTCAAGTCGCCGAGAAACTCGTCTGGCCGGCGTTGATCCGCAAACTCGACAGATTGGACCCGGGCTTCCGGGCGTAGCGCAGGGACGACGAGCGTCGGGCTTCCGGGCTGGCGGCCCTTGCTCCGCGGCCAGCAACGGACGTTTTGACCCAGGCCGCGCTAACGGCCTTCGCCTCCAGGGGCCGGTTTCCTGCGAGCGCGCGCCTGCGTTCGGGAGTTCGCTCGGCCGTCCTTGCCGGACTGGCCGCGCCCCCGGGTGCGCCTGGCCTCCAGGCCCGTGGTCAAAAGGCGGGCGAAATGGTCCGCGATCTCATCAGCCGAATAGGCTCCGCCCTCCCGGTACCAGTGACCGATCCAGTTCAGGGATCCGGCGATGACGAAGGCGGCGAGCTTGGGGTCGCACTTGACGATCGACCCGTCGGCCACCCCGGCTTCTATGTATCTGCGGAAGGCCAGATCGTCCTGCCGCTTCTCGGCGCGCACCCGCCGATAGGCGTCCCCGGATAATTCCCGGTCGTCGAGCCTGACGAGGCACATGCCGAAATCGATGGTCATCAGCAACGCGTAGGCGCGGATCAGCTTGCGCAGCCGGGTCAGGCCGTCGCCGCCTTCCTCGTCGATCGCGGCGATCGCTTCTTCCGCCATCTGCTGGCCGAGACGGTAGCACTCGTCGAGAATTTCCTCCTTGCTGCGGAAATAATTGTAGAGCGCCGGCTTGGTGATGTTCAGCCGCGTCGCGACGTCGTTCAGCGTGGCGCGGTGATATCCGACGTCGAGAAAGAGCTGCGCGGCCGTGCGCAGCACCGCATGCTTCTTCTCGTCCCGCGCGCGCCGCCTGTCCTCGAACGGCGCCCAGGGCGATACTTGCGCGCGTCTGGCGCTCATCGACTCACCTCGGTTTCCTCCAGGGACCAATGTTGCCTAGCCGGCAGGAGGTCAAGGCCGCCGCCGGCGCGGCTTCAGCTCTTCTCGCCCGAAAACCGCTCGACCAGCAGGAACTTCTGGACCTTGCCGGTCGGCGTGCGCGGCAGGGGCTGCTCGTCGAACAGGATCGTGCGCGGGATTTTGAAGCCGGCGAGCCGCTCGCGGCAATGCGCCTCGATCGCCTGCGCGCTCACCTCGCCCTTCTGGCCGTCGCGCACGATCAGCGCCGAAACGCGCTCGCCCCACATTTCGTCCGGCAGGCCGAACACCGCGCAATCGGCGACGCCCGGGATCGCCAGCAATGTCTCCTCGATCTCGGCGGCGTGGACGTTCTGCCCGCCGGTGATGATCATGTCTTTCAGCCGCCCCTTGATGAAGACGAATCCCTCCTCGTCCATCAGGCCGAGATCGCCGGTGTGCACGTACCCGCCGCGGAAGGTTTCCGCGGACTTCTCGAGATTTGCGAAATAGCCGGTCACGGTGGCCGGCGAACGGCCGACGATCTCGCCGAGTTCGTTCGGACCGGCGACGCCGCCGTCCGGCCGTTCGATCCGCACATCGGCGAAGGCCATCGGCGCGCCGATCGACTCCGGCCGGAACCTGCGGTCCTCCGGCGTCGAGATTGTCAGCGCGCCCGTTTCCTGCATCCCGTAATATTCGTAGATGTTCGGGCACAGATGCGCCTGCACCTTCTCCCGCAGGGGCGCGGGGAACATGGAGCCGGCGAACACGAGCCCGCGCAGCGACGACAGGTCGCGCTGCTTCAGCGTCGGCTCGGCGAGCGCCATCGCCGCCATGGTCGCGACGAGGTTGAGGAGCGTCACCCGCTCCTGCTCGACCAGGCGAAGAAATTCGCCGGGATGGAAGTCCATGATCACGTTGCGCGCGCCGAACAGCATGCCCGCGACGATCCAGGCGTAGCCGACGCGGCCGAAGGCCGGGAACACGGTCATGATCACGTCGTTGCGCGACATGTCGTAGCATTCGAACATCTGGCCGATCACGGCATTGTTCAGATGCGTCAGCACATAGGACTTGGGCAGGCCGGTCGTGCCGGATGTGAGATTGAAGTAGAAAGGATCGTGCTCCTCGACGACGACGTCCGGCTCGACGTCCGCCGACCGCGCCAGCAGATCCTCGTAGGCGACCGCCCAGTCGGGCGCCGCGTCGCCGATCGCGACGAACCGCTCGATCGGCAGTTTCGACTTCACTTGCTCGGCCGCCGCTGCGAAGCGCGTCTCGTAGATCATTCCGCTCGCGCCCATCGCCTGCATCAGCGCGACGATCTCCGCCGGCGCGAGGCGGTAGTTGAGGGGAATGCCGACCAGGCCGAGCTTGGCGAGCGCGAAATAGATCTCCGGCAGCTCCGCGCGGTTGCTGCACAGGAAAGCGACGACGTCCGGCTTGGAAAAGCCGAGGCCGGTCAGCCCGTGCGCCAGGCGATTGCAGCGCTGGTTGATCTGACGGTAACTGAAGCGCCGGCCGGTGCCGACGCAATAGATCGCCTCGCGGTCGCGAAAGCGGCGCGCCGCCGTCGTCAGAATCCCGCCGACGACCATCTTGCCCAGCGCGCGGTCCGCGACGCTTGTCTTTGGCGCTCCCATCGTTTTCTCCCTCCTTGCTGTCACTTGCCCGTGAACTTTGGCGCGCGCTTCTCGACGAAGGCCGCTGCGCCCTCGCGCAGGTCGGCGGTGACGAAGGCGCGCGTCTGCGCCGCCGCCTCTTCCTCAAGCGTTTTCGCCAGTTCGTCCGTCCACGCGTCGTCGAGCTGCCTCTTGATCATCGCGATCGCCAGCGGCGGGCCGGCGGCGAGGCGCTCGGCGGCCGCCAGCGCCTCGGCATGGAGTGCGTCGTCGTCGACGCATTTCCAGACGAGGCCCCATTCGGCGGCGCGCTCGCCCGTCAGCGGCTCGCCGGTCAGCGCCAGCGCGCGGGCGCGCGCCGCGCCGATCGAGCGCTGCAGGAACAGCGACGTGCCGCCGTCGAGCACGGCGCCGAGCCGCACGAAGCTGAGGATGAATCGCGCCGAACGCGCGGCGAAGACGATGTCGCCGGCCAGCGCGACGCCGACGCCGGCGCCGGCGGCCGGTCCGTTGACCGCCGTCACGACGGGCTTGGGCGAATTGTGCAGCTTCTCGATCAGCGGGCTGATGCTTTCGCGCATCATCTCGCCGATGCTCTCGCCGCGCGAAAACGTGTCCCCGCCGAACTGCGCGCCGGAGCAGAACCCCTTGCCGGCGCCCGTCAGGAGAATTGCGCGGATCTGCGGATCTGCGATCGCTTGGTCGAGCGCGGCGTTCAGGCCGGCGAGAACGCCGGCCGCCAGAGCGTTGTATTGCTCGGGATTGTCGAGGGTGACGATCGCGACCGCGCCCCGACGCTCCATACGAACCATGGACATGAACCCGTCTCCCTTCAGTTGACCGCGCGCTGCTTGCCTTGCCAGTAGGGCGCGCGCAGATCGCGCTTGAGGATCTTGCCGGCCCCGGACAGAGGCAGCGACTCGTCCTGGATCTTGACGCTGCGCGGGCACTTGTAGCCGGCGATGCGCTCCTTGCAGAAGGCGATGATCTCGTCGGCCGTGACGTCGGCGCCGGGCTTGCGCATGACGACGGCGTGAACCGTCTCGCCCCATTGCTCGTGCGGAATGCCGATCACCGCGCATTGCGCGACGGCCGGATGTTGCGCGATGCAATTCTCCACTTCCGCCGAATAGATGTTCTCGCCGCCGGAGATGATCATGTCCTTCATCCGGTCGACGACATAGATATAGCCGTCCTCGTCCATGTAGCCGCCGTCGCCGGTATGCATCCAGCCGTCGACGACGGCTCTCGCGGTCTCCTCGGGCCGCTCCCAATAGCCCATCATGACGGTCTCGCCGCGCGCGCAGATCTCGCCGACTGTCCCGCGCGGCGCGGGCTTGTCGTCGGCGCCGACGATGCGCACGTCGACCAGGAAGGTCGGCCGCCCGGCGCCGCGATGCCGGCCCTTGGCGCGGCCTTCGCCGATATGGTCGCGCCAGGGCAGGATCGTCGCGCACGGCGACAGTTCCGTCATGCCGTAGGCCTGGAAGAACTGCGCGTTCGGCAGCTTCGCCATGGCGCGGTCCATCACCGCCTCGCTGATGACCGAAGCGCCGTAGAGGACCGCGCGCAGCGACGACAGGTCATACCTGCCGAGATCCGGATGATCGACCGTCATCTGGATCATGGTCGGGACGAGAAGGGTTTCGGTGACCTTGAATTTCTCGATCGCCTGCGCGGTGGCGTCGGGCGTGAACATGCGCACGACGGCGTGCGAATTGCCGGCCAGGAAATGCAGATACATCGCCGCCGCATTGGCGAGATGGAACATCGGCGCGACATGGAGGTAGGTCCCGCCCTGCGAGGCGAGACCTTCGCCCAGCATGTTGCGGGCGTTGCTCATCAGGTTGCGGTGGCTGAGCATCACGCCCTTGGAGCGTCCGGTCGTGCCGCCCGTGTAGAAGATGCCGGCGAGGTCGTCGTCGCCGGCCTCCCGGTCATCGATCGGCGCCGCATCGGCGATCAGTGTCTCGTAGTCGAGCGCGCCGGCGGAGCCGATCGGGTTGGCCGCATCGTCGGCATAGACGAGACGAAGGCTGCCGACCTTGGCCGCAATCTCCGCGCCCATGCCGGCGAAGGCGGCGTCGACGAACAGGACCTTGGGCCGGCAGTCGCGGATGGCGTCTTCGTTCTCGAGCGCGCTCCAGCGGATGTTGAGCGGCACGATCACCGCGCCGGCCCAGGCCACCGCCAGATAGAGCTCGATATAGCGGTCCTGGTTCAGCATGAGCGCGGCGACGCGGTCGCCTTTGTCGATGCCCAGACCGCGCAACGCGCCGGCGAGGCGTGCGACCCGGTCGCCGGTCTCTGCCCAGGTGCGGCTGCGGCCCTCGAAGCTGATCGCGACGCCATTGCGGTTCAGCAGCAGCGCGCGGTGCAATCCATAGGTCGTGCTCATTCTTGCTCCCCTCCCGTATTGTCCCGCCGCGATCAGTCCAGATTGACCCAGCGCGCCCCGTCGAAGCGTTGGAGCTGCAACGTCTTGAAGGCGCCGAAATCCGTCGCGCTCGTCTTAAGAACGATGTTCGGCAGATGCAGCGGCAGGTGGACGTCGTGGATGTCCGCTACCTGTTTCATCAGGTTCTCGCGCGTGAGGTCGTCGCCGCATTTCTCCAGCACATGCTTCAGCATGTTGGCGTTCACGTAGGAGACGATCGCGTAGAAGTCCTGCGGATTGTCCTGTGGATTCCACTTCTTCATGAAATCGTAATAGGCGGCGATGTCCTTGTCGTTCGCCCATGCGGGATCGCCGAGCGCCTTGAGGAAGGCGGCGGTGATCACGCCGACGGAATTGTCGAGCCCGGCGGGCGTCAGCACGGTTGCGATCGAACTCGATGCGTTGGCGACGAACTGCAGCGGCTTCCAGTCGAGCTCGCGGGCCTTGCGGATCGCCTGCGCCGCGAATTTCGGCGTCGTCGCGCTGATGAGCACGTCGGCGCCGGAGGCTTTCAGATTCACTATCTGCGAGTCGATCGTGGCGTCCGAGGTCTCGTACGGGATTTCCGCGACGATCGAGGCCTTGGCGCCCGGACTTGCGGCCAGCGCCGCCTTGACGCCGTTCAGGTGGTCCTTGCCGTAATCGTCGTTGGCGTAGAGGATTCCGATCTTCGCCCCGGGCTTCGTCCTGAGGATGTAGTCGACGTAGGTTTTCTGCTCGAGCGTGTAGGCCGGCCAGAACGGCATGGTCCAGGGAAAGGCCTTCGGGTCGTTGAAGCGCGAGGCGCCCGTCGAGATCAGGATCTGCGGCACGCCCTTGCCGTTGAGATATTTTTGCGTCGCCGCGTTCGTCGGCGAGCCGGAGACGCCGAAGATCGCGAGCACATTGTCGCTCTCGACGAGCTTGCGCGTCTGCTCCAGCGCCTTGGGCGGGCTGTAGCCGTCGTCGAGCGAGATGATCTGCACCTTGCGCCCGCGAATGCCGCCGGCGTCGTTCACCATCCGGAAGAACGCCTGCAGCGTGCGTCCGCCCGCGCCAAAGGCCGAGACCGGCCCGCTATAGGCTGTCGTGTGGCCGATCCTGATTTCCGTGTCGGACGCGCCGACGCTGTAGGTCGCGGCCGTCGCGGCGGGCGCCGTCGACATAACCAGCGCGCCGGCGAGCGCGAGGCCCTTGTGTGTCGTCTCCATCCCTTCCTCCCATACGATTTCTTATGTTCGGTCGTTTTGCACTCGGCGTGTTCGTCTGCGTCTGGACAATCCTCCCGCTCTTCCTGATCGCGCACGCAGCAGCCGCGGCGGCGTTCGCCGTTGACAGCCTCTCCACATCACGTATATGACCCGTCGGTCATATAAAGTCCAGTTGGAAAATTCGGGAGGATAGGATGGGCTCCAAGGTCCTTGTCGCCGGCGTCGGAATGATTCCCTTCGCAAAGCCAGGCGCCAGCGCGCCATACAACGAGATGGGCGAGGCCGCCGGCCGTCTCGCGCTGCAGGACGCGGGCATCGACTACGCCGACGTGCAGCAGGCCTACGCCGGCTACGTCTACGGCGATTCCACCGCGGGCCAGCGCGCGATCTACCCGCTCGGCCTGACCGGCATTCCCGTCGTCAACGTCAACAACAATTGCTCGACCGGCTCGACCGCGCTGTTCCTCGCGCGGCAGGCGGTCGAATCCGGCGCGGCCGATTGCGTGCTGGCGCTCGGCTTCGAGCAGATGCGCCCCGGCGCGCTCGGCTCGATCTTCGAGGATCGGCCCAGCCCGTTCGAACTGTTCGACAAGGCGGCCGAGGAGATCGTCGACGCCAAGGAAATTCCTCTGGCGCTGCGCTATTTCGGCGGCGCCGGCCTCAGCCACATGAAGAAATACGGCAC
>DAIRCS010000178.1:0-7519 GCA_036796555.1 Rhodoblastus sp. | reverse complement strand
AATGCGTGCGCGCCGGCGGCAAGCACAACGACCTCGACAATGTCGGCTACACCGCGCGGCATCACACCTTCTTCGAGATGCTCGGCAATTTCTCGTTCGGCGATTATTTCAAGGACGGCGCGATCGAGCTCGCCTGGAACCTGATCACCAAACACTTCGACCTGCCGAAGGAGCGCCTCCTCGTCACCGTCTATCACGATGACGACGAGGCCTACCGCCTCTGGAAGAAGATCGCCGGTCTCTCCGACGACCGCATCATCCGCATCGCGACCTCCGACAATTTCTGGTCGATGGGCGAGACCGGCCCCTGCGGCCCCTGCTCCGAAATCTTCCTCGACCAGGGCGAGCATGTCGCGGGCGGCCCGCCCGGCTCCCCGGACGAGGACGGCGACCGGTTCCTGGAATTCTGGAATCTCGTCTTCATGCAATACGAGCAGATCTCGCCGACCGAGCGCGTGCCGCTGCCGCGCCCCTCGATCGACACCGGCATGGGCCTCGAGCGCATCGCCGCGCTCCTGCAGGGCGTGACCTCGACCTACCAGACCGACCTCATGCGCGCGCTGATCCGCGCGGTCGCCGAGGAGACCGGCGTCGATCCCGACGGCCCGCAGGCCGCCAGCCACCGCGTCATCGCCGACCATCTGCGCGCCTCCGCCTTCCTCGTCGCCGACGGCGTCACGCCGCTCAACGAGGGCCGCGGCTACGTGCTCCGCCGCATCATGCGCCGCGCGATGCGCCACGCGCAGCTCCTCGGCGCGAAAGACCCGCTGATGTGGAAGCTCGTGCCCGCGCTCGTGCGCGAAATGGGCCAGGCCTATCCCGAGCTCATCCGCTCCGAGCCGCTCATCGTCGAGACGCTGCGCACGGAAGAAACCAAATTCCGCACGACGCTCGCGCGCGGCCTGTCCATCCTCGAGGACGAGACGCGCACGCTGGTCGCCGGCCAGTCGCTCTCCGGAGAAACGGCGTTCAAGCTCTACGACACCTACGGCTTCCCGCTCGACCTGACGCAGGACGCCCTGCGCGCCCGCGACCTCTCCGTCGACACCGCGGGCTTCGACGCCGCCATGGAGCGCCAGCGCGCCGAAGCGCGCAAGGCCTGGGCCGGCTCCGGCGAAGCGGCGACGGAAGCGGTGTGGTTCGGTTTGCGCGAAAAGCTCGGCGCGACGGAATTTCTGGGCTACGAGACGGAGACGGCCGAAGGCGTCGTGCAGGCGATCCTGATCGACGGCGCCGAAGTCGCGTCCGCGCCGAAGGGCGCCAGGGCCGCCGTCATCCTCAACCAGACGCCGTTCTACGGCGAGTCCGGCGGCCAGACCGGCGACACCGGCTGGATGCGCGCGGCGGGCGTGGGTTTCAAGGTCGAATCCACGGGCAAGAAGCTCGGCGATCTCTTCGTGCACGAGGGCGTCGTCGAGGAGGGCGAACTGAAGGTCGGCGACGCCGTCGAACTCCAGGTCGACCACGCCCGCCGCGCCGCGATCCGCGCCAACCATTCCGCGACGCACCTGCTGCACGAGGCGCTGCGCCTCGTGCTCGGCGATCACGTCGCGCAGAAGGGCTCGCTGGTCGCGCCCGACCGCCTGCGCTTCGACTTCTCGCATCCCAAGCCGATCGCCGACGACGAGCTCGCGCGCATCGAGGACATCGCCAATGCCGTCGTCCTGCAGAATTCGCCGGTCGAGACACGCCTGATGGCGGTGGACGACGCCATCGAATCCGGCGCCCGCGCCCTGTTCGGCGAGAAATACGGCGACGAGGTCCGCGTCGTCTCGATGGGCCGGCAATTGAATGAAAATCGGGGCGCCAACCGCGCCTTCTCGGTCGAGCTCTGCGGCGGCACGCATGTCGCGCGCACCGGCGACATCGGCCTCGTCACCATCGTCGGCGAAAGCGCGGTCGCCTCGGGCGTCCGCCGCATCGAGGCCAAGACGGCCGACGGCGCCCGCCATCATCTCAACGCGGAGAGCCGCCGCCTGCGCGAGATCGCGAACCTGGTGCGCGCGCCGGCGGACGAGGCCGCCAACCGTCTCGCCGCGCTCATCGAGGAGCGCAAGAAGATGGAGCGCGAGCTGGGCGAGGCCCGCCGCAAGCTCGCCATGGGCGGAGGTTCGGCGGAGGCCGCGCCCTTCCGCGAGATCGCGGGCGTGAAATTCCTGTCGCGCGCGGTCGCCGGCGTCGAGATGAAGGACCTGAAGTCGCTCGCCGACGAGGCGAAGAAGACGATCGGCTCCGGCGTGGTGGCGATCGGCAATGCGAGCGCCGACGGCAAGGGCGGCGTGGTCGTCTCGATCACGCCCGATCTCGCCGGCCGCTTCAACGCCGTCGATTTCGTGCGCATCGCCTCGGAGAAGCTCGGCGGCAAGGGCGGCGGCGGCCGGCCCGACATGGCGCAGGCCGGCGGGCCGGACGGCTCGCAGATCCCCGCGGCGCTCGAGGCGATCGAAAGCGCGCTGCGCCAGAAAGCCGCGGGATGATCGCCCGCCGGCGCGCGCGCATCGCGCGCCTGCGCCGGCGCGTTCATTACGTTCTCGACGGCGGCGTCAACGATCGCACGGCGCGGCTCGCGCACGCCGCCATCATCGCCCTCATCATCCTGTCCGTCGCATCGGTGGTCCTGGAGACCTCGCCCGAACTGCAGAAGCGCTATGCGCTCGTGTTCGACGCGATCGAGATCGTCGCGCTCGTCGGCTTCTCCATCGAATATGCGCTGCGCATCTGGAGCGCGCCCGACAGCGCGCCCTATTTCGGCATGACGCCGCTGCGCGCGCGCCTGAAATACGCGCGCACGCCCTACGCCATCGTCGACCTCGCCACGATCGCGCCCTTCTATCTCGGCCTCTTCCTGCCGGGCGATTTTCGCGTGCTGCTGCTGCTGCGCCTCGCGCGCTTCTTCAAGCTCGCGCGCTATTCGCCCGGCATGCGCTCGCTCGCCGCCGCGCTGAAGGCCGAACGCAAGGCGCTCGGCGCCTCGGCGGTCATCATCTTCGGCGTCGTGCTGGTCATGGCGTCCGCCATGCACATCGCCGAACATGCCGCGCGGCCCGACAAGTTCGGCTCCATTCCCGAGGCCATGTGGTGGGCGGTCGTCACCATCACCACGGTCGGCTACGGCGACGTGGTTCCGGTGACGGTCGTCGGCCGCGTGATCGCGGGCGTCACCGCCTTCATGGGCTTCCTGCTGCTCGCGCTGCCCGTCGGCATCGTCGCCACCGCCTTCGCCGAGGAAATCCATCGCCGCGAATTCGTCGTCACCTGGTCGATGATCGCGCACGTCCCGCTGTTCGCCACGCTCGACGCTTCCGAGATCGCCGAGATCATGCATTACCTGCGCGCCCAGACCGTGCCCGCCGGCACGATCGTCGTGCGGCGCGGCGAGGAAGCCCATTGCATGTATTTCGTCGCCGCCGGCGAAGTCGTGGTCGAACTGCCGCACGACGCCGTGCGCCTCGGCGAGGGCCAGTTCTTCGGCGAGATCGCCATCATGCGCAGGACGCGCCGCGCGGCGACGGTGCGCACCACGCTGCCGTCGAAACTTCTCGTGCTCGACGCCGGCGATCTCGGCACGCTGATGGCGCGCAATCCCGAGATCGGCCGCCGCATCGAGGAGGCGATCGCCGCCTACGATCATATTCCCCCGCTCGCGCCGCGCGGCGACATGACGGCGGACGAGGTCGGCCAGACCCCGCCCGAGCCGTAACGCGGCAAAGCTTGCGCTTCGCCGCCGGCTGGCTTACCGCAGGCGCAGGGTCTCGGGAGTCCATCCGATGCGCGCGCTCGCCACGCTGTTTCTTCTGCTCGTCCTGTCCGGCTGCATGAGCGTGAACGAAAGCCAGATGCCCGATCCCGCGGCGCGCGGCGGCGGCCTCGCCGGTGGCGAGCCCGGCGGCTCGCCCTACGAGAAGCCGACCCGCTGAACGCTCAGCGCGCGCAGATCGCCCGCAGCGCCGGCAATCCCCCGGCCGGCATGGGCGGCGCGCGTTTCGCCGCCGCCGTCTCGCTTTCGAGCCGGTCCCGGCGGTCGCGCGTCAGCGGATGGTCGCGCAGGAAGTCGAGCGGCGTCGCGCCTTCCGCCTGCGCGATGCGCGCGAGAATGTCGCCGAGCGCGCGGGCCGGACGCCCGGCCCTGGTCAGGGTCGCGGCGGCGAAATCGTCGGCCTCCCGCTCGGCCTCGCGCGAATAGGCCGACGACAGCGAAGCGCGCGCCGCCGCCGCGATCGCGCCCGCGCCGAAGGCGCCGCCCGTGACGAGCCCGATCGCCAGCGCCGCGCCGCCCTGCTTCAGCGCCGCGCGCAGCGAATCGCGATGCGCGACATGGCCGAATTCATGCGCCAGCACGCCCGCGATCTCGTCCGGCGATTGCGCGGTCTCGATCAGGCCGCGCAACAGGTAGACGCGGCCGCCGGGTAGCGCGAAGGCGTTCTGCACGGGCGAGGCGATGACGCCGACGCTGACATCGAGCGGCGCGCCGGCAGCGGCCTTGAGACGATCGGCGAGCCGCGCCAGCGCCGCGGCGCCTGCGGGCGAGGCGCACAGGCCGCCCCTGAATTGCGCGCGCGCCTGCGATTCGGCGGCGGCGCCGAGCCGCTTCTCGACGCGCGCCGGCACAAGCGGCGCGAGACGATCGGCGATCGCGGGGATCACGAACCAGACGAGCGCGGCGATGACGACGACGCCCGCCGTCGCCAGCGCGGCGAGCCGCCACGACGACTCGCGCTTCTCCTGCCCCTCGCCGTCGAGCAGCCGGCAGCGCCGCCGCACGGCGGCGGCGAGCGCGGGATCGGAAATCTCGCACCAGGCTTTCGGCGGCGCGGCCAGCGCGCGAATGCGCAGCGCCCCCGCCCCGGCGACGCGCCTGATGTCGGCGAGCGCCCAGGCGGACAGAAACGCGCCGTTCTCGAAAACCTGCAGCGTGTCGCCGAGCCGCACATCGACCCGGCGCGCGGCGGCGCCGTCGAAATAGGTCTGGTTGCGCGCCTCGATCGCGCCGGATGGTTGCGGCGGACGGGTCAAATCGGCGATCCTCCCGGCGAAGGCCGGCGTGAACGGATCGGATCGCAGCGCGTTTCAGCGTCACGCCAGCCCGCGGGCGCGCGCGTTGATCCGCCGCAACGCGCCGGCGCCGGGCAGCGCCTAGCCTCGCCGCGGATCTTGGGTAACAAGGAAGGACCGGCCATGTTCAAATCCATTCTCGCTCCCGTCGACCTCGCCGAGCCCGCGCCCGCGCAGCCGGCCATCCGCGCGGCGGTCGAGATCGCCAATGTCGCGGGCGGCCGCGTGCGGCTCATCAACGTGCAATCGTTGCTGCCGGCGACCTTCATGGACTACGTGCCCGCCGATTTCGACGCGATGCAGAGGGCCAACGCCGAAAAGGCGCTGGCCGACATGCTGAAGGATATCAAACTCCCCGCCGACCGCCTCTCCAGCATCGTGCGCATCGGCGGCATCTATCCCGAGATTCTCGCCGAGGCGAAGGAATGGGGCGCGGACCTCGTAGTGATCGGCTCGCACCGGCCGGCGATGTCGACCTATCTTCTGGGCTCCAACGCGACGACCGTGGTGCGGCACGCGACGTGCTCGGTGCTGGTGGTGAGGGAGTAGGGAAGCCCCGAGTCTGATCCCCTCCCCCCTTGTGGGGGAGGTCGGCAGAAATCGGCAAAGCCGATTTCGCCTGAAGGTGGGGGTCGCGCGATCCTGCGACATTATGGTGCCGGGGATGCGAAATACGTCGCAAGATTGCGCGCCCCTTCTTCCTCCCCTCCCCACAAGCCTGCGCCCGGACGCGCGCAAGCGCGATCCGGGGGTAAGGGAGAGCGGGCGCTATCGTGAACGCGCTTGCGACGATTAGGATGCGTGAATGGGCATCCTGACAAAGGCGCTTTCGATCGTTCGTCCTGGCGGCAGTTTGATCGCGGCCGGAAAAAAGACATTGGAGATCAGGCGCTGGCGGCCTGATCTGATGCCCGACGAAGACCTCGTGATCGTCGAGAACGAACGCTTCCTGAAACGTGGGGACGAGGACGTCGGCGCGGCTGTCGCCCTTGTTCGCGTCGGGGCCGTGCGCCCCTTCGCGCGGCATGACATGCTCGCGGCCTGCGCGAACTCGTTCGAGGAAGGATGGCTCGCGTGGGAACTGGGCGCGGTTCGACCGTTTCCTGAACGGCTATCGATGCCCGCGAAGCGCAAGATCTATGAGGTTGTGTTGGCGAGCAATTTCGAAGGCACGTGATTTAACTGCATTTCATGGCATATATTCACACGCCGTAAATAATAGAATTATATTGGAGTGCTGATGAGATAATATTGAGAAAACGGACTATGCGCTGGATTCTGATGATCCTCGTGAGCGCCATTTGCTTGGCGGCGGCCGCAATAATAACGGCGGCATCATCCCTGCCTTTCTGGCTGAGCTTGATCATGTCAGTTGCTGCTATGATTTTAAATGGATTTTTCGCTGAATGGGAGGATCGTCAGCCGGGCGGTTTCTACAATCCATGTTTGGAGAAAACCGAGGACAAAAAGGACTGAATGCCGCGAGGGCGCGCCTGCGAGAATTCCACTTCGTCCTTCAAATTCGGCCCGATAAAAGCAGGCGACGACAGCATTTACCGCCGAAGCAAATCGCCACTTTGCGAAAATCTTGAATTCTCCTTCGAATTGAGATATCTTAGAGATATCTCAGGATCGCAAGCCATGTCTCACGCGACGATCGGAAAATGGGGCAAGAGCCTTGGCGTCCGCCTGCCGGCGGATGCTGCGCGCGCGCTCGGCCTCGAAGTCGGCAGCGAAGTCGAGATCATCGCGGGAGACGGCGCGATCGTCGTCAAGCCGGCGGCGCGCAAGCTGACGCTCAAGGATTTGTTTGGCGACGAGCCCGACGAATATTGGCGAGCCGAATATGCAAAGGCTTACGACTGGGGGCCGGACGTAGGCCGCGAGATCATCGACGATGACTGATCTGCCCTACGTCCCGGACGCAGGCGATTTGATCTGGACTGATTTCGATCCGCCGACAGGTCGCGAGCAAGGGGGCAGACGACCAGCGTTGGTGTTATCTCCAGACCTCTTCACGCGAAAAACCGGCTTCGCAATTGTCGCCCCGATCACGTCTCGCGTTCGGCCCTATCCGACGAGTGTCGTGCTTCCCGAAGGCTCAGCAGTTCAAGGTGAAATTCTGCTGAGCCATTTGCGAAGCATCGACATACTTGCTCGTCCAATGAAATTCGCCGGCGGCAAGATTTCAGTCGACATGCTGGACGATTTGCGCACCAAGCTCGGCGCGTTGATCACCATCTGAAACCAGCGCGCGGCGACGATCGCGCTGTCGAACGTGCGTATTTTTCGTTTCGCGGTCGAATCGCCCCTCACCTCTCCCGCCGGTTCAAAAACGCCAGCCGCTCGAACAGGTGCACGTCCTGCTCGTTCTTCAAGAGCGCGCCGTGCAGCGGCGGGATGAGTTTCTTCGGGTCGCGCTCGCGCAGCGTCTCGGGGCCGATGTCCTCGTTGAGCAGCAGCTTCA
>DAIRCS010000177.1:0-7545 GCA_036796555.1 Rhodoblastus sp. | reverse complement strand
ATCTCCAACGGCCGCCAGCAGGTCGACAGCGGCACCAAGATGATCCATCTCGGCAGGAACACGACGAGCCGGATCATCTCCAAGGGCATTTCCGCCGGCAAGTCGAACAACACCTATCGCGGCCAGGTGAGCGCGCATCGCAAGGCGGCGAACGCGCGCAACTTCACCAATTGCGACTCGCTGCTGATCGGCCACGATTGCGGCGCGCATACGGTGCCCTACATCGAGAGCAAGAACGCGAGCGCGGTCTTCGAACACGAGGCGACGACGTCGAAAATCTCGGAGGATCAGCTCTTCTATTGCCTGCAGCGCGGTCTCAGCGCGGAAGAGGCGACGGCGCTGATCGTCAACGGCTTCGTGCGCGACGTGCTGCAGCAATTGCCGATGGAATTCGCGGTCGAGGCGCAGAAGCTGATCGCCATTTCTCTCGAGGGGAGCGTGGGGTGACGACGCGCCCGTCATTGCGAGCGTAGCGAAGCAATCCAGAGGCGCGACCCGGCTCTGGATTGCTTCGTCGCTCCGCTCCTCGCAATGACGGTCCGACCGCCCCACTACGTCTGAAACGGAATTAGAAATGCTCGAAGTCAAAAATCTCCATGTCTCCGTCGGCGGCCGCAAGATCCTCGACGGCCTGAATCTCACCGTGAAGGACGGCGAGGTCGCCGCCATCATGGGCCCGAACGGCACCGGCAAGTCGACGCTGTCCTACGTCATCGCCGGCCGCGAGGATTACGAGGTCGAGGAGGGCGAAGTCCTGCTCGACGGCGTCAACCTGCTCGACATGGACGCGACGGAGCGCGCCAACGCCGGCGTCTTCCTCGCCTTCCAGTATCCGATCGAGATTCCCGGCGTCGCGACCATGACGTTTCTGAAGGCCGCGCTGAATGCGCAGGCGCGCGCGAAGGGCGAGGGCGAATTGCAGACGCCGGAATTCATGAAGAAGGTGCGAGACGCGGCGACAAAACTCGGCGTCAATCAGGACATGCTGAAGCGTCCGCTCAACGTCGGCTTTTCCGGCGGCGAGAAGAAGCGCATGGAAATTTTGCAGATGGCGCTGCTGCGGCCGAAGCTCGCCATTCTCGACGAAACCGATTCCGGCCTCGACATCGACGCCCTGCGCATCGTCGCCGACGGCGTCAACGCCTTGCGCGCCAAGGATCGCTCGTTCCTCGTCATCACCCACTACCAGCGCCTGCTCGATTACATCAAGCCGGACACGGTGCATGTGATGGCGAGGGGCAGGATCGCGCGCACCGGCGGGCCCGAGCTTGCGCTGGAACTCGAAAAGTCAGGCTACGCGGCCTTCACGGGCGAAGCGGCATGAACAGGCCCATTCTCCAGCGCGCCCGCACCGAGGCGGAAACAGCCCTGATCGAGCGTTTCGATCAGGGCGACCGCCGGCTTGTGGGCGCCTGCGATCTGCGCGCGGACGCGATGCGCCACTTTGCGGAAAGCGGCCTGCCGAACCGGCGCGTCGAATCCTGGCACTACACCGACCTGCGCGGCGCCATGCGCACCGCCGCGCTCGTGCGCGCGCCGGAGACGGCGACGCTGCCGATAGCGCGCGATTGCCTGAAGAAGCCCGTTGCGCAGACCGACGCCTATCGGTTCGTCATCTTCAATGGCGTCTACAGCGAGGACTTGTCGTCCGACGGGCCCCTGCCGGACGGCGTGACGGCGACGGCGCTGTCGGCGGCGCTGGCCGCGGGCGACCCTGTCGTGCTGGACGCGCTGAAGGACGCGGGGCCGGGCGAGGGCGATGCGGTCGTCGCCCTCAACACCGCGCTGATGCAGGACGGCGTGGTCATTCGCGTCGCGCCGGGCGTCAAGGTCGAGCGGCCGCTGGCGATCCTCAACCTCATGTGCGGCGGCTTCGCGCAAGCCGCTTTCCTCCGCTCCATCCTGATCGTCGGCGCCGGCGCTTCTGTCGCCCTCGACGAGACGAGCGCGGTTTGCGCGCCCGACGCCACGCAGGCGAACGAAGGGCTGACCGTCATCGTCGGCGACGGCGCGCGCGTCGACTATGCCGCGCAGGTGGCCGAGCAGGGCGCGAACGCCGTCGCGCTGCACAGCCTGTTCGTCTTCATGGGCGCGAACGCGACGTTCAACGGCTTCTGCCTCGTTCCCGTGGCCGGCCTGGTGCGCCGCCAGATTTTCGCGCGTCTCGACGGCGAACATTCCACCCTGTCGCTCGGCGGCCTGTCGCTGCTGCGCGGCAAGGAGCATGCGGATACGACGCTCGTCGTCGACCACGCCGTTCCCAATTGCGTCAGCCGCGAATTCTTCCGCCACATCCTCGATCACGACTCGACCGGCGTGTTCCAGGGCAAGGTGGTGGTGCGCCAGCACGCGCAGAAGACCGACGGCGGCATGAAAAGCCAGGCGCTCGTGCTCGGCGAGGGCGCCAGCATGAACAACAAGCCCGAGCTCGAAATCTTCGCCGACGACGTCGTCTGCGGACACGGGGCGACCGTCGGCCAGCTCGACCACAACCAGATTTTCTATCTCCAGGCGCGCGGCCTTTCGCGCGGCGAGGCCGAGGCCCTGCTGCTCGAAGCCTTCGCCAACGAGGCGCTCGATCTGGTGGCCGACGAGGCGGCGCGCGCGCGCTACGCGGCCCAGACCGCCGACTGGCTCGCCCACAGGAGTCGCCGATGAACGCGCGAAGCAGGATCGTCGCGCCCTATGATGTCGAACGGCTGCGCGCCGATTTTCCGATTCTGTCGGAAAAGCCTTACGGCAAGCCGCTCGTCTATCTCGACAACGCCGCCTCCGCGCAAAAGCCGCGTCAGGTGATCGAGCGCATGACGCATGTCTACGAGCACGAATACGCCAACGTGCACCGCGGCCTGCATTATCTGGCCAACGCCGCGACCGACGCCTTCGAGGCGGCCCGCGCGAGCGTGCGGCGCTTCCTGAATGCGGAATCGACGGACGAGATCGTCTTCACGCGCTCGGCGACGGAAGCGATCAATCTCGTCGCTTCCTCCTTCGGCCTCGACCACATCGGGGCGGGCGACGAAATCCTGCTCTCGATCATGGAGCATCATTCCAACATCGTGCCCTGGCATTTCCACCGCGAGCGCAAGGGCGCGGTGTTGACCTGGATCGAGATCGACGACGACGGCCATATCGATCTGGAGGCGTTCGAGCGGCAGATTACGCGCAAGACGAAGATCGTCGCCATCACGCACATGTCGAACGTGCTCGGCGCGCCGACGCCCATCGCCGAGATCGTGAAGATCGCGCATGCCCACGGCGTGCCGGTTCTGGTCGACGGCTCGCAGGGCGCCGTGCATCTCGACGTCGACGTGCGCGCGCTCGACGTCGATTTCTACGTCCTGACCGGCCACAAGCTCTACGGCCCGACCGGGATCGGCGTGCTCTACGGCAAGAAGAAATGGCTCGAGACGCTTCCGCCCTTCAACGGCGGCGGCGAGATGATCGAGGTCGTGACGCGCGACCGCGTGACCTACAATACGCCGCCGCATCGTTTCGAGGCCGGCACGCCGCCGATCGTGCAGGCGGTGGGCCTCGGCGCCGCGCTCGACTACATGGACGAAATCGGCCGCGCCGCCATCCGCGCGCATGAAGCCGACCTGACCGCCTACGCCATGGAGCGCCTGTCGCGCATCAATTCATTGCGCATTCTCGGGGCCGCGAAGGACAAGGGCCCGATCGTCTCCTTCGAGATGAAGGGCGCGCACGCCCATGACGTGGCGACGATCATCGACCGCGCCGGCGTCGCGGTGCGCGCGGGCACGCATTGCGCCATGCCGCTGCTCGAACGTTTCGGCGCGACATCGACCTGCCGCGCCTCCTTCGCGCTCTACAACACGCGCGCGGAAATCGACGCTCTGGCCAACGCGCTCATGCGCGCCGAATCCCTGTTTTCCTGAGGCTGACCGGCCATGACGCAAGTGGAAGAAGCCCCCTTCGCTCCCAACAAGCCCGCAATCGAGCTGTCGAGCGAAATCACGCCGGAGGAATACGATCGGCTGACCGACGACATCATCGCCGCGCTGAAGACCGTCTACGATCCGGAAATTCCGGCCGACATCTACGAACTGGGCCTGATCTACCGTGTCGAGGTCGACGACTCGCGCTTCGTCAACATCGACATGACGCTGACCGCGCCGGGCTGCCCGGTCGCCGGCGAAATGCCGCAATGGGTTGAGAACGCCGTCTCCATCGTGCCGGGCGTGGCGGGCGCCAAGGTCAACATGGTCTTCGATCCGCCGTGGGATCAGAGCCGCATGTCCGAGGAAGCGCGCGTCGCGCTGGACATGTGGTGACGCCGGGCTGATCTGCAAAAGTCGGGAGCGCGCTTTGGGCGAAAAACCGGCTTCTTCTTTTTCTCCGCGCGCGCCCGCGCTGCGCGGCGTTCTGGAAACCTCGCTCTATGTCGAGAATCTCGCGCGCGCGGCGGATTTCTGGGAAGGCGTGATGAGCCTGAAGCGGCTCGCGCCCGGCGATGGCAGGTTCGTCGCCTATGACGCCGGCGATCGCACTGTCCTGCTTCTGTTCGCGAGGGGCGCGACGCTGGAGACGGCGCATATGCCCGGCGGAACGATCCCGCCGCATGACGGGGCAGGGCGGCTGCATCTCGCCTTCGCCGTCGCCGCGGCGGAACTGCCGGACTGGGAGGCGCGGCTCGCGCAGGCCGGCGTCCCGGTCGAGGGGCGCGCCACGTGGCCGCGCGGCGGCGAAAGCATCTATTTCCGCGATCCCGACGGCCATCTCGTCGAACTCGCCACCCCCGGCCTCTGGCCGACCTATTGATCGTAACTCGACGTTCAGGCGTCCGGCGCCTATATGTAGAGGCAGTTTCTTGTCGCAGGGCCTTGAACCCTGATGGAGGAGAAGATGGGCGTTCGCCCGAAGATGAATGTGATCTCGCTGACCGACGCGGCGGCGTCGCGCCTGCAGGAAATCATGTCCAACGCCGACAAGCCGCTCTACGGCCTGCGCGTCGGCGTGAAGAATGGCGGCTGCGCCGGCATGTCCTACACGATGGACATGGCCGAGGCGCCCGCGCCGGGCGACGAGGTGGTCGAGGACAAGGGCGTGCGCGTGCTGGTCGATCCGAAGGCGGTGCTGTTCCTGCTGGGCACCCAGATGGACTTCCAGACCACGAAGCTCTCGTCCGGCTTCGTCTTCAACAATCCCAACCAGACGTCCGCCTGCGGCTGCGGCGAGAGCGTGGCGATCACGCCGGCGAAGCTCGACGAGGCGCAAGCGCAGGCATGATCCATCCGTCATTCCCGACGCCTGCAAGGCAGGCGATCGGGAATCCAGGGCGACATCCACGATGACGGCCGGCGCTGGATTCCCGCTTTCGCGGGAATGACAGCCATGGCTTGATGTCGATATGGACGCCGAATCCATCGAAGACCTCTTCGCTCCCTTCGCCCGCGTGCGCACGAAGCGCATGTTTTCGGGTCACGGCGCCTATGTCGACGACGCCTGTTTCGCGCTCTGCGTCATGGGCGACATATGGATCAAGACCGACGATGAGGCCGAGCGCGCGGCGCTGAAGGCCGCGGGATCGCGCCCCTTCGCTTACGAAAAGTCGGGCGGCAAGGTCGTGACCGCCAACGCCTTCTGGAGCCTGCCTGACAGCGCCCTGGACGACGAGGACGAATTGCGCCGCTGGTGCCGTCCGGCGCTGGAGGCCGCGCGTCGGACCGCCGCGCAGAAAGCGCGCGCGAAAGCCCGCAAGGCGGCGAAAGCCGCGCCGCGCCGGACGCCTGCGAAGAAACGCGTCTGAAGCCTGTTGCGAGAGGCCGGAACGGACTTGCCTGGATCGGCCGCTGTCCTTATCCATGCGGTCGGTGATGGATTCCACCGGGCGCGTCGCGCCGAACCGCCCGTCGGGGGCTGATGATTCCTCCAAACGCCTGCTGGCGAGGAGGACTCATGACCGATGGCCTGAACGCGACTCCCGCCGCTCCTCCTGTGGAGCCGCCCCGCCGCGGCGCGGCGATCCGGTTCGTCCTGCTGATCGGCGTGCTCAGCTTCTTCGCGGATTTCACCTACGAAGGCGCGCGCAGCGTGCTCGGGCCTTACCTGGCGTTTCTCGGCGCGAGCGCGACGGTGGTCGGCGTGGTCACGGGCCTCGGGGAATTCCTCGGCTACGGCTTGCGGCTCGTGTCCGGCCGCTGGGCGGACGCGACCGGCCGCTTCTGGCCCATCGCCATCTTCGGCTACGTCGTGCAGATGGCCTCCGTGCCGGCGCTGGCCCTGACCGAAAGCTGGCCCGCCGCCGCCGCGCTGATCGTCCTCGAGCGCGTCGGCAAGGCGATCCGCAATCCGCCGCGCGACGTGATGCTGTCACACGCCGGCAAGCAGGGCGGGGGGCTCGGCTGGGTGTTCGGGATCCACGAGGCGATGGACCAGTTTGGCGCGATGTTCGGGCCTCTGCTGGTCGCCGCGGTCCTGGCCCATGCGGGCGACTATCATCTGGCTTTCGCGACGCTGCTCGTTCCCGCCGTTCTCAACCTCGCCGTGCTGGCGCTCGCACGCGTCGTCTATCCGCATCCCGAGGCTTTCGAGGAGCAGGACGACCAGGCCTTCGGAGACAGGCGCATCCCGCGCGTCTTCTGGACGTATCTGGCGGGCGCGGCGCTTGTGGCGATGGGCTTCGCCGACTATCCGCTCATCGCCTACCATTTCAGCAAGGACGGGATCGTCTCCGGCCAGTGGACGGCGATCTTCTACGCCGTGGCCATGGCGGTGAGCGGCTCGGGCTCGCTGCTCTTCGGGCGGCTGTTCGACCGCTACGGCTTCAAGGTGCTGATCGGCCTGACGCTCGCCGCGACGGCCTTCGCGCCGCTGGTCTTCTTCGGCGGATTCTGGGCCGCGCTGCTGGGCGCCGCGGTCTGGGGGCTGGGCATGGGCGTGCACGAATCCATCATTCCCGCCGCCGTCGCGCCCATGGTTCCGCTGAAGCGGCGCGCGTCGGCCTACGGCCTTTTCACGGCCGGATATGGCGCGGCCTGGTTCGCGGGGAGCGCAGCCATCGGCGCGCTCTACGACCGCTCGATTCTCCTCGCCGCGGTCTTCTGCGTGGCGACGCAGCTCGCCGCGGTCCCGGTCTTTCTCTGGGTTGCCCGCCGGCGGGTCGCGCCTGGCAATCTAAATAGCTGATATTAAAGGTCGTTGTCTCGCTCCGCATTGACTCCGGAATTCGCTTTCGCGGACGGAATGGAGTAAGCTCCGCGCTGCCGATTCCCGGCGAACGACGCCCTCCCGAAAGCTCCGCTTTGGCCGACGAAAACGATACCAATCCGCAGGACCCGCCGCCGTCCGACATCAGACCCGTCTCCATCGTCGACGAGATGAAGCGCTCCTATCTCGATTACGCGATGAGCGTGATCGTCTCGCGCGCGCTTCCGGATGCAAGGGACGGCCTCAAGCCCGTGCATCGGCGCATCATGTTCTCGATGCACGAGAACGGGCACACGCCCGACAAGGCTTACGTCAAGTCCGCGCGCATCGTCGGCGACGTCATGGGTAAGTATCACCCGCATGGCGACGCCGCGA
>DAIRCS010000176.1:0-7553 GCA_036796555.1 Rhodoblastus sp. | reverse complement strand
CGCCGGCGCCGAATACGGCAACGGCTCCTCGCGCGACTGGGCGGCCAAGGGCACGAAACTGCTCGGCGTGCGCGCGGTGATCGCGCAGAGCTTCGAGCGCATCCACCGCTCGAACCTCGTCGGCATGGGCGTGCTGCCGCTGGTGTTCCGCGACGGCATGACCTGGCAGGCGCTGGGCCTGAAGGGCGACGAGACGGTGACGATCAGGGGCCTCGAGGACGACGCGCTGAAGCCGCGCGTCCAGTTGACGGCGGAGATCACATACCCGGACGGGACAAAGAAGGACGTGCCGCTGCTGTGCCGGATCGATACGCTGGACGAGCTGGAATATTACAAGAACGGCGGCATCCTGCAGTTCGTGCTGCGGCAGTTGGCGGCGTAGATCGGCTTTCCCTCTCCTGCGAAGCGGGAGAGGGTGGCCCTCGCGTCAGCGAGGGTCGGGTGAGGGCGCCGCGATTGCGACGATCTTTATTCCAGATCGCTTATTCCGATACTGCAAACGGAGCACAGCGTCTGAAGGCTTTCGGGGGTCGAGCCTCCGCCCTTCGGCGCCCTCATCCGTCACGCTTCGCGTGACACCTTCTCCCGCTCTGCGGGAGAAGGGGGGCCAATCACGGCTTGATATACTGGAACCCCTGCTGCTCCAGCGACGCGATCTCGCCGACCGCCGCGCGGACGATGTCTGTCTGCTTCACGCCGTAGAGCTCGCGGTCCGGATCGATGCCGCGCGCGAGAAGCGTGTTGCGGCAGACCTGGAATTTCACGCCCTCCCGCTTGAGGTTGTCGATTTTCGCCTGCGCCTGCGGGTTGTCGCGCGCCCAGGAGAGGAAATCCACGCCGTCGCCCTGCAGGATGATACGCAGGTCGAGCTTGTCGGCGCCGACGGCGTCCACATGGTTCTGGGCGATCTGCAGGATGTGGCGGAAATGGCCGCTGAACAGGCCCGCGCGCTGGTCGATGTGGTAGATCACGCGCTGCCGGCCGTAATCCTCGACGCTCATCCGCTTCACCCAGTCGGCCGTCCTGCCGGGCTGGTGGGGCATGATCGTGTGGATGTTGAACGCGGCCGCCGTGGCGGCGGCGCCGAAGAAAAGTCCGATCGCAAGGGACAGGCCGCGAAATTTCATCTGCGTTTCGCCTCCGGGAGGACCGCCCGTCCCGAAATGGAACGGCGACGGTCGAGGTGAGGCGCCCGATCCAATTCCCGAACCAAACTTGCCGTCCGCGCGCGGCTTCTGTAGCAAAACGCCCGACAACCTTAATCGAGACGGATAATGGCGACCTACAAGCTCCTCCTCCTGCCCGGCGACGGCATCGGCCCCGAAGTGATGGCGGAGGTGGAAAAGGTCCTCGCCCGCCTCGCCGCCATGGGCGTGGCGAAATTCGAGATCGAGCGGGGGCTTGTCGGCGGCTCCGCCTATGATGCGCACGGCGCCTCCATTTCGGAAAGCGACATGAAACTGGCGCTGGCCGCCGACGCGGTTCTGTTCGGCGCGGTCGGCGGTCCGAAGTGGGACGGCGTGCCCTATGACGTGCGTCCCGAGGCGGGCCTGCTGCGCCTGCGCAAGGATCTGGCGTTGTTCGCCAACCTGCGCCCGGCCATCTGCTATCCGGCGCTGGCGGAAGCCTCCTCGCTCAAGCGCGAGATCGTCGAGGGCCTCGACATCATGATCGTGCGCGAGCTGACCGGCGGCGTCTATTTCGGCGAGCCGAAGCAGATCGTCGACCTCGGCAACGGCCAGAAGCGCGGCATCGACACGCAGGTCTACGACACCTACGAAATCGAGCGCATCGGCCGCGTCGCCTTCGAGCTCGCCCGCAAGCGCCGCAACAAGGTGACGAGCTCCGAGAAGCGCAACGTCATGAAGTCGGGCGTGCTGTGGAACGAGGTGATCACGGCGTTGCACAAGCGCGACTATGCGGATGTGGAGCTGGAGCACCAGCTCGCCGATTCGCTCGCCATGCAGCTCGTGCGCTGGCCCAAGCAGTTCGACGTGATCGTGACCGACAATCTGTTCGGCGACATGCTGTCGGATATCGCGGCCATGCTGACGGGCTCGCTCGGCATGCTGCCGTCCGCCTCGCTCGGCGAGGTCGACAAGGTCACCGACAAGCGCCGCGCGCTCTACGAGCCCGTGCATGGCTCCGCGCCGGATATCGCCGGCAAGGGCATGGCGAACCCGATCGCCATGATCGGTTCGCTCGCCATGTGCCTGCGCTATTCGTTCGGGCTCGGCGAAACGGCGGACAAGATCGAGGGCGCGATCGCCGACGTGCTGGCGGCCGGCCTGCGCACCGCCGATATCAAGGGCGACGCGAAGGACGTGATCTCGACGTCGGCCATGGGCGACGCGATTCTCGCGCGGCTCGATTAAGGCGCTCGCCGGCCTGCCTGGCGTCATCTGCCGTGTGTCGCGTTTTTGTGCTAGGCTTTGACGGTGTCAGACCCGATCGACCCCGTCATACGCCGATTTCGTTCGGCTCTTGCCGCGACCTATGGTCGGCGGCTTGAGCGCGTCGTGCTGTTCGGCTCGCGCGCGCGGGGCGACGCGCGGCCGGATTCCGATTACGACGTCGCCGTATTTATCGAGGAATTGCAAAGCCTCGGACAGGAAGCCGATCGTATCGCGGAGATCGAGACGGACATTCTCAGAGATACGGGCGCCGTCATCAATGCGTTGCCCCTCAGAGCCGGAAGTTACGCCGAGACAACCGGGCTGATGGCCGAATTGAGACGCGAAGGCGTGGACGTGTGAGCCCCGAGGCCGCCAGCTATCTCGAAAAGGCTCGTGAAGATCTGGAGGACGCCACGAAAGTGGCGGCGATCGGCCTCCCAAAGCTGGCGGCGCGGTGCGCCTATTACGCCGCCTTTCACGCCGCGGAAGCGTTCATCGTTGAAAAGACAGGGCGGATAGCAAAAACGCATTCGGGCGTAAGATCAGAGCTCATGCGGCTGGCAAATGAGATGACCTCTGTGGACAGAAGCCTGCCGAAATTTCTCGCCAAGGCTTATCTCTTCAAGGAAATGAGCGATTATGCCGTTGGGCCGGGCATAATGCTCACGCCTCAAGACGCCGACGCCGCCATCGTCGAAGCGAGACGATTCATCGACGCCATATCCGGCTTCTTATCAGCCGCAAAATAGTCCGCAGCAGTCAGACCGGAAGGCTCGGTCTCAACCTCAGCGCATGCCCGGATCGGGACGCCACAGAATGCCGGGCGAATAGCGCTCGTAGGGCTGCATGTTGAAATAGGTGGACTGCATGACGTAGCCCTCGCGGCTGCCGACCGGCACGACGACGCCGGAATCGGTGAAGGCGCGCGGGCGCACGACGATCACGTCGGCGCCATAGGCCTGGCGCTTGCGGGGGCGGGCGTCGGCGGTCGTGGCGACGGCGACGGCGGAAATCGCGGCGAGCGCGAGAAGGGCGGATGTGGCGATAGTCTTCATGGCGACCTCGAATGGGTTCGCCGGGAGCATAGACTGATTTGCTTCGAACGGGCGACCCGTCCGGTAAACTAAATCAACGCTGCGACAGTTCCACCCGTCAGCGGCGCGCCGCGCGGCGGGGCGCGGGTTTTGCCTCCGCCGGCGAGGCCTGGCCCGGATGGCGGGCGCGCGGCGGGCAGGCGGCGTCGCGGGCGAGTTCCGGGCGGGCGAAGAATTTCTGCAATTCGTCGTCGCCGCCGGCGGCCGCCAGGTCGAGCCGGCCGACGAGGCAGGACAATTGCGCGCGATTGTAGGACTGGCCGCCCGGTCCACAGGCGAGGCCCGACACGCGCAGCGCGGGCTTGGTTTCGGCGAAGCGGAATGTCGCGCAATTCTCGCGTTTCGCGCCGTCCGCGGGCGCGGAAAGGCGGGCGTCGGCCCATTCGGCGACGCCGAAACGCGTCGGCAATGCGGCGGCGTTGCTGAGATTTTCCAGCGCCAGCCCGCCTTCGCCGGCATGGCGGGCGGTCTCCACGAACAGCGACTGGTCGGCCGCGCCTTCCTCGCCGATCTGATGGATGGTCAGGCGCAGCCACGGGGCGTCCCCGGCGAAGTCGCCGAAAGTCAGGATATCCTCGCGGCCGCCGCCAGTCGTATGGCGGCGCATGGCGTAGACGGCGGGGGCCGGGGCGAATTCCTGCGAATCGAAGGCGAACATGGCGAGCGGTTTCGACACGTCCATCCAGTAGCCGACCGGCGCGGGTTTGACGGGTTCCGGCGCGGGCGCCTCCTCGAGCGCGGACAGGATCGAAGCGACGAGCAGAACGATCGCGAGGCCGCCGACCAGCGCCATTTCGAGACGGCGGCGGCGGGCGAAACGCAGCGCACGGAATGCGAGCGTGAAGAAGACGGTCAGGGCGCGTTCGCGCGCGGCGCCGAGATCCGGCAGGCGCGGTTCGAAGGCGATGAGACTCATGACGCAACTCCCGCGAGCCTTGCAGCCCTGTCATTGCGGCCAATCTGTCGGCTTTGACTGAGTGAAAGGTTAAGCGGCGTTCATGTCCCGCCAACAGCGTAAAGGAGGCGTTGGCGCGCAGGGTTAAGAGATTGCGGCCGTGTCTATTGACGCACGTGGAGCGATTGTTTCTGTTGGCGCATTCGTTCAATCCGCATCCGGGACATTCCATGAAAACGCGCGCCGCTGTCGCATTCGAGGCGAAGAAACCGCTCGAAATCGTCGAGCTCGACCTCGAGGGGCCGCGCGCCGGCGAGGTGCTGGTCGAGATCAAGGCGACGGGCATCTGCCATACCGACGCCTATACGCTCGACGGGCTCGACAGCGAGGGCATTTTTCCGTCCATCCTCGGCCACGAGGGCGCGGGAATCGTGCGCGAGGTCGGCGTGGGCGTGACCAGCGTCACGGTCGGCGACCACGTCATCCCGCTCTACACGCCGGAATGCCGGCAGTGCAAAAGCTGCCTGTCGCGCAAGACCAACCTCTGCACCGCGATCCGCGCCACGCAGGGCAAGGGCCTCATGCCCGACGGCACGAGCCGCTTCAGCTACAAGGGCCAGCCGATCTTCCATTACATGGGCTGCTCGACCTTCTCGAACTACACGGTCCTGCCGGAGATCGCGGTGGCGAAAATCCGCGCCGACGCGCCGTTCGACAAGGCCTGCTACATCGGTTGCGGCGTGACGACGGGCGTCGGCGCGGTGGTCAACACGGCGAAAGTGGAGCCCGGCGCCAATGTCGTCGTCTTCGGCCTGGGCGGCATCGGCCTCAACGTCATCCAGGGGGCGAAGATGGTCGGCGCGGACAGGATCGTCGGCGTCGACATCAACGATTCAAAGGAGGCCTGGGGCAAGCAGTTCGGCATGACGCATTTCGTCAATCCGAAGAAGATTTCCGGCGACATCGTCGCCCATCTCGTCGAGCTGACCGGCGGCGGCGCCGATTACACGTTCGACTGCACCGGCAATACCAACGTCATGCGGCAGGCGCTCGAAGCCTGCCATCGCGGCTGGGGCGTGTCCGTCGTCATCGGCGTGGCGGAGGCCGGCAAGGAAATTTCGACGCGGCCGTTCCAACTCGTCACGGGGCGCGTGTGGAAAGGCTCGGCCTTCGGCGGCGCGCGCGGCCGCACCGACGTGCCGCGCATCGTCGACTGGTACATGGACGGCAAGATCGCCATCGACCCGATGATCACGCACGTGTTGAGCCTCGAGGAGATCAACAAGGGCTTTGATCTCATGCACGAGGGCAAGTCGATCCGGTCGGTGGTGGTGTATTGAAAACCGCGCCCTCCACCCGGCGCCTTCATGCTGAGGAGCGGCCGCAGGCCGCGTCTCGAAGCATGCTCCAGAGGCGCAATGCGCGGCCATGCTTCGAGACGACTGCTTCGCAAGCTCCTCAGCATGAGGATTCGGACAGATGACGGCGTCTGTCGGCTTCGCCGATATCGAGGCGGCCGCCCGGCGTCTCGACGGCCGGATCGCGCGCACGCCCTTTGCGCCGTCGCGCACCTTGTCGGCCATCGCCGGCGCGGACGTGTGGATCAAGTTCGAGAACCAGCAGTTCACCGCTTCGTTCAAGGAGCGCGGGGCGGCCAACAGGCTTCTGACGCTCGCGCCGGAGGAGCGGGCGCGCGGGGTGATCGCCATGTCCGCCGGCAATCATGCGCAGGGCGTCGCCTTTCACGCGCAGCAGATGGGCGTGGCGGCGACCATCGTCATGCCGAAGGGCACGCCCTTCGCGAAGGTCTCGCGCACGCGCCACCATGCGGCCCGCGTGCTGCTCGAAGGCGACACGCTGGCCGAGGCGGCGGCCTTCGCGCGCGATCTCGCGGCGCGCGAAAATCTCGTTTTCGTCCACCCTTATGACGATCCGGCCGTCATCGCGGGGCAGGGCACGGTGGCGCTGGAAATGCTCGGCGAAGCGCCCGATCTCGACCTGATCGTCGCGCCTGTCGGCGGCGGCGGCCTGTCGGCGGGCTGCGCGCTGGCGGCGGCCGGAACGGGCGGACGGGCGCGGGTCGTCGGCGTCGAGGTCGAGACCTACGCCGCCGCCGCGCAGACGCTCGCCGGCGTTCCGGTTTCAGTCGGCGGCCCGACCATCGCCGAGGGGATCGCCGTGCGCGACGTCGGCGCGCTGCCGATGGCGATCCTGCGGGAAACGGGAACGCCGGTCCTGACCGCGCCCGAGCGCCTGATCGAAAAGGCGGTGATCCTGTTGCTTGAAATCGAGAAGACGGTGGCCGAGGGCGCGGGCGCGGCGGGGCTCGCCGCGCTCCTGGCGCATCCCGCGGAATTCGCCGGCCGCAAGGTCGGGCTGATCCTGTCGGGCGGCAATATCGACACGCGCACGCTCGCCAACGTGCTGATGCGCGGCCTCGCGCGCGACGGGCGGCTCATGCATCTGACGGTGGAGCTGCCGGACAAGCCGGGCGCGCTCGCCGCGCTGACCCAGGCGGTCGCCGCCGCCGGCGGCAATATCGTGGAAGTGCAGCACCAGCGCTTCTTCAACACGCTCGCGGTCAATGTCACGGAAGTGGAGCTGGTGGTCGAGGCGCAGGACCAGGCTCACGCCGACCGGATCGTGGCGGCGATCGTGGCCAGCGGAATGGCGGCGCGGCGGCGGGAGACCGGCGCGGCGGCGATCTGACCGCGACGCCTGAAGCTCCGCGCCGCTCAGGCTGCGACGCGGAAACGGCGCTTGCCCGCGTTCAGGAAGCAGGTCTTGTTGAACAGGCGCAGGTCCAGCGGGTTCGACAGACGGATGTCGCGAAGGTCGGGGCAGTCGCGCCGCGATCCGACGAAGGAGCGGTCGATCTGCGCGAGGACGACGACGATCGCGCCCTTCTCGACAGCGAACGCCTTGAGTAGGCGCGCCTGCTCGTCCAGCGTCGCGCTGTCGCGCCTGCGGTCGAGCAATTGCAGGTAGTCGACGACGACGAGCGCGCCGCGCGGCGCCGCTTGCAAGGCCCTGACGATATGGCCGGCGTCTATCGCGTCGGAGCAGTCGAGGACGAGCGATCCCTCGAATTGCGCACAATCGGCGCCGAGGACGCGAAACCGGTCGCGCACGTCGCGCTCGGTATATTCCAGCGTGAAGAAGGCGGCG